>NZ_JACCQA010000006.1:0-301317 GCF_015712215.1 Burkholderia sp. 9779_493
GGTGGGAGCGTCCTTCCGTCGGCTCAGTGCCGATCGGGTTCCCGCGCGTACCGGTGGCGAGTCATCCGCTGCGCGTTACTTCGCATCGATCCGGATCTCGACGCGGCGATTCTGCGCACGGCCTTCCGCGGTCGCGTTGGACGCGACCGGATCGGCGGCGCCGAGGCCTTCGGAGACGAACGACTGCGCCTTCAGGCCGTTGCCGCGCAGGTAGTTCATCACGTTGCGGGCCCGCGAAGCCGACAGCGCGAGGTTGTGCGTGTCGCTGCCCGTCGAATCGGTGAAACCGGTGATCGCCACGCGGCGGAACTCGACGCCGCTGTTGATCTGCACGAAGCGGTCGAGCTGGCTGCGCGCGTCCGGCGTCAGCACCGCGCTGTCGAACGCGAAGTTCGCGTCGCCCTGCAGCAGCACCTGGCGCTGCTGGACCGGCTGAGGCGCCGGCGCCGGTTGCGGCGCCGGCGGCGCGGCCTGCACGACCGGCTGCGGCTTGCCGCACATGAACGTGATCTCGCGCGGGTCCTTCATCGGCGCGCGGCTATACACGCGGTCGATCATCTCGAGCGGCGTGAAGCCCTTGCCCTGGCAGAATTCCTCCGCCGCGCGGGCGCAGGCGTTCGCGCTGCCGAGCAGCCCGTCGCAGCTCACGCGGAATACGGTGTCCGGCTTGCCGGGAATCGACACCGCACGGATGTCGTAGGTGACGCCCGATTGCGTCGTACACGCACCGAGCGCCATCGCGATCGCGCCGATCGACGCGGCGCGCAACAACAAGGTTTTCATGGTCATGGTGAAACGTCCGCCGTGAAGGCGGACGCCTTAAAAAAGTTGAATGAAGTCAGGCGGATCGCCTGCGCGGGCAGGGCCTGCGCCCCGCCCGGCGGCTTACCACTGATACGAAGCGCCCACGCCGACGGTGTTGCCGCCGCTCGACATGCCCACGCCGGCCTTCATCTTCAGGTTCTGCGTGATGCGGGCCTCGCCGCCGAACGCCACCGCCTGATAGCCCTTGTAGGTCGCGCCGCCGATACCGAACGACACCGTCTTGCCCGGATCGACGCCAGGGATCATCGTCAGCGCGGTGGCCGCGGCGATACCGGAGTACGCGTTGCGCGACAGGTCGTTGACCTGACCTTGCACGCCGCCGATCGCGCGATCCATCTGGCCCTTCGTCGCCGCGTCGGACGCGTTCACGCCATCGGCCAGGTTCGAGATCGTGCGCTTCTGATCGGCCGTACCGACGGACACGGTGTTGTCGCTCGACGCCACCGAGCCGGCGCCCAGCGCGACCGAGTTCTTGCCCGACGCGTTCGCACCGTCGCCGATCGCCGTCGACTTCTCGCCCGATGCCTTCGCATTGCTGCCGATCGCGGTCGCGCCTTCGGCGCTGCTCTTCGAGCCCGAACCGATCGCCGTACCGTTGCTGCCCGATACGTTCGCGTTGGAACCCACGACCGTGGCGTTGTTCGCGCCCGTGCCGATCGTCGCGCCCGAACCGGCAGCCGTGTTGCCCGTGCCGCCGCCCGCGTTCGCCTTCGTCGTGCCGTCCGTGCCCACGTCGGTACCGGCGAAGTAGTCGTTGCCGGAACCGCCGTTGCCCGGATTGCCCGTGCCCGGGTTCCGCTCCAGTTCGCCGACGCGATCGTCGAGGCCGCCGATCTTGTCGTTCAGTTCGCTCAACTGCCCGAAGTTCACCGCGTCATACCGGCTCGAACCGTCCGCGACGTTGGTCAGGCGCACCGGTGCCGCGCCCGAGCCGCCGAGGGTCACCGAGCCATAGTTGGGCGTGCCGTCCTTGTTCAGGTCGTAACGCACCGCGAGCGAATCGGTCGCGCCGTACTTGGCCGCGGCCTGGACTGCTTCGGCCACCGTCTTGTACTTGCTGCCGTTCACTTCGATCGACGTATCCGCGAGCTTGCCGTCCGCATCGACCGTCGTCCCGCCGCCGATCACGTCCGCCACGCTCTGCGCGGTGCCGTGCAGTTGCGCACCGTTGATCGCATCGCGGCTCGTCGCGCTCACCGCACCCGCGCCCACGCCGGTCAGCACGCGGTCGCCCGACGTGCCCGTGAAGTTCACGGACGTGCCGTCCGTGTCCTTCGCGACCGTGATCTCGCGCGTGTCCGCGTCCTGCTGGACGAGGCCGATCGAGCCGTGGACGAGACTGCTCGAGATGTTCTCGATCGCGTCGCCGACGTTGTTGTACGTCTTGTCGTTGACGGTGTACGTCGGGTTCGTCACGTTGCCGTTCGCGTCGACGGTCGCGCCGCCGCCCAATGCGTCGGCCACGCTCTTCGACGCGCCGTACAGCTGCGAGCCGTTCACCGCGTCCATGCTGGTCGCGTTCACCGCGCCGGCCTTGACGTTCGACAGCGTCGTGCCGTTCGCGCCCTTCAGCGTGATCTGGTCGAAGTTCGCCGAACCGTCCGCATGCTTGTCGTACGTCACGGCGAGCGACGTCAGGCCCGTACCCGGGTTAGACGAATCGATCGGCGCAACCAGGCCCGCGTCCTGCAACTGGCCCACGTTGATCGCGTCGTGACGATCCACGCCGTCCGCGACGTTCTTCAACGCCACCGGCGTCGTCGCGCCCGCGCCGCCCAGCGTCACCGAACCCAGGTTCGGCGTGCCGTCCGCGTTGCGGTCGTACGTCACCGCCGCGATCGACTGGCCGGTCACCGGATCGACCAGACCCGAATCGGCCAGCTGCTTGTTGATCACGGTGATGTTCTGCGTATTCGTCGTCGTACGGCCGTCGAGGTTCGGCAGTGCGTCGCCCACGTTGTTGTACGACTTCGACTGCGACGCATCCGCCGGGTCGGCCAGCGAGTACGTCGGGTTCGTCACCGTGCCGTCCGCGCCCACCGTTGCGCCGCCGCCCAGCGAATCGGCCACGCTTTGCGCCGTGCCGTGCAGCTGCGCACCGTTGATCGCATCCGTGCTCGTGGCCGTGACCGCGCCCGCCTTCACGTTCGTGATCGTCGTGCCGTCCGCGCCCTTCAGCGTGACCGTGTCCTTCGCTGCACCGTCGTAGGCGACGGCCAGCGACGTCAGGTTGCCCGACCCGTCCTGACCCACCAGGCCCGCATCCTGCAACTGGCCGAGGTTGATCGCGTCGTGACGATCCTTGCCGTCCGCAACGTTCTTCAGTGCGACCGGCGTCGTGGCGCCCGCGCCGCCCAGCGTCACGCTGTCCTTCGCCGCGCCGTCGTACGTCACCGCCATCGACGTCAGGTTGCCCTTGCCGTCGTCGCCCACCAGGCCCGCATCCTTCAGCTGGCCGAGGTTCAGCGCATCGCCGTCGTCCGTCGCGTCGGCCACGTTCTTCAGTTGCGTCGGGCCGGCGCCGTTACCCAGTGTCACCGAACCGTAGTTCGGCGTGCCGTCCGCGTTGCGGTCGTACGTGACCGCCGCGATCGCCTTGCCGTCGTCGCCGATCAGGCCAGAACCCTTCAGCTGGCTCACGTTCACCGCGTCCATGTCAGCCACGCCGGCCTTCACGTTCGACAGCGTCGTACCGTCCGCGCCCTTCAGCGTGACCGTGTCCTTCGCGACACCGTCGTACGCGACGGCGAGCGACGTCAGGCCCGCACCCGGGTTCGCCGGATCGACCGGCGCGACCAGGCCCGCGTCCTGCAACTGGCCAACGTTGATCGCGTCGTGACGATCCACGCCGTCCGCGACGTTCTTCAATGCCACCGGAGCCGTCGCGCCCGCGCCGCCCAGCGTCACCGAACCGAGGTTCGGCGTGCCGTCCACGTTGCGGTCGTACGTCACCGCGGTGATCGACTGACCGGTCACCGGATCGACCAGACCCGAATCGGCCAGCTGCTTGTTGATCACGGTGATGTTTTGTGTGTTCGTCGTCGTACGGCCGTCGAGGTTCGACAGCGCGTCGCCCACGTTGTTGTACGACTTCGACTGCGACGCATCCGCCGGATCGGCCAGCGAGTACGTCGGGTTCGTCACCTTGCCGTCCGCGCCCACCGTCGCGCCGCCGCCCAGCGAATCGGCCACGCTTTGCGCCGTGCCGTGCAGCTGCGCACCGTTGATCGCGTCCGTGCTCGTGGCCGTGACCGCGCCCGCCTTCACGTTCGTGATCGTCGTGCCGTCCGCGCCGCCTTGCAGCGTGACGCGAGCCTTGGTGTCGTCGTCATAGCCGACGGCCAGCGGGTTGCCCGAACCGCCCGAGTTGTCCGCGACGTACTGCTTCAACTGGTTGTAGTTGATCGCGTCATGGTCGTCCGTCGCATCCGCGACGTTCTTGATCTGCGTCGGACCCGCGCCATTGCCCAGCGTCACCGAGCCGTAGTTCGGCGTGCCGTCCGCGAGACGGTCGTACGTGACCGCGGCGATCGACTTGCCGTCGTCGCCGATCAGGCCCGAGCCCTTGAGCTGCGAAACGTTCACCGCGTCCATGTCGGCAACACCCGCCTTCACGTTCGACAGCGTCGTGCCGTCCGCGCCCTTCAGCGTCACGGTGTCCTTCGCGTTGCCGTCGTACACGACAGCCAGCGATTCGCCCGTGACCGGGTCGATCACGCCGCCGTCCTTCAGCGAGTCCTTCAGGTCGCTCAGGTTCTGGTTCGTCGCGAACAGCTGCGAACCGTTCACGGCGTCCTTGCTCGTCGCCGACAGTTCGCCATCCTTGACGTTGTGGATCGCCACCGGCGTGGTCGCGCCCGTGCCGCCCAGCGTGATGCTGTCCTTCGCCGCGCCGTCGTACGTCACCGCCATCGACGTCAGGTTGCCCTTGCCGTCGTCGCCCACCAGGCCTGCCTCCTTCAGCTGGCCGAGGTTCAGCGCATCGCCGTCGTCCGTCGCATCGGCCACGTTCTTCAGCTGCGTCGGGCCTGCACCGTTACCCAGCGTCACCGAACCGTAGTTCGGCGTGCCGTCCGCGTTGCGATCGTACGTGACCGCGGCGATCGACTTGCCGTCGTCGCCGATCAGGCCCGAGCCCTTCAGCTGCGAAACGTTCACCGCGTCCATGTCGGCCACGCCGGCCTTCACGTTCGCAAGCGTCGTGCCGTCCGCGCCGGCCAGCGTCACCTTGTCCTTCGCCGCGCCGTCGTACGTCACCGCCATCGACGTCAGGTTGCCCTTGCCGTCGTCGCCCACCAGGCCCGCGTCCTTCAGCTGGCCGAGGTTCAGCGCATCGTGGTCGTCCTTCGCGTCCGCGACGTTCTTCAGCGCGACCGGAGCCGTCGCGCCCGCGCCGCCCAGCGTCACCGAACCGAGGTTCGGCGTGCCGTCCGCGTTGCGGTCGTACGTCACCGCCGTGATCGACTGACCGGTCACCGGATCGACCAGACCCGAATCGGCCAGTTGCTTGTTGATCACGGTGATGTTCTGCGTGTTCGTCGTCGTACGGCCGTCGAGGTTCGACAGCGCGTCGCCCACGTTGTTGTACGACTTCGACTGCGACGCATCCGCCGGGTCCGCCAGCGAGTACGTCGGGCTCGTCACCGTGCCGTCCGCGCCCACCGCCGCCCCGCCGCCGAGCGCGTCCGTCACGCCCTTCAACTGGCTGACGTTGACCGCATCGGTCGCCTGCGTGCCTGCCGCGACGTTGACGACCTGGCGTTCGGCACCCGCACGACCGACGGATACCGAGTTCGCACGATTCGAGAACGCGTTCGCGCCGAGCGCGACGCTGTTGGCCGCGCCCGCGGTCGTGTTCGCGCCAAGCGCCATCGCGCCTTCGACGCCGCGTGCGACGTTCGCACCGGTACCCATCGCGATCGCGTTGGTCGAGCCGGCCCGCACGTTCGCGGCGTTACCGAGCGCGATCGAGCCGTCGCCGATTGCCTGCGCATTGTTGTTGCCGACGGCCAGCGCATACTCGCCGTTCGCCTGCGCGTTCGCACCCAGCGCGACGGCCTGCGTGCCGTTCGTCTGGACGTTCGAACCCATGGCGACCGAGTAGTCCTGGCCGGCGCCGGTCTGCGCGAAGCTACCGATCGCGACCGAGTTGTTCGAACCCGCGCCGCTTTGCAGGCCGACGGCCACCGCATTGGCGCCGCTTGCCGCCGTCGACGAACCGATCGCGGCCGCCGTTGCGGTAGCCGGATCCGCGCCGTTCAGCGACGCGACGTTGTTGCCCTGCAGGCCTTCGATCGCGACGAGCGGGTCGCTGACGTCCATCGTCTGCATCGAGCGCGAACTCACCTCGTCGATGGCAGCCTTCGTCTTCTTGTCGATCTCCGACGAGAAGCTGTCGATCGCCTGTTGCGTCTTCGAGCTCACCGACGTCGACAGGTCGTTCAGCGCCGCATACAGCTGGCCGCCGTTGACCGCGTCCGTGCTCTGGAATGCGACGTCGCCGTCCGCCACGTTGACGATCTTGCGTTCGCGGCCCACGTCGCCGACCGACACGACGTTGTTCTGGTTCGCGACCGAGTTGTAGCCGATCGCGACCGAACCGTTGCCGGTCACACGTGCGCCGCTGCCGAGCGCCAGCGAGTTGGCGCTGGTCGCCCGTGCGTCGGAACCGATGGCGACCGCGAGCGCGCCGCTGGCGACAGCCGGCGTGCCCGTGACCGGGTCGGCATTGACCTTGACGAAGCGCAGGTTGCCGCCGGACATCTCGTCGCGGAGATCCGACAGGCCCGTGTTCAGTTGCTTGACGTTGACTGCGTCGAGGTCGTCGACGCCCGTCGCGACGTTCTTGATCTGCGTCGGACCCGCGCCATTGCCCAGCGTCACCGTGCCATAGTTCGGCGTGCCGTCCGCGTTACGGTCGTACGTCACCGCGGCGATCGACTTGCCGTCGTCGCCGATCAGGCCGGAATCCTTCAGCTGGCTCACGTTCACCGCGTCCATGTCCGCCACGCCGGCCTTCACGTTCGACAGCGTCGTGCCGTCCGTGCCCTTCAGCGTAACCGTGTCCTTCGCGTTGCTGTCGTACACGACAGCCAGCGATTCGCCCGTCACCGGGTCGATCACGCCGCCATCCTTCAGCGAATCCTTCAGGTCGCTCAGGTTCTGGTTCGTCGCGAACAGCTGCGAACCGTTCACGGCATCCTTGCTCGTCGCCGACAGTTCGCCATCCTTGACGTTGTGGATCGTCACCGGCGTGGTCGCGCCAACGCCGCCCAGCGTCACGCTGTCTTTCGCCGCGCCGTCGTAGGTCACTGCCATCGACGTCAGGTTGCCCTTGCCGTCGTCGCCGACCAGGCCCGCGCCCTTCAGCTGGCCGAGGTTCAGTGCGTCGTGATCGTCCGTTGCGTCCGCGACGTTCTTGATCTGCGTCGGACCTGCGCCGTTACCCAGCGTCACCGTGCCGTAGTTCGGCGTGCCGTCCGCGTTACGGTCGTACGTCACCGCGGCGATCGACTTGCCGTCGTCGCCGATCAGGCCGGAATCCTTCAGCTGGCTCACGTTCACCGCGTCCATGTCCGCCACGCCGGCCTTCACGTTCGACAGCGTCGTGCCGTCCGTGCCCTTCAGCGTAACCGTGTCCTTCGCGTTGCTGTCGTACACGACAGCCAGCGATTCGCCCGTCACCGGGTCGATCACGCCGCCATCCTTCAGCGAATCCTTCAGGTCGCTCAGGTTCTGGTTCGTCGCGAACAGCTGCGAACCGTTCACGGCATCCTTGCTCGTCGCCGACAGTTCGCCATCCTTGACGTTGTGGATCGCCACCGGCGTGGTCGCGCCAACGCCGCCCAGCGTCACGCTGTCTTTCGCCGCGCCGTCGTAGGTCACCGCCATCGACGTCAGGTTGCCCTTGCCGTCGTCACCGACCAAGCCCGCGTCCTTCAGCTGGCCGAGGTTCAGTGCGTCGTGATCGTCCGTCGCGTCAGCGACGTTCTTGATCTGCGTCGGGCCTGCGCCGTTACCCAGCGTCACCGTGCCGTAGTTCGGCGTGCCGTCCGCGTTACGGTCGTACGTCACCGCGGCGATCGACTTGCCGTCGTCGCCGATCAGGCCCGAGTCCTTCAGCTGGCCTACGTTCACCGCGTCCATGTTCGCCACACCCGCCTTCACGTTCGACAGCGTCGTGCCGTCCGTGCCGGCCAGCGTCACCTTGTCACGCGCCGCGCCGTCGTACGTCACCGCCATCGACGTCAGGTTGCCCTTGCCGTCGTCACCGACCAGGCCCGCGTCCTTCAGCTGGCCGAGGTTCAGTGCGTCGTGATCGTCCGTCGCGTCAGCGACGTTCTTGATCTGCGTCGGGCCTGCGCCGTTACCCAGCGTCACCGTGCCGTAGTTCGGCGTGCCGTCCGCGTTACGGTCGTACGTCACCGCGGCGATCGACTTGCCGTCGTCGCCGATCAGGCCCGAGTCCTTCAGCTGGCCTACGTTCACCGCGTCCATGTTCGCCACACCCGCCTTCACGTTCGACAGCGTCGTGCCGTCCGCGCCGGCCAGCGTCACCTTGTCACGCGCCGCGCCGTCGTACGTCACCGCCATCGACGTCAGGTTGCCCTTGCCGTCGTCACCGACCAGGCCCGCGTCCTTCAGCTGGCCGAGGTTCAGTGCGTCGTGATCGTCCGTCGCGTCAGCGACGTTCTTGATCTGCGTCGGGCCTGAGCCGTTACCCAGCGTCACCGTGCCGTAGTTCGGCGTGCCGTCCGCGTTACGGTCGTACGTCACCGCGGCGATCGACTTGCCGTCGTCGCCGATCAGGCCCGAGTCCTTCAGCTGGCCTACGTTCACCGCGTCCATGTTCGCCACACCGGCCTTCACGTTCGACAGCGTCGTGCCGTCCGCGCCGGCCAGCGTCACCTTGTCACGCGCCGCGCCGTCGTACGTCACCGCCATCGACGTCAGGTTGCCCTTGCCGTCGTCACCGACCAGGCCCGCGTCCTTCAACTGGCCGAGGTTCAGTGCGTCATGGTCGTCCGTCGCGTCCGCGACGTTCTTGATCTGCGTCGGACCTGCGCCGTTGCCCAGCGTCACCGTGCCGTAGTTCGGCGTGCCGTCCGCGTTACGGTCGTACGTCACCGCGGCGATCGACTTGCCGTCGTCTCCGATCAGGCCCGAGCCCTTCAGCTGGCTCACGTTCACTGCGTCCGTGTCTTGCGTGCCGGCCGCCACGTTCGTGATCTGCCGCTGCAGCGTCGCCGAACCCACCGACACGCTATTCGCTCGATCGGCGATCGAAGTGTCACCCAACGCGACACCGTATTGAGCCGTCACCGACGCGCCGTCGCCGAGCGCCACGCCGCGTTGCGTAGTCCGGGCCCCGCGCCCGATTGCGATCGCCCCGCCGGCATTGGTGTTCGTCGTGGACGCGCCCTCGCCGAGCGCCAGTTGCCCGAATCCGCCCGACGTGTACGCCTTGGCGCCAATGGCGATATTCGTCTGACCGCCATTGATGTCCGTGGCATTCGCGATCGCGCCGTCGCCGATCGCAATCGACTGAGTACCGGAAGCGCGTGCCGCGATCGAACCACGCACCGCTACATAGGGGTTCGAGCCTGCCGCGATCGCGGCATTCAGTTGGCCGACGTTCACGGCGTCGGTTTCTTGCGTACCGGCAGCCACGTTGGTGATCTGCCGACGCAGCGTCGACGAGCCGACCGATACGCTGTTGTTGCGGTCCGTCGCTGACAGGGCACCAAGCGCCACCGAATCGGTATGGGATGCCACGGCGTTGACACCCAGTGCAACGCCATGCGAGCCGCTTGCGTTCGCACCATTGCCGACCGCGACGGCGGCGCCGCCCGCACTGCTTGCCTGGAAGCCGAGCGCCGTGCTGTTGTCCCCGTTGGCCCGTGCACTGTTGCCGAACGCCGTCGCGTACGTTCCGGACGCGCTCGTATTCGTGCCGATGGCAACCGCGCCCGAGCCTGCCTGCGCGGCGGCCGTACCGTTGCGCGTATCGATCTTGATGTACGTGTTGTCGACCTTGGTCGACAACGCAGTATTCATCTGACCGAGATTCACGGCATCCGTATTCTGCGTACCGGCGGCCACGTTGACGATCTGTCGCTGCTGCGACGTCGACCCGACCGACACCGCATTGTTGCGATCGCCAACCGAGTTCGCGCCGAGCGCAACCGAATTCGTCCCGCTGGCCAGAGCCCCGCGGCCGAGCGCGGTCGCGGTCGTACCCGTTGCACTCGCGCGCTCGCCCAGTGCCACGCTCGACGCCGATGTCGCATTCGCGAGCACACCGATCGCAACGGCGTTCGTGGTTGCATTGGCGGAATAGCCGATCGCGGAGCCATAGGTTCCGCTGGTGCTCGCGCCGCGACCGACCGCGATGGCGTTCGCACCCACGGCGCTCGCGGAAAACCCGAGCGAAGTTGCGCCATCCGCAGTAGCCGTCGAACGGGAGCCCACGGAAGTCGTATTGACGGCCTGAGCGGCAGCTGCCTGGCCGAAGGCCGATGCGTTGGCGCCCGCAGCATTTGCGCTCGTACCGACCGCAACACTTTCCGACCCCGTCGCTCGCGACAACGTGCCGATCGCCGTGGCGTTCTGATTGTTCGCCACAGTATTGCCGCCGAGCGCTACGGCCGAAGTACCCGTCGCGCTGGCATTGGCACCGATCGCGGTGGCGCTGCTACCTGCGCGCGCAGCCGTCGCCGCCGCATACGTACCCGTATTGGTCACCACGTACGGGTTCACCGTCCCCGCGGCCGCGATCGCTGCGTTCAGCTGATTCACGTTGACGGCATCCGTCCCGGCCGTACCGGCGGCCAGGTTGTTGATGCGGTGGTTCGTCATGTTGAAGTTGCTATCGACGTCCACCGGGCCGCGCAGGTGCACGCCCGAGCCGCCCAGCAGGAACAGATGGCCATCGACGGTGCCGCTGATGCCGGCTTCGGTCGCCGCGCTGGCCTGACCGACGCCACCACCGTTGACGTTGCTGTGGTTGTACAGCTGAAACGACCGGACGTGACCTTCACTCAGTCTGAAATTGGAGATTGCCGTACCGCACGCCCCGGTTGTCCGCGTTCCGACGGTATTGCCGCCGCCAAAGGTCGTCCCGTAATAACCGCTACCGGTCGGCGCACAAAGCGACAACGACCCGCCGCCATTGGCGGCCTGCGCCATCGCATCATTTGCCATCGAACCGCCGCCCACGCCGGCCATCACCGCGACCGCCGCCGTGACCGACGACCGCATCGTCGTATTCGACTTCGATTTCGTACGCATCCGCGCGGTTTCGGCCGCCGCCGTCCATGTACCCGTCGTCGCGTTCCAGACGGTGCGATAACTCTTGTTCATGCTGATTGCCTCTGTAGAGAAAAAGGGTGAAGGACGCTCCTCGTCCACAGATGCCAATGTATTGATCGCCTGTCATTTCGATAATCAGACGGCTGGACGTGCGGCGACTTATTTCGTAGGCCCAGTCCTAACATGACGTTGCTTGACAATCGGCCGTGCCAGACGCGGCACGACACGCCGCTCTCCTGAACGATTCCGTTTGACACGAGCGCGCGGCAAGCCTTATATACGCACCGCGCCGCCGATTGCCTGAATAGGACTGGTCCTATCCATCGCGCGCGAGTGTTTCGGACTGCCCTACATACAGACCCGCCCGCTATCCCGATAATTTTCCCGTTCCCCGAGCCGGCCGCGCATCGCGCCGCCGTCGTGCGGCTCGCGGATATCGTCCGCGTTCCGGCATCGCCGCGACGCGTCTCCCGATTTGCGCATTGATTCACCGGTCTTCGTCTCATGCCCATCCGCCATCTCTTCGCGTCCCATACGGACGCCAGCGCGCCGTTCGCGTCGATTGACGACGATGCGCACGACCTGAGCCTGCTGAACCGGTATCAGCGCTTCACGCTGTACGGCGGCGCGGTCGTGCTGTCGCTCGTGATCCTGATCGCGGCCGGCATCCTGCTGGTCGGGTCGGTGCGCGACTACATCGCCGAGCGCCGCGACCTGTTCGCGACGCACAAGGCGCTCGTGCAACTGGAAATGGATGCGAAACAGGCATCGATGCGCCGCGCGGTGATCAATGCCGAGCTGTTGTGGAACGGCCATCCGCCGCATGCGCGCGAAGCCTCCGATGCACTGAGAAAAGACGGGCACGTGCTGCTCGCCCCGATGCCCGGCGTGAGCGAAATCTTCGTGGCCGCGTCGCCGAAGGCGCTCGCCGACCACGAAACCGATCGCTACGTGCAGTTGATGGAGCGCCAGACGATTTCGGTCGCGGCGGCCGAGCGGCAGACCGGTCGCGCGGTGCGCGGCTACGCGTACAGTCCTGACCGCAACGTGATCGCGATCACGCCGCCGCCGTCGATGCCGTATCCCGACCTGCTCGCGCGCATCGGCGTGCGCGACACGCATGCGTTGATCCAGCACCTCGCGTTCGACGCTGCCGACTGGTCCGATCCGGCCGTCGCGCGCTACTGGCGCCTGTCGCGCCGGATCGCGTGGCAGGCGCCGGCGATCGATCCGCTGACCGGCAAGACGGTCTTCCGTCTCGTCGAACCCGCCTTCGACGGTCAGCAGCATTTCATGACCTTCGTGAGCGACTTCGACGTCGACGTGATCGCCGAGCGCATGAAGCACGCGCCGGCCGATGCCGTCGCGATGCTGATCGACGAAAACGGCCGCGTGCTGCTCGATGTCGACCGCACCGGCGACGCGGAGGACGGCGCCGCGCTGATGAAGCACGCGCTGGCCGAAGGCACGTGGCGGCGCGGCCTCGCGCATTTCGACGAAAGCTACCGCCACGGCGTGTTCACGATCAGCGACCGGATCTCCGACACCGGCTACGCGATTGTCTATGCGTACTCGTGGCGCACGATCGCCTTTGCGATCTGGTCGACGATGCTGCGCGAGTTCGGCACGACCGCGACGATCCTCATCGTGCTGTGGACGCTCGTGATCGCGTTCGACCTGCGGGTGTTCGCACCGCTGTTTCGCCGCTCGCGCCGCGTGTTCGAAAGCGAGCGGATGAGCCGCACGATCGTCGCGACCGCGCCGTTCGGCATCGGCCTCGTATCGCCCGACACGCGACAGGTGCTGCTGCGCAACCGGATGCTCGAACTGTACGAACGCGAGGCCGGCGATCCGCCGCTGCACGAGCGGCTGCTGGCGCACTACCGCGAACACGCGGACGCGTCGCCCGTGCAGCTCGACGTCGAACTGCCGGTGACGCTCGACGACGGCCGCGCGCGCGACCTGCTCGTCAACTTCGTGCGCGTGCGCTACAAGGGCAAGGATGCGCTGCTGTGCAGCTTCTCCGACATCACGACGCGCGCCGACGCCGAACGCGCGCTCGACAGCGCGAACCGCGCGAAATCGACGTTCCTCGCGACGATCAGCCACGAGATCCGCACGCCGCTGAACGCGATGCTCGGCAATCTCGAACTGCTCGACAAGGCGCCTGACCCGAGCCGGCAGAAGCCGCGCCTGCATGCGGTCACGTCGGCCGCACGGATGCTGCTCGACATGCTGAACAACGTGCTCGACATGACAAAGATCGAAGCCGACCGGATGACGCTCGAAGCGACCGGTTTCCGGATCGACGAGCTGATGCGCGACGTGGCGGACCTGTTCGAGCCGGTGGCCGGCGCGAAGGGCATCGCGCTGCGCATCGACGTCAATCCGGCGGTCACGCACACGTATCTCGGCGACCCGATGCGCGTGCGGCAGATCGTCGTGAACCTGGTCAGCAACGCGATCAAGTTCACCGACCGCGGCGCGGTGGCGTTGTCGGTGTCGGCGCCGTCGGGCGACGCGACGCCCGTGACGATCCGCGTCAGCGATTCGGGCATCGGCATGACGGCCGACCAGCTGGCGCACGTGTTCGAGCCGTTCGCGCAGGCCGACGAATCGATCGCGCGCCGTTTCGGCGGCACGGGCATCGGCCTCGCGCTGAGCTACAAGCTCGCGGAATCGATGGGCGGGCGCATCGACGCGAACAGCGTGCCGGGCGTCGGGTCGACCTTCGTCGTCACGTTGCCACTGCCGCTCGACCGCCAGCCGGGCGCGGCCCAGGCGCTTTCGAGCGACGACGCGCCGGACGTGCGCGTGCTGTTCGTCGACGACAATCCGGTCAACCGTTCGCTCGTCCACGATCAGCTGGACGTACTCGGCTATCAGGCCGATATCGCATCGAATGTCGCGGAAGCGCTCGATCTGGTGGATCGTCACGACTATGCGGTCGTGCTCACCGATCTGAACATGCCGGGCCTCGACGGCTACGCGTTCGCCCGCGTGCTGCGCGAACGCGGCCGCGTACAGCCGATCCTGGCGGTCACCGCACATGCCGAACCGGACGAGTTGCGGCTGGCGTGGGAAGCGGGTATCGACGAAATCGTCACGAAGCCGACGTCGCTGAAATCGCTCGAGCAGGCGATCGCGAAGTACGCGGGGACGTGGCGGCGGCCGACGTATCCGCCCGTACCCGCGCGCGCCCCCGGCCCGTTGCCGAAAGACCTGCACACGGTGCTCGTCGATGCGACGCGACGCTCGAGCGCGACCATTGCGCGGGCGTTGCAGGATGGCGATCTGAAGGTTGCGCGTTCGGAGATTCACAGCATGCGCGGTGCGTTCGCGATGATCGGCGAGCGGGAGATTTCAGGGCTTTGCGCGTCGATGGAAGCGCTGGCGCTGGCCGGGGATGCGGCCGCGTTCGCGCGGGAGTTCGAGCGCTATCGACAGAGCGCGAACGAGATCCTGATGCGGCGTGCGGCGGGCTGATCGAATCATCGATTGAAACGATTTCTGACACATCGGGAATGAATCGACGACGCAGTCAGCCGACGCGATCGCGCCGGATTCGTTATGCAGCAAGCGTCGATGCATAGGCCGGATGGCCAACATCGATAAATTCGTACGTGACCGATCCATCACGCCGGGTGTTCTCGACTACAGTGGTTGCACGTTTTCGCCAGGGTTCTCAGGCCGCTTCGACATGCGATGCATGTGAGGAAGCGGTACTCGAAATCCGTTGCGTAAACGAGCGCGGCCCGCAGGTGAAACAGCACCTGCGGGCCGCTGACCACAACCAACTTCCAAGGAGTTGACCATGGCTGGCGCGAATCATAACGCACCGATGTATTTCCGCGATCGTTTTGTCTCCCCTCGTTCGTCTCTTCAATCCCGCCGCATCGTTCCGCATATCAGGCTCGCCGACATGGCGCCGCCAGTCGTGCATCTGTGGATGAAACTGTCCGGCCGATGGATCGAGGCGGCGGGTTTCGATCCCGAACAGCGTCTGCATATCGAGGTGTCGCACAAGCGGCTGGTGATCACGCCGATCGATGAGGCGGACCCGAGCCCTGCCGGAAAGGATGGATTTCCCGATGTCGATTGCGGCACCGGGCAACAGCGGCAACCGTCGATGATGGCGGAGGAGGCGTAATGAACTACGACGCATCGAATCAACACCCCGACAACGTGCCGGACGATTTCGACTATTACGACGTCGGCGAACTGGCGGCCAAATCCGTGCTCGTACTGAAGCTCAACGCATTGATGGCGTCGCGCGGCCTGACCGAGGAAGAGGCGGCGACGCTCGCCGAAATGGCACGGCCGGTGGTCACGCCCGAGCAGCGCGAGCGGCTCCGGAACGTAACGCTGGATCAACTGATGCTGACGCTGGCGTCGTTCGGCCAGCATGTGGAGATCGTGGTGAAGCCGGCGGGGGAATTCGGGCCGGCGGGGATTACGGTTTCGGTCTGACTAAGGGCCCGCCGCTACGGGCCTTCACGTCCGGCGTCGCGATGCTTCAGCCGGACGTGCGCTGAAATACGACAGTCCGACGCGCTTGTCTGCAACGGACAGCACGAGAAAAGCAACCAATCGCAATGATCAACGGGATGGACAGTCAACCGATTCGAACCGATGCCGATTACGAGGCCGCACTGCAGGCGGTATCCGCGCTTGTCGAGTTTGATCCCGCGCCAGGCACACCGCAGGGCGAAGAACTGAAGGTTCTGGCGGACCTGATCGCACGCTACGAAGCGGAGCACTTCCCGATAGAAAAAGTGTGTGGCGGCCGGAAGCGCATCAGCGCTCGCATAAGGCAGCGTTAGGAGTAGGTGCTATCGAATTGCATAGCATGACTACGGCCGGGCCCAACGGCCGCCGCCGAAGCGGCTCCGGTGCCACACTCGATCAATTTAACGTGAACAACCGTTACAACCAATCGGACCAGGCTGATTCTCTTCGAGTCGTGCGCGGAGTGCAGCGAACTCATCCGCCATCTCGTCGTATGCCGCCTTGATGGCCGGATCGGCAAGCAGGCGCGCCGTGTCGGCCGCAGTATGCGGCACCGGAACATACCGATCTTCGTTTGCGCAAGAATCTGTCATCGTTGATTGCCTCCTTCGATTACCTGCGGACAACACCCGCAATGCTGCGCGAACGAAGTTCAAATATAGCGGCCATACGTGCTCGACACAAAAGAAAAAAGCCGCCACTGTGGTCCACGGCAGCGGCCTGACCGG
Source organism: Burkholderia sp. 9779_493 (assembly GCF_015712215.1). Lineage (NCBI taxonomy): Bacteria > Pseudomonadati > Pseudomonadota > Betaproteobacteria > Burkholderiales > Burkholderiaceae > Burkholderia > Burkholderia sp. 9779_493. The sequence goes on from NZ_JACCQA010000006.1 coordinate 16,374, forward strand.
CGAATCACCCGATCCGCCGTCTTCCTGATACACCCACTTACTGCTGGATCGTCGCCTGCCCGGCCAGCTTGTCGACCAGCGCCGTCATCGCGCGCTGCTGCGCCTGCGCTTCCAGCTGCTGACGCAGCACGTTCTTCGCCGCCTCGAAGGTCGGCACGACCGTCGCACGCTTCTCGTCGAGTTTCACGATCGCGAACGCGTTGCCGACCCGGATCGGGCCCGCGACGGCGCCCGGCTGCAGCGACGTGATCGCCTGCGCGAGCGGCAACGGCAAACCGCCCGTCTTCCCCTCGGCCACCGGCGTGCGCAACTCGACCCACTGCGCGACGCCGCCGTTCGGCGTCGTGTTGTACTTCTTCGCGACCGCGTCGAACGCCGCGCCCTGCTTCAGCTCCGCGACCAGCGCGTTCACTTCGGCCGGATCGGCCACGGCGATCACGTCCGCGCGATATTCGAACTGCGCGGCATTCGCTACGACGTCGTCGTAACGCGCCTTCACCTGCGCGTCGGTCACCGCTTGCGGGCGCAGGTTGTCGCGCAGGTAGAGATCCGTCGCCGCGACCGTGCGCGCCCGCATCACGACGCGATTCACTTCGGGGCGGCTACCGTAGTTGGCCTTTTCCGCCGCCTGCTCGACCAGGTGCTGGGCGATCAGCTCGCGCTTGGCCTGCGCGCGCAATTCGGGCGTGGCGGCCTGCCCGGTGGCTTCGATCATGCTGTCCACGTCGCTGCGCGCGATGGGCGTGTCGTTGACGACCGCTTCGACGCCCGGCGGCAGCGGCGTTTCGGTTTTCGTGCCTGCGGCGCGTGCGACAGGGGCGCCGCAGGCGCACGCGAGTGCGATCAGGGTGGAAACAATGGAAATGTGATGCTTCTTCATGACGATTCCTTCATCGATGGAGGGAGGTGCCGCACGCGATGGCGGCCGTGTGGAGGTGCGGCAGCTTCACCGCGGACAACCGACCGGGTCGGTGCCTGACAGGCCGCGCGCGCGATCGCGTCACGACCAGACCTGAAGCGCGAGCCGGTCGAGCCGGCCGCGCGTTGCCGAGCAGAGTCACCGCCGTCTGCGAGGCACAGGTGACCGACGGAGGGAACGACAGAGATGAATGCCCTGCGCTCGCATGTGGCAGCGTTCTCCCAACCTGCGACCCGAACGGTGCAGATGCGACCGAGCCCACCGGTCGCCGCAAGGCATTCACCTCTCGCCATCCTGACCGGGCCGCGCCGGCAACGTCGCTCGTGCCGGCCTCGCGCGGAGAAAAATGCGCTGCCCGGTGAACGGGCAGCGCGTCCAACGAAGCGTGGCTTCGGATACGAGGTATCGGGCGCGTACCATGCAGATGCCCGACCTACGCATTGTCGAAGCGCATCCGGCATCCGCACAATCAGCCTGGTCCTATTCCGCACGACGTCACCGTTGAATCGTCGACGTCTCGCGCGCGTTCATCGTCACGGCGAGCGGCGGAAATGCAGCGACGCTGCGCATCGCGCCATAGAACTTGTTCATCGCAACGTCGATCCCGTAGTTCGGTAGCGTGCGGCCGAGCCCGTGGGAGAACAGCGTCTCCGGTCGCAGCGGAAAACAATGATCGAGCAGGAAGCGCGCACCAGCCGGCGAGATCGTGTACGCGCAGATCCCGTAGAACTCGAGCAGGTCCATCACGAGCACGGGCCCGCGATCGGTGCGGAAATCGTCGACGGCGTGCGCGAGCGCCGCTTCGTCGAAGCGCATCGTCACCGGCGTGCGGCTGTTGAAGATCGCGCCGCGCAGGATCGAATCGAAGTTGTAGCCCCATGCGACGAAGTCGTAACGGCCGGCATGCGCGGCGAGGAACTGCATCGCCGTTTCGTCGAAGTCCGGGCGGAAGATCGCGTCATCCTCGACGATCGTCACGAGTTCGCTGCCTGCGGCGATGTCGGTCCACAGGCGATGCGTGGTCATCGCGATGCCGATCGCGCCGCGCGTGTACGGCAACGCCGGCGCGAACAGGCCGCTTCGTGCGATATCGTCGTCCGACAGCGCCCGACCGTCGATCGCGTCGACGAATTCGAATGCGAGCGTCGGATTGTTCGCACGAAACGCGTCGCGCCGGCCACGCTCGCCTTGCAGCGAGATCACGCGAAGCGTCTTGCCGACGGACGGCGTATCGACGGCGCAAGCGCGTACAGGTGCGATGGTTGCGTCGCGAAGATCGGTAACGGGCGTCGACATCGTCACCACCCCGTCACGATCGAAATGCCGAACACGATGCCGACGACGATGCCGATCGTCCGTCCCTGCAACATCGGCTTCAACGCCGCCGGCTCGTAGAACGGATCGACCACATCGTTGCGGTTGCGCCATGCGGTCACGAGCGGCGGCACGAGCAGCAGCATCGCCATCAGCAACGCGGTCGCCATCGTCACGACCATGCCGCTCGACGACCAGCGCGTGCCGAACTCGACCGCCACGTGGACCATCCCGACCGTGGCCGCGCTCGCGACCATCCCGATCACGGTGCCTTTCACCAGAAAATCTGCTGCGCTCATCGTCAGTACTCCCTGTCTGATAGTTGCCGAACGACGTCGGCCGGAATACTGCGTATTACAAAGATCGCTGCACGCGATCTCTATCAGACGAGTCTTATTGGCGAACGGCGAACCCAAAAATAGGACTGGGACTACAAACGTGACTGAACGGCGCGTTCGTTACCGGGGGATGCATCGCGGAGCCTCATCGATTCGGACTAGTCTTATTCAGTTGCCGGGTGCGGATCCATAAAGTGGACGTCAAGCCGGCGCCATGCTGCTTGTGCCCATGCGTGCAAGCCGCTGGCGCCCTCACGACGAACCCCGCCACCGGCCGCTGCCTCGAACGCGGCCGGCCCTCCGGAGCCCCGACATGCAGATCTCGCCTCACGACACGCCCACGCTCGCCGACACCGACGACACGATGCTCGCCACGCAGGCCGATGCCGCCTCGGTCGATGTCGATGACGACGCCGTCTCCACCGCCACACAAACGCTGATCGAGCGCGGCGAAGTCGAATCCGCCGCCCAACTGGCTGCCGCCCATTGGAAACTGCGTCCGGCGTCGCCGGCAGCGGCATTCAACTGCGGCTATGCGATGCAGATGGCGGGACGCCACGCGGATGCGATCGCGCCCTATCGCCGCACGCTCGAGCTCGCGCCCGCGTGGCCGTCGCTGAAGAACAATCTCGCGCTCGCGATCCGGCTGACGGAAGGCGATCCCGATCTGGAATTCGCGCTCATCGAAGGTGCGCTCGACGACGATCCCGACGACGCACGCGCGTGGACCAATGCGGTGGTCACGCGCATCGACCGCTTCGATCTCGACGGCGCATTGCGCGCGGCTACCCGTGCGGTCGCGCTGGCGCCCGACAGCGCGCTGGCCGTGAACAACGCGTCGACGGCGATGAAGGAAGCGCAATGGTGGGGCCAGGCCGAAACGCATGCGCAACGCGCCGTCGAACTCGCGCCGCACAACCCGACGTATCGCCACAATCTGTCGCTGCTCCAGCTCGCGCGCGGCGATTTCGCGTCGGGCTGGCCCCATTACGAAGCGCGCTGGGAAGGCTCGGCCGAACTGCGCGGCAACCTGCCGGTGTTTCCCGCGCCGCGCTGGCGCGGCGAATCGCTGAAGGGCAAGACGCTGCTCGTGTGGGGCGAACAGGGTCTCGGCGACGCACTGCAGTTCTGCCGCTACGTGCCGCTGCTCGCAGAACGCGTGCATCGCGAAGGCGGCCGGATCGTGTGGAACGCGTTTCCGGTGCTGGGCGGCCTGTTCGGGCGCAGTCTGGCAACGCATGTCGACGTGTTCGACACCAGCACGCGCATCGAGGATCTGCCCGCGTTCGACGTCGAGCTGCCGCTGATGAGCATCCCCGGGATGCTCGGCCTCGACGGCGACGCGCTCGCCGCGACGACGCCGTACCTCCACGCCGACGCGGCAGCCGTCGACGCGTGGCGCGCGGCGCTCGCGGGCGAAAAGCGGCTGAAGGTCGGCCTCGCGTGGACGGGCAGTCTGTCGCACCAGCGCAACCGCTTTCGCCGCGTGGGGCTCGAACGTTATGCCGACGCGTTCGACCCTCTGCAGCAGGACGTCGCGTTCTACTCGCTGCAACCGGGCGCGCAGCACGACATCGAAGCCGCCCGCGCGGCGGGTTTCGTCGTGAACGACTGCACGCGCGAATGGCGCACGGTCGACGATACCGCCGCCTTCGTCGGCGCACTCGATCTCGTGATCACCGTCTGCACGTCGGCCGCGCACCTGAGCGGCGCGCTCGGCCGGCGCACGTGGGTGCTGCTCGATGCGAACCCGCACTGGGTCTGGCAGCACGACCGCCGCGACAGCCCGTTCTACCCGAGCGCGTCGCTGTATCGGCAGACGACGTTCGCCGACTGGCAGCCGGTCATGGACGCGGTCGCCGCCGATCTTCGTCGGCTGGCCGGCTGACCGCCGCCACGCCGACAGGAGATTCGCCATGGATTACAACCTCTGCATCGTCCGCCCGCCGGACTACGCGCATTCGGGCGCCTTCACGGAACTCGCCGAGGCGATCGCGTACGGGCTCGAAGATCTCGGCCACGCGGTTCACTTCAACGAGAACACCATGATGTCAGATGCACGGAACATCCTGATCGGCTGCCATCTCGCCGATCCACGCGCGACCGAGCACGTGCCGGCCGACACGATCGTCGTCAACACCGAGCAGCTGCACGTCGACGAACAGCCGTGGAACGAGGCCATCTACCGCTGGGCGTCGCGATACGAAACCTGGGACTACAGCGAGCGCAACCTCGCGAAGCTGCACGGCCTCGGCATCGGGCATGCGCGCTACCTGAAGCTCGGCTTCCATCCGAAGCTGCGCCGCATTCCGGATGACGTCGAACAGGACATCGACGTTCTGTTCTACGGCACGATCGGCCCGCGCCGCGCGGCGATTCTCGATGCGCTGCAGGCGCGCGGGCTGAACGTCGGGATCGTCAGCGGCGGCCTCTACGGCGCCGAGCGCGACGCCTTCATCGCGCGTGCGAAGGTCGTGCTGAACCTGCATCACTACGCGTCGCACATTTTCGAGGTGGTACGCGCGTTCTATCTGATGACGAACGGCAAGGCGATCGTCGGCGAGGTGTCGCCGACGACGTCGGTCGATCCCGATTACGCCAACGGCTTCCGTGCGGCGCCGTACGACGCGCTGGTGGAGGCGTGCGTCGAACTCGTCCGCGATCCCGCGCAACGCCGCCGGCTCGAAGCCGACGCGCTGGCGACGATCGGCAGCCATCCGCAGGCCCGGTCGCTCGCGCCGCTGCTGGCCGCGCACGCGGTGGCGGCATGACGACGCCGCGTCGCGAGCCGCCGACGTCGGCGCGATCGCCACAGCGCGCCGACAGCGTGTGCTGGTCGCCTGTCCACAGGCGGTTTGACAATCCCTGACGCCATCGGGCACGAGTCCTAACCCGTTGACGCGCAGTCCGATCGAAGTGCCCTTTCCGATCGCCCGCAGTCCGATGGTCTCGCCCCGTCATCGCTCCTAGACTCGCCGTACTGCCCGAACGCACCGTGCAACGCACCGGGCAGCACCTCGCTCTGCGGAGCGTTGCACGAACGCGGACGCGCCGCCATTCCGGACGGTGCGCGACGGCAAGGATGGCGGATGAAATGAACAAGAAGCACGGGCCGCGCAGCGAGATCGTCGTCTGCATGGTCGATGTCGCGGCGATCGTCGCGATCGCGGTACTCACGCACCACGGTTCGCTGTGGAATCTCGACGCGCTCGCGATCGAATGGCTGCTGATCGGCGTAAGCGCGCTGCTCGCGGCGTTCCTGCTGCGCCTGGCGGGCATCGGCCTCGATGGCCGGCCGCGCCCCGCGACGCGCTATGCGGTCCGCACGCTCGCGCTGTGGCTCGTCGTGCAAGGTTTCGTGTTCCTGAAGATGATCGCGCTGACCACCGCGACCGTGATGATGCTGACGTGGTTCTTCGACTGGACGATCGAGGTCGGGATCGTACTGGTCGTATTCCGGGTCGCACTGAGCATCGCGCGCCGGCGCAGCCTGCGCGTGCCGGCGACGCCCGCCCGCATCGCGGTCGTCGGCAGCAGCGAGCGCCTCGCGCGGATCGTCGCGTCGCTCGATGCGGCCGGCGATACGCGCTACCGGCTCGTCAGCGCGTATTGCACGGCCGGCCGCGCGACGACGCTCGCCGGCGACGCGCTCGTCACGACCGATCTCGCCTCGTTCGCCGCGTGTGCGCGCCGCCAGCGGGCGGACGAAGTGTGGATCGCGCTGCCGCTCGCGGAAGACGCCGCGATCACGCGCGTGATCGACGAATTCCGCAGCGACTTCGTCGAGCTGCGCCTGATGCCCGACGTGAGCCGGCACGCGCTGTTCGGCAGTCAGGTCGACGAAATCCTCGGCGAACCGGCGATCTCGCTCGCCGCGCCGCCGCTGTCGCGCGGCGCGCTGTGCGTGAAGGCCGTCTTCGATCGCGTGTTCGCGGCCGCCGTGTTGATCCTGCTGATGCCGCTGCTGCTCGTCATCGCCGTGGCGATCAAGCTGAGTTCGCCGGGCCCGGTGATGTTTACGCAGAAGCGGCGCGGCGGCGACGGCCGCACGTTCGACATCTACAAGTTCCGCACGATGCGCGTGCATGTCGAACAACCGGGCAAGGTCGAGCAGGCGACCCGCAACGACCCGCGCGTGACGAAGGTCGGTGCGTTCCTGCGCCGCACGAGCCTCGACGAACTGCCGCAGTTCATCAACGTGCTGTTCGGCGACATGTCGGTGGTCGGTCCGCGTCCGCACGCGGTGGAACACGACGCGCAGTACCGCACGCTCGTCGACGGCTACATCCACCGCTACCGGATCAAGCCGGGCATCACCGGCTGGGCGCAGGTCAACGGGCTGCGCGGCGCGACCGAACAGCTCGAAAGCATGCAGTCGCGCGTCGAATACGACCTGTACTACCTGCGCAACTGGTCGTTCGCGCTCGACCTGCGAATCATCGGCGCGACGGTGCTGAAAGGGATCGTGCATCCCAACGCGTACTGAACGGCGCATGCCGTTCGGCGCCGCGGCATCGCCGCCGCGGCTGCTTCGATTGACCCGGCGGCCCCTGCTTCGGCAGCCCGCTCCTGCGCCGCCGTCTCCGGCGCGCGGCGCAACTGGAAGGAACTCATGACACCCTCGATCGCATCGGCGGCCGCGCGCCGCCACGGTGCGCTCGCGCTCGTCCTGACGGCCTGCGTAGCGCTGTCAGGATGCGCGTTCGCGCCCGGCATGAAGATGAACACGTCGTATCTCGGCTGGCTCGCCGACGCGCCGGACGACGGCGCGCCCGCGCCGGCCGCGGCCGACTCGCGCGCGGCCGAAGCACGCGCCGCGGCCGCGTCGACCACGGCCGGCACGCCGGTTCGCGCGCCGCTCGCGGGCGGGGATGCCGTCGCCACGCCGCCGATCGTCGACATCGATCCGGCGCTGATCGCGCGCCAGCGCGCGGCCCGGGATGCGGCCGCGGCGGCGTTCGACACGCCGGCCGCATCGCGCGCGTCGTCGGCCTACCGGATCGGCCCGGGCGACGTGCTGCAGATCACCGTGTGGGATCACCCGGAACTCGCGGCGGCCCAAGGCGGCGCACAGCAGACGCCGCCGCGCGCGGCCGACCCGGTTGCCGGCTTCGTCGTCGACGACCGCGGCAACCTGACGTTCCCGTATGCCGGCGCGCTGAAGGTCGCCGGCCTGACCGCCGCCGACGCGCAGGCGCGGGTGAAGCAGGCGCTCGGCAAGATCTACCGAGACCCGCAGGTCACGTTGCGCGTGGCATCGTTCCGTTCGCAGCAGGTGTACGTCGACGGCGAAGTCCACACGCCGGGCGCGCTGCCCGTCAACGACGTGCCGATGACGCTCGCCGATGCGATCGCGCGCGCCGGCGGCTTCACGCCCGGCGCCGACCAGAGCGACGTGACGATCGTGCGCGACGGCACGCCCGTGCGCATCGACCTGGCGCGCCTGATCGAGCGCCACCGCGACCCGTCGCGCATCGTGCTGCGCGGCGGCGACCTGCTGCGCGTCGGCGCGCGAGACAGCAACGGCGTGTACGTGATGGGCGAGGTCAACCGGCCGATGCTCGCGTTGCCGAAGCGCGACGGCCGTCTCACGTTGAGCGACGCGCTGCTGCAGGCCGGCAGCATCAATTCCAATACCGCCGACGCCGCGCAGATGTTCGTGATTCGCGGCGCGCAGGGCCGCACGCCGACGGTATTCCATCTCGACGCGCGCTCGCCCGTCGCGATGGTGCTCGCGAACCAGTTCGAGCTGGAGCCGAAGGACATCGTCTACGTCGACGGCAACGGGCTCGTCCGCATCAGCCGCGTGCTGAGCCTGTTGCTGCCCAGCGTGAACACGGGCGTCGCCGCCGGGATCGCCACGAAATGAGGCCGACCCCGCCCCCCTTCCTGCTCGCCGTCTGCGAAGGCAACGTGTGCCGCAGCCCGCTCGCGGCCGCGCTGCTCGCGGCGAAGCTGCCGCACGCGCGGACCGGCTCGGCCGGCCTCGCGCCGCCGAACGGCCGGCCGGCCGACCCGCTGGCCCGCGAGATGGCCGCCGCGCGCGGGCTGAACCTCGACGCGCATGCGGCCCGGCCGGTGACGGCCGCGCTGTGCGCGCAGGCCGACCTGATCTTCGTGATGGACGGCGGGCAGCGCCGCGTGCTCGAAGCGCGTCACCCGTTCCTGCGCGGCCGCGTGTTCCGTCTCGGCGAGTACGCGCGGATCGCCGACGGCGCGCCGCTCGGCCTCGACATCCCCGACCCCTACCGCGGTACGCGCGACGACTTCGTGCGCTGCGCGGCGCTGATCGATCTCGCGGTCGGCAGCTGGCTGCCGCGGCTCGCCGCGCGCTGGCCGCACATCACCGCCTCCTTCTCCGGACCCCAGTCATGACGAGTTCCGCTTCCCCCGAACGCGAGATCGACCTGATCCGCGTGCTCGACGTCCTGCGCCAGGCACGCTGGACGATCGCGTCGATCACGGCGGCCTGCGTCGCCGCCGGCGCGCTGTATGCGTTCGTCGCGCCGCCGATCTACCAGGCCGACCTGATGATCCAGACCGACGATGCGACCGACGCCGCGTCGAAGAACCTGCTCGGCGATGCCGCGTCGTTCTTCAACGTCGCGTCGCCCGCGTCGGCCGAGGCGCAGATCCTGTCGTCGCGGCTCGTCGTCACGCGCGCGGTGGAAGACCTGCGCGCCTATATCGTCGCGGCCCCCGCCCGCGTGCCGGTGATCGGCGCGTTCGTCGCGCGCTTCAACGACGGCGCGGTGAAGCCCGGCCTGTTCGGTTTCGGCGGCTATGCGTGGGGGCAGGAGCGGATCGACGTCGTGCGCTTCGACGTCCCGACGCGCGCGGAAGGCGACACGTTCCAGGTCGTGCGGCTCGACGACACGCGTTACCGGCTCACCGGCGCGAACCTGACGGCCGATGCGGTCGGCACGATCGGCCGCACGGAAACCTTCGACACGCGCTACGGCCCGCTGCACCTCGACATCACCGGCTTCGACGCGCTGCCCGGCACGCGCTTCACGCTGGTGCGTCAATCGCGCGCGGAAACGATCGACACGCTGCGCACCGCGCTCGACGTCCAGGAGAAGGTGAAGCAATCGGGTGTGCTCGTCGCGTCGCTACGCGGCCACGATCCCGTCGACATCAGCGCGACGCTCAACGCGATCGCCAACCGTTACGTCGAACAGAACATCGCGCGCCGCACGGCCGAGGCCGCGCAATCGCTCGCGTTCCTGAACGAGCAGCTGCCGATCGTGAAAGGCCAGCTCGAGCGCGCGGAAACGCGTTACGCGACCCTGCGCAGCCGCACCGGCTCGGTCGATCTCGAGGAAGAAGGCAAGGTCGTCCTGCAACAAGGCGCCGACCTGCAGACGCGCCTGCTCGAACTGCAGCAGAAACACGACGAACTGTCCCGCCGCTTCCTGCCGACGCACCCCGACATGGCCGCGCTCGACGCGCAGCTCGCGACGTTGAAGCGCCAGCAGGGCGCGCTCGACGCGCGCATCGCCCGGCTGCCCGCCCAGCAAAGCGAGGAAGTGCGCGCCCGGCTCGACGTGAAGGTGAACGCGGACCTGTACACCGCGCTGCTGAACAACACCCAGCAACTCGAACTCGTGCAGGCCGGCAGGACGGCGAGCGTGCGCGTGGTCGACGCGGCCGTCGCGCCGGCCGATCCGGTGCGGCCGAACCGGCCGGTCGTGATCGCCGCCGCCGCGCTGGCCGGCCTCGCGCTCGGGCTGATCGCCGCATTCGCGCGCGAATTCCTGTACGGCGGCCTGACCGCCGTCGACGAGATCGAGCGCCACACGTCGCTGCCGGTGCGCGCGGTGCTGCCTGCCGCCGCCCGTCAGCGCAAGCTGATGCGCGCGGTCGAACGTCATGACGCGGGCCTGCACGTGCTCGCGTACGACGATCCGTACGAACCGGCGATCGAAGGGCTGCGCAGCCTGCAGACCGCACTGCACTTCGCGCTCGCCGATCGCGCGCATCCGCTGGTGCTGGTCACGGGCCCCGCACCCGGCACCGGCAAGTCGTTCGTATCGGTCAACCTCGCGGCGGTGCATGCGGCGAGCGGCCGGCGCGTGCTGCTGATCGACGGCGATCTGCGCAAGGGCTATCTGCACCAGTACTTCGGACTCGAACGCGGTGCGGGCTTCGCGGCGCTGCTCGCCGGCCGCGCGCACGCCGACGACGCCATCCGGCGCAACGTCGCGCCGAATCTCGACTTCCTGCCGACCGGCGAACTGCCGAGCGCGCCGACCGCGCTGCTGCAGCAGGCCGGCCTCGGCGCGCTGCTCGCGTCGCTGCGCGCGCGCTACGACCTCGTCGTCATCGATTCCGCCCCGCTGCTCGCCGCCACCGACTCGACCTGGCTCGGCGCCCATGCCGACGCGACGCTCCTCGTCGCACGCGCGGGCTCGACGCGGGCCGGCGAACTCGTCGAAGCCGCGAAGCGCCTGCCGCAGCAGCCCGACGCCCAGCCCGGCGTCGTGCTGAACGGCCTCGATCCGCGCACGGGCGCGTCGGCCTTCGGCTCGAAATACGGCGGCTACCGCTACGAAGCGTACCGCTACACGTGCGACGCGCGGCGCTGTACGCACCTCGCCCGCCTGCGCGCGGCACTTCAACGTCTGCTGCGGAGGTCCGCATGAGCGACATCGCATTCGCGCCGTCATTCGACGAGCGCGCGCCCCTTCAACCCGACACGCACCCAGCGGCTTCGACCCCCGCCGCGCCGCCGCTGCGCATCGCGCTCGTCGTCGAAGCCGCCGGCGGCGGTGTCGCCGTCCACCTGACCGACCTGATCGCCGGTCTGCACGCACGCGGCTACGCGGACATCCACCTGATCGCGCCGCTCGGCGAGCGCTTCGACGACGCGATGCTGGCCGACGCGGCCGCGCGGTGCAAGACCGTGCACCGGCTGCCGCTGCGGCGCGCGGTCGGCGCACACGACCTGCGCGGCATGCTCGCGCTGCGCCGGCTGTTGCGCCGGATCCGGCCCGACATCGTGCACAGCCACAGCTCGAAGGCCGGCGCGCTCGCGCGCCTGTGCCGCGGGCCCTGGAAGCAGGTCTACACGCCGCATGCGGTCTATACGCTGAACCCGACGCTGTCGCCCGCGAAGCGCGCGTTCTACGGCAGCGTCGAGCGCGTGCTCGGCAATGCGTGCTCGGACGCGGTGATCGCCGTGTCGCAGGACGAAGCCGATCACCTGCATGCGCTCGGCATCGCACGCGAGCGCATCCGGCTCGTCGAGAACGGCGTCACGCCGCCGATGCTGCTCGCGCGCCAGGCGGCACGCATCGCGCTCGGATTGGCCGATCACCCGTTCGTCGTCGGGTTCGTCGGGCGGTTCGATCACCAGAAGGGGATCGACCGCCTCGTGCGGATCGCGCGCGTACTCGACGAACGCTTCGGCAATCGCGTGCAGGTCGTCGCGGTCGGCTCCGGCGATTTCGACCGGGCAGCGGGCGACGAGGCGCACGACCTGCCGGCGAACCTGCGCATCGCGGGCCGCGTCGACGCCGCGCGCCGCTACTTCTCCGCGTTCGACCTGCTCGCGCTGCCGAGCCGCTACGAAGGGTTTCCGTACGTGTGCCTCGAAGCCGTCGCCGCACGGGTGCCGATCGTGGCGACGCAGGTGTCGGGCGCGACCGAGCTGATCGCCGACCACCGCGTCGGGCTGACGGTATCGAACAGCGACGATCCGGCCGCGTTCGCGTCGATGGTCGGCCGGCTCGTCGAGCATCCGGCCGCGCACCGGCTGATGCGCGAACAATGCGCACGCGCCTACCCCCATTTCTCGGCGGACGCGATGGTCGATCGCACGCTCGCCGTCTATCGCGACCTGCTGCGGGAGAACGCATGATGAGCCGCCCCGTTCACGTGGCGCTGCTGCACGCGTACAGCGCACGCAATTCCGGCGACGGGCTGCTCGTCGAGCTGTCGGTCGGGCTGCTGCGCGGCGCGTTCGGCGCCGACACGCGCGTGTCCGTCGTCGCGGCCGATCCCGCGTCGTTCCCCGCTCATCCGGACGTGCGGCCCGCGCCGGTGCTCGCCGCCGGCGCCGCCGGGCGGCTGATCGGCGCGGCGATGGCGGCGCTGCCCGTCGGCGCCAATCCGGCGCTGGCCGACCTGCGCGGCCTGCTGAAACAGGTCGACCTGATCGTCGGCGTCGGCGGCGGCTACCTGCGCGCGCGCAACAGCGTCGAGGCGCTCAAGCTCGAAGCCGGGCACCTCGTGCAGATGCGTGCGGCACGCGCGGCGCGCAAGCCGGCCGTCTATCTGCCGCAGAGCATCGGCCCGGCTGCCGGCAATGCGATGCTCGCCGGCCACCTGACGTCGCTGCTCGCGGGCTTCCACACCGTGTTCGTGCGCGACGATCGTTCGATGGCGCTGCTCGCCGCCAACCCGAACACCCGGCGGGCGCCCGATCTCGCGGTGCTCGAATTCGGCCGCCGTGCGGCCGGCCTGCGCGAGCACGCGCATGTGCCGCCGGCCCGCCCCGGCCACATCGCGCTGGTGCTGCGCCGTCCGCCCGCGTGGAACGCCGCGCAATGCGCGCGTTACCACGCGCAGACGGAAGCGTTGATCGAACGGCTCGGCGCGTTCTGCCGCATCACGTTCGCCGTGCAAAGCACGGGGCGCGGCAACGACGACGCCGCGTACTACCGGGAACGCGGCTTCGACGACACGCGCACGCTGAAGGACGTGCTCGCCGGCGACACGCCCGATGCGGTCGTCTCCGTGCGCCTGCACGGCGCGCTCGAGTCGATCCTGCATGGCGTGCCGGCCTATCACCTGAGCTACGAGCGCAAGGGGTTCGGCGCGTATGCCGATCTCGGCGTCGGCCACTGGGTCGCGAACGCGGCCGATTTCGATGCGAATGCGGTATGCGACACGCTGTTCGCCCCCGACGCGCTGCGCCGCTTCTGGACGCAGACCGACACCGGCATCGCGCGGCTCGCCCGCGAACGCGAGCGAATCGTCGCCGCGCTGCGGGCCGCGCTCCACGACGGAGCGGCGCGATGAAGGCCGCATCGTCGCGCCTCGCGCTGCGGGTCGGTGCGCTCGGCCTCAAATTCGTGCTGACGATCGTCGTCGCGCGCACGCTCGGCTTCGAAGCGGTAGCCGTCTATGGTGTCGCGCTCGCGGTGTCGGTCGTCGCGTCGAAGGTACTCGGCCTCGGCTTCAGCACCGAAATCAACCGGCGGCTCGCCGGCCCCGATCCGCGCGACGCGATCCGGACCTGCATGCGGCTCTCCGTGCTGTATGCGGGCGTCTATGTCGTGCTGTGCGGCGCGGCCGCGCTGCCGGTCGGCGCGTTCTTCGGGCGGCCGCGGGCGGGCGCGCTGGCCGACGTGCCGCTCGTCCTGGTAACGCTCGTCGCATGCGCCGAACATGCGGCGCTCGAAGTCAACACGTGGCTGTTCTCGCTGCATCGCGCCCGCGCGGCGTCATGGCTGCTGTTCGTGCGGACCGGCGCGTGGGCCGGCGTCGCGGTCGCCGCGCTCGCGACGCGCGCGATCGGGTCGATCGACGCCGTGTTCGCGCTCTGGTTCGCCGGCGACATGCTGGTTGTCGCGCTCGGCTGGCTGCTGATTTCGCGCACGGCGCGCCGGCTGCCGGCGATGCCCGCGCTGTCGGCCACGCGCTTGCCGCTCGCGACGGTCTGGCGCAGCGGCGCGCCGTTCTTCGTCGCGTTGCTGCTGCTGTCGGTGCTGCAGTATCTCGAACGCTTCGTCGCATCCGCGATGCTCGATGCGGGCGAGCTCGGCCGCTACGTGTTCGTCTGGTCGATCGCGAACGCGATCCAGACGATCGCGTCGGCCACCGTCGCGGCGGTCGCCGCGCCGCGCCTCGTGCGTGCGCTCGACTGTCCGCGCAACGCGCCGAGGGCATTTCGCGGCGAACTCGCGCAGGCGCTGCGCGGGTCGGTGATCCTGACCGGCGCGGCCGCGCTCGCGATCGTCACCGTGCATCCGTGGCTGTTCCGGCTCGCGCATGAAGGCAACGACCTGCCGTCGACGGTCATCCTCGCGATCCTGCTGCTGTCGTTCGTGCTGCGCGCCGCGGGCGACGTGCTGTGGGCCGCCGCCGTCGCGTTGCGGGCAGGCCGCGTGGTCGCGTGCGTGATGGCCGTGCTGACGCTCGTGTGCGTACCGATGACGATCGCGCTCGTGCATGACGGGCACGCGATCGGCGCAGCCGTCGCGCATCTCGTCGCGAGCATCGCGGTGTTCGCGTGGCTCGCATGGATCGTGTCGTCGCGCGCCCCGACAGCGCGCCGCGCCATCCGGCCGGGAGCGGCCGATGCTGCGTAAGCTGATCGCGAGCGGTCCGCTGCTGAGCCGCGGCTTGCGGGATGCCGTCGCCGCGTGCCTCGCGCTGCTGTACGTCGGCGTCTATGCGAATGCGCGCGCGCTGCTGCCGGAATTCATCTTCCGCGACGCGGACAAGATCCAGACGCAGATCGGCGGCGGCTCGACCTACGACGGCTCGTCGTTCGACGCGGTCGGCAAGCTGTACCAGGCGCTCGGCGGCGCCGGCACGGCCGTGTTCGTCGTCGCGCTGGGCGTCGCCACGATCTGGATCGCGCTACGCGCGACACGGCGGCTCGGCGCGCTGGTCGCTCATCTCGCGTTGATTGCGCCGTGCCTGTTCTTCAACCTGTTCGTCGCGAGCAAGGACACGCTCGTCGTCGCGATGTCGATCGCGGTGCTCGCCGTTGCGCGCGTACGCGGGCCGGCCGGCGCGATGCCGATCGCCGTCGTGCTGTATCTCGGCTATGCGGCGACGATCCGCAGCTACTTCGCGTTGATCGTCGCGATCGCGCTCGCGGCATGGGTGTTGCGCCGGGTATCGACGCTGCCGAGGCTGGCCGGCGCGCTGCTGGTCGTCGCCGTGCTGGTCGCGCTGCCGAATGCGGCCTATACGCTGCTTCAGCAGCCGCGCGACCTCGCGGTCGACTATCTCGTGTATGCGTCGCCGTTCGGCGCGCGCACGAGTTTCTACAATCCGTTTCCGCCCGATTCGTTCGTCCATTTCGCGGGCAACTATGCGTATTCGCTCGTGCGGCTCAACCTGTCGGTGCTGTTCTCGTTCGATCCGAAGGGAGTCGCGATGCAGGCGCTGGTCGCGCTGTTTCTCTGCGCCGCATGGCGACGCGTTCCCGTGCGGCGTGCCGGTGAAGGCGGAAACGCGCTGCCCCGCAACGGCGAACTGCTCGCGTGCCTGCTGCTCGGCCATGTCGCGGTCTCGATGCTGTTCGAGCCGGATCTCGGCAGCTACCTGCGGCACCTGTCCAGCGTCGCATTGTTCGCCGTCGCGCTGTGGTCGATCCGCACGCGCGAGCCGGCTTGACGGTCGGCTACGGCTACGGCTTCGACGTCGTCGCGCGCAGCGACGCGCGGGCCGCATCGAGCGCGGGCTTCGGCGACCGGTCCGCGCGCACGAGCCCGTAGCTGCGCTGCGCCGCATCGCTCGCATTCGCCGTATCGGCCCATTCGTAGACCGACAGCAGCGGCGTGCCGAGCGTCGCGCGCGCATCGAGCAGCATGCGCACGCGTCGTGC
The DNA here is from genome assembly GCF_015712215.1 of Burkholderia sp. 9779_493. Classification (NCBI taxonomy): domain Bacteria; kingdom Pseudomonadati; phylum Pseudomonadota; class Betaproteobacteria; order Burkholderiales; family Burkholderiaceae; genus Burkholderia; species Burkholderia sp. 9779_493. Next base: position 32,512 of record NZ_JACCQA010000006.1, read on the forward strand.
CTGCCGCGCGTTGCCATCGACGCCCGCCGACGCCGCGCCGTCTTCGGTCACGAGCGCCGGCAGGCCGTAACGTGCGCGAATGTCGCGCGCGGCATCGCGGATCTGCGGCGGCGTCATCCCGTACGCGTGGTACGACACGGCGTCGAGGCACGCGGGTGACGCGGCAACCATGCCGGCCAGCAGACGGTCGGGCACGCTGCCGGGCAGCGGCGGCCGTGCGAAGCCGAAGCCGACGACCGGAGCGGACGGCCGGCGCGCGGCCAGGCCGCGGCACACGCCTTCGGCAAACGGCGGGAAGGTGTGCGCGACGTCGCCGGTCGGCCAATAACGGCCCAGATCCGGTTCGTTCCACAGCTCGATCGCCACCAGCGCGCGGTCGTATCGCGCGGCGAGCTGCGTCACCGCGCCGGCCAAACGGGCGCCGGCCGCCACGAGCGACGGGCGGTCCGTCTTCGCTTCGCGCGCTCCATCGTCTTGCCCCAGCGGCGCGAGCATACGCACGGTCAGCAACACCGGCAGCCGAGCCGCGCGCGCCGCCGCGAATGCCTCGTCGACCTGGCGACGGTAGTCCGCACGATCGAGACGATCGGTCCATACGCCGAAGCGGATGAAGTCGAAGCCGGTCTGTCGGATCTGCCGCGCATCGGCGGGCGTCAACGACTGGATCTTCGTCTGGACGCCGACAAGCGGCCGGCCGTCGGACGCGGCCGGCCAGCGCGCACGGTCGTCGGCATGGGCGGGCGGAAGTGCCACGAAACACAGTGCGACGGCGACGAACAGCGTGGAAATCCGGAGCATGGGCAGGAGAACGATCGGGCATGCCGGCAGCATGTGACGCGTTGCGCAACGAACCTGCACGCGCACGGCCGGCGGAAAACAGGGCATCGTGGCCGATCGTGCATTGTTGCAGAGCCGCGCGCTCGCCACCATCGGACCGGTCCGAGCGCGTTCGTCTCCCCGCGGGCACGCCTGCCCGGCCCGTTGCGGCTCCCGCCGCTACGCCTTCTTCCTGCCCCTCAACACGAACGCCGCCGCCGTACACCCGATCATCGCGATTCCCGCGATCAGGAACGTATCGCTGTACGCCATCAGCAGCGCCTCGCGCATCACGCGCTGGTTCACGAGCCCGAGCGCCAGCTCGTGCACGCCGGAGATCGACCCGCCGGGCAGCACGTCCGCGCGCGGCGCATGCACGCGCGCGAGCAGCCGCGCGAGCATCGCCATGCGCTCCTGGAACGCTTCGGAGAACGGCGTGACCGCCTCGCCGATGCGCATCGCATGCAGCTTCTGCCGCTCGACGACGATCTGGCTCATCACCGCGATGCCAATCGCGCCGCCGACGTTGCGGACCATGTTGAACACGCCCGACGCGGACCCGAGCTGCGCCTTCTCGATCCCGTCGACGGCCATCACGGCCAGCGCGATCACGACGAACGACTGGCCGATCCCGCGCACGATCAGCGACGGGACGATCACGTTCGACGCGGCATCAACGTCGAGGTGGATGTTCATCAGGCAGCCGGCCGCGACCAGCACGAAGCCGAGCACGATCGTCGTGCGCGGGCTGGTGCGGCGCATCAGCGGCGGCGTCAGGAACGACATCGCGAACTGCACGAGCCCGTACGGAATCATCGCGAGGCCGATGTCGCGCGCGCTGTAGCCGTGCAGCTCGGCAAAGTAGTTCGGCACGAGGAACACCACGCCGAACACCACCGCGCCGAACAGGAACTGCATCAGGCTCGCGATCCCGAAGTTGTACCGGCCGAGCAGGCGCAAGTTGATGAACGGCTCCTTGCGCCGCAGCTCGATCGCGACGAACGCGGCCAGCCCGAGCGCCGCGACGATCGACAGCTCGACGATCAGGTCCGACGCGAACCAGTCCTTGCGCCCGCCTTCCTCCAGCACGATCTGCAGCGCGCTCAGGCCGACCGCCATCGTCGCGATGCCGAACCAGTCGGCCCGCCTGAGCATCCCGAGCTGCACCGGCACGGGCCGGATCGCCCAGCCGATCGCCGCGACCAGCGCGATCGCCGGCGGAATCTGCAGATAGAAGATCCAGCGCCACGAATACATGTCGGTGAGCCACCCGCCGACCGACGGCCCCGCCGCCTGCGCGACGTTGTTCGCGATCGCGAACAGCGCCATCCCGAGCGGGTGTTTCGACGGCGGCAATTCGGTGACGATCAGCTGGAACGACAGCGGAATCAGCACGCCGCCGAACGCGCCCTGCAGCGCCCGCGCGATGATCATCGTCGAGATGCTCGGCGCGACCGAGCATGCGAGCGAAAACGCGAGAAAGCCGGTCGCGCCGACCAGCAGCACGCGTCGCGCGGAAAACACCTGCACGAGCCAGCCGGTGAGCGGAATCACGACGATCTCGGCGACGAGGTACGCGGTGGTGATCCACGAGCCTTCCTCGAAGCTCGCGCCGAGCGAGCCGCGGATGTCGGGCAGCGACGCATTGGTCACGTGCACGTTCATGCCGGCCATGAAGCAGCCGAACACGCCGCCGAGCACCGCGACCCACGCGCGCAGCGAAACGGTGTCTTCGTGCGCAGCCTGCGCGGTCGTCGTGCTCACGTGCCGGCCCCCTGCGTGCCGCGCGTGTCGACGCGCGCGATCACCGACATCCCGGGTCGCAGCACGACGCCGGCCGGCGGCGCATCGACGCGGATCTTCACCGGGATGCGCTGCACGATCTTCGTGAAGTTGCCGGTCGCGTTGTCCGGCGGCAGCAGCGCGAACTGCGCCCCGGAGCCCGGCGCGAGGCCGATCACGCGGCCGTGCAGCGTATGGCCCGAATAGGTGTCGACGTCGATCTGGACGGGCTGGCCGTCGTGCATCGCGCCCAACTGCGTTTCCTTGAAGTTCGCCACCACGTACACGTCGCTCAGCGGCACCACCGCGAGCAGCGGCATCCCGACTTCGACGTACTGGCCCGCCCGCACCGCGCGCTGGCCGACGCTGCCGTCGCGCGTCGCGCGGATCACCGTGTGATCGAGATCGAGCTGCGCGAGCGCCAGCTTCGCCTGGGCCGCCGCAAGCCGGGCGCGTGCCTGCGCGATCGCAGCGGTGCTCTGTTCGCGGCGGCGCTGCAGCACGGTCTGCTGGTCGGTCTGCACGCGCACGGCCGCCCCGGCGCGGGCCAGTTCGGCGCGCGCCTTCAGCGCGTCCGCGTGGGCCTGTTCCCAGCGCTGTCCGCTCGCGGCGGATTCGGCCAGCAGTTGCTTGTAGCGCGTCGCATCGGCGTCGCGCCGCGCGGCTTCGGCGCGCGCGGCGGCCGCATCGGCGTCGGCCTGCGCGATCTGGCTGCGCTGCTGGCCGATCTGCGCGTCAAGCGTCGCGGCCGCTGCCTGCTCGGCCTGCAGCGTCGCGTCGGCCGCCGCGACGGCGGCCTGCGCATCGTCGACCTTCGCGCGATAGTCGCGATCGTCGAGCCGCACGAGCACGTCGCCGCGCTTCACCGGCTGGTTGTCGTCGACGGCGACTTGCGTGACGTAACCCGACACGCGGGAGCTGACGGTCACGACGTCGGCGCGGACATATGCGTCGTCGGTGCTTTCGATGAAACGGCCGACGGTCCACCAGTGCCAGCCGAACACGGCGAGCGCGATGACGGCGAGCACGACGCCCGCGGCGATCAGTTGGCGCCGGGAGAACCGGGCGGTTTTGGCTTTTTCGGGTACGGCAGTCGTGCTCATGATCGGAATGATGAGTTGGCGTGCAAGAGAACGGACAGGGACACTGCGAACGCGGCCGGCTACGGTTGCCAGCCGCCTCCGAGCGCCTTGAACACGGCGACCTGGTCGAGCGAGACCTGCTGCGTCGACTCGGCCAGCGCCGAATCGACCGCGACGAGGCTGCGCTGCGCGTCGAGCACGCCGAGGAAATCGAGGGCGCCGGCTTCGTAGTTCAGCTCGGCGAGGCGATAGGCGCGCGCATGTTCGGCACGCGCGGTTTCGAGCGCGGCGCGGCGGCGCCACGCGGCGCCGTAGCGAGCCAGCGCCTGTTCGGTTTCCTTCAGCGCGCGCAGCACCTGCGCATCGAACTGCGCGCGGGCGAGCGTGTCGTCGGCGCGGGCCTGCGCGAGCCGCGCGCGGCTCGCCGCCATGTTCGGAAAGCGCCACGTGATCAGCGGGCCGACGCCCCAGGCGATCGCGTACTTGTCGCCGAGCGTCGACGGATCGCCGCCGGTCGACAGCCAGTTCACCGAGCCGCCGAGCGAAATCGACGGATACAGTTCCGCCGTCGCCACGCCGATCCGCGCATTCGCGGCGGCCAGCTGGCGCTCGCTCTCGCGCAGGTCGGGGCGGCGGCGCAGCAGCGACGCGCCGTCGCCGACCGGGAACGGCCGCGCCAGCACGGGCGCGGTGCGGCAATGCGCGGCGGCGTCGGGCAGCGCGCCGGGCGCGCGCCCGGTCAGCACCGCGAGTTCGTACAGCGCCGCGCGCCGCGAGCCGACGAGCGCCGGCAAATCTGCGCGCGTGTCGTCGGCGAACGCGCGCGAACGCGCCACTTCGAGGTCGGACACGAGCCCGTGCGCGCGCTGCTTCGCCGTCAGCGCGGCCAGCCGGTCCGCGATACCGACCGACTGCTCGGCCACGTCGATCCGCTCGCCGTATGCGCACACCTGTGCATATGCGGCCGTCGTCTCGGCGGCCACCACGACGCGCATCGCATCGGACGCGGCCTGCACCGCGTCGGCGTCGGCCTGCGCGGCATCGACCAGATGGCGCACGCGGCCCCACAGATCGACTTCCCACGACAGCGAGAACGACGGCGCGAAACCCCAGCGCGTCCGCGCATCGGTGTCTTTGGCCGCCGCAACGATCTGGTCGGGCGCGTGCTTGCCGTAGTCGACGCCGAAGCCGGCCGTCGTGTCGGGCAGCCGCGCGGCGCCAGCCTCGTCGAATACGGCGCGCGCGCGCTCGACCCGCGCCACGGCCGCCGCGAGATCGCGGTTCTGCGCGAGCGCATCGCGCACGAGACCGTCGAGCACCGGATCGTCGTACAGGCGCCACCAGCGTTGCGGCGGTTCGCCGGCGGCCGCGGTCGGCACGTCGGCCACCGCGTCGAACGGCCCGGTGCGCGTCGCGTCGGACACCGGCGGCCGATACGGCTCGCCGACCGAACACGCGGCCAGCGCGGCCGACGCCAGCAGCACGGCCGCACAGGTGACGCGCCGCACGCGCGGCAAGCGTGTCTCGACGGCGGAAGAAACGGGCGAAGCGGACGGAATGGACGGAACGCGCATCGGGTGGCAGTGGCAAGGAGGTCGAACAAACGATGGGCTTATGGTAATTTCGACCTATGCGGTCGATCTCGCGCGTAAAGCGCATTCGTCGTCGAGAAAAGGACAATCCCGATCAATTGGAAAATTTCTTCATCGCACTCGAGCGCCAGGCGCGCGACAAGCAGATCGCCGTCGTCGCCTCCGACTCGCCGGCGGGCATGGCGTACCCGCCGCATTCGCACCGCCAGGGCCAGCTGATCCACGCGATTTCCGGCGTGATGATCGTGCACGCGGACGCGGGCAGCTGGGTCGTGCCGACGGGCCGCGCGGTGTGGGTGCCGGGCGGCACGCAGCACGAGATCCGCTCGGCCGGCGACGTGCAGATGCGCACCGTGTTCGTCGGCCCGGAAGTGCGGCCGAGCCTGCCGACCGAATGCCGCGTGATCGAGGTCGGCACGCTGCTGCGCGAACTGATCGTGACGGCCTGCGACCTGCCCGCCGACTACGACCTGTCGCACCGCGCGGGCCGCGTGCTCGCGCTGATCCTCGACGAGATCGAGATCGCGCCGTCGCTGTCGCTGCACGTGCCGATGCCGCGCCATCCCGCGCTCGTCGCGCTGTGCACGCGGCTCATCAACGACCCGTCGTCGGCCGTCACGCTGCAGGCGTGGGCGCGCGACGCGCACATGAACGAGCGCACGCTCGCCCGCGCGTTCAAACGCGAGACGGGCATGACGCACGGCGCATGGTGCCGCCACGCGCGGCTGCTGCTGAGCCTGCCGCGCCTCGCCGCCGGCACGCCGATCCTCGAACTCGCGCTCGAACACGGCTACGACAGCCCCAGCGCATTCGCTGCGATGTTCCGCAAGGCGCTCGGCGTCGCGCCGAGCGAATACTTCCGGCGGCGCTGACCCGGGCGTCGATTGTCCGTTTTGCGACGATCGATCGCTGATGCGCGCGCGCGGCGTGCCGTGGCCGTCGCTACAGTAGCGGCATTGCCATACGGCCAGCCGGAGGTTTCGTTATCCCGATGGATCTGATTCAAAGCATGCAGGCGTTCGTCACGCTCGCGGACGCGGGCACCTTCACCGAGACCGGCAAACGGCTCGGCATCACGACCGCGCACGTCAGCCGGCTCGTCGCGTCGCTCGAGCATCGTCTCGGCATCCGGTTGCTGAACCGCACGACGCGTTCGATGTGCCTGACCGAAGCAGGCGAGCGCTATCTGGCGCGCGCCCGCGACATCACGCTGGCCGTCGATGCGAGCGAGCGCGAGGCGCGCGACGCGCGCGTGCATCCGCACGGCCGGCTGCGCGCGCATTGCAGCGCCAGCATCGCGAACCATTTCGTGATTCCGCTGATCGGGCAATTCCAGGCGCGCTACCCGGACGTCAGCGTCGACCTGACGCTCGCGCCGCACCTGCCGAAACTGGTGCGCGACAGCTACGACGTCGCGGTGATCGCGATGCCGAGCCTGCCGAGTTCCGAGCAGGTCGCGATCGACGTCGGCCGCATCCGCAGCGTGCTGTGCGCGTCGCCCGCGTATCTCGATGCGCACGGCATGCCCGATTCGCCGGGCGCACTGGTTCACCATCGCTGCGTGCAACTGGTCGCGCCCGCCTATCACGAGCGCATCTGGACGCTGTGGAACGGTGCGGAAGCGCAAACCGTGGACGTCGATCCGTCGATGACGGCCGACGTCGCCGCGTCGCTCGCGATCGCGGTGCGCGAAGGCGCGGGGATCGGCTTGCTGCCGGACTTCGTCGCCGCGGCCGACCTGCGCTCGGGCGCGCTGGTGCGCGTGCTGCCCGACTACCAGGCGGAAGAAATCGGCGTGTTCCTGGTGTACGCGTCGCGCCAGCATCTCGATGCGAAGACGCGCGCCTGGGTCGACTTCATGAAGGCCGCGCTGCGCGACGCGTTCGCGCAGGTGCACGACGACGCGTGCGCACCACCGGCCGGGAAGAAAAACCACGCGCCGGGCAAGGCCGGCGCGTGGGCCGGCGCCGCCGCATAGCGGCACGGCGCCGGTGGCCGATACACGGTTACTGCGGCTTGAACAGCGCGCGCAGGTTCGTCATCGCCATGTCGAGGAAGCCGGTGACGAACGCGTCGAATTCCGGCTGGCGCGCGGCGCCGCCGTGCGACGGTTCGCCGGCGATGTCCCACGTCACCGTGCAGGCCTGGTCGCCGCGCGGCTCGACGCGCATCAGCGCCCACAGATTGCCGATGTCGAACGACGTATGGATCAGGCTCCACGTCATCACCATCGCTTCGTCGTCGTGGCTGTTGAGCTGTTCGACGACGACGTTGCCGTCCGCGAAATGCTTGATGCGCAGCGAGCGCACGCCTTCGCCGATCATGTCGGTATGGTCGAGCCCCGTGATGAAGCGCGAGAAGCCGGCGAAATCGCCGACCACGCGCCACGCGTCGCGCGCCGGCACGTCGAGATCGGCCGAGCCGGACAGGATCGGCGTTTGCGGCGCATAGACGAGCGTGGACGGACGGGGTTGCGTTGCAGTACGTTGCAGCATGATGCCTCCTTGATGAATGATGCGATGACAGCGATTGATCGAACGGGGTACGTCTTCACCACGCGGGTTCGGGTTCGGCGTCGCGGCGGGCGTCGTTCGCGCGCGGCGCCGGCTCGGGCGGCGGCGGCATGAAGCCGCATTCGGCGAGATAGCCGAAATGCGCATCGAGCAGCGCGTCGTCCTTGTCCGGATACGTGACGCCGAGTCGGCGCAGCGTCGCCTCGGTGCGCGCGTGGTCGATCACGGCCATGTCGCCGATATCGTCCTGCCGGTCGTCGAGATAGAACGCGACGACGTCGAACAGCGCGTTCGATTCGTCGATCGACAACAGCCGCTCGCGCCAGACCTCGGGCGCCTCGAATCGCAGCGGATAGCCGCGCCGCGCGAGCGCGCGCAGGTAGCCGGCCCAATCGAGCGGGCGTGGGTTGTGCAGATGGAACACGCGCTCGGTGCGCGCACCGTCGAGCGTGCACGCGACGATCGCCCGCGCCAGATAGTCGACCGGGCTCAGGTCGAACAGCCCGCCCTCGCTCGCGAGCGGCGCGCAGCCCAACTGCACCGCGCCCTTGAGCAGCAGCAGGATGCGGTTGCGTCCCGGCTGGCACAGCCCCGTGCGCGAATGGCCCGTGATGTTGCCGGGCCGCAGGATCGTCGTGTCGATCCCGCGCGCAGCCGCTTCGGCAACGAGATGCTCGGACACCCACTTCGTCAGGTTGTAGCCGTTGTTGACGAAGGCAGGGCCGGCCTCCGACGGGGCCGCCTCGATCAGGCGGCCCGTCGGGCCCGTCGCGCTCGCCGCGGATAGCGTCGATACGAAATGCAGCGCCTTGCGGCGGCCGCTGCAGCACAGGCGGAGCAGTTCGAGCGTCGAGCCGACGTTCTCCGCGTGCAGGTACGGGTAGTCGTACACGTGGTTCACGTGTGCGCCGTTGTGATGAATCGCGCCGACCTCGGCCGCGAGCGTGTGCCACACCGCATCCGACAGCCCGAGGCGCGGCGCGCCGAGATCGCCGCGCAGCACCCGCACGCGCGGATGCCCGCACAGATGGCCGAGCCCGTTGACGAACGCCGCTTCGTCGAGCCGCCGGCGCGCGCTCGCATCGTCGTCGCCGCGCACGACGCAGTAGACGATCTGGTTCGTGCGGCTGATCAGTTCGCTGAGGATGAAGCTGCCCAGGAAGCCGTTCGCGCCGGTCAGCAGCACCGCGCCGGGGCCGTCGCCCGCCGGCTGGCCGGCTGGCAGTCGCACGTCGTCGGGCAGGCGGCGATCGTCGTGCACGCGCGCCGGCACGTTCGCGCCGCGCTCGCCCGACTCGTCGGTCAGCAGCGCCGCGAGCGCGGCGATGGTCGGCCGCTCCATGAAACGCGCGAGCGCCGCGTTGCCGCCCAGCTCGCGCTTCACCGCCAGCATCAGCCGCGACACCAGCAGCGAATGGCCGCCCAGTTCGAAGAACGACGCATCGCGGCCGATCTCGTCCGGCGCGAGTTCGAGCAGCGTCGCCCACATCTCGGCGAGACGCATCTCCAGCGCGCCGCGCGGGGCATCGCGCCTGTCGCTTCCCGCACGCGACACCGGCAGGCGCGCGAGCGCGGCCCGATCGATCTTGCCGTTCGGCGTCGCGGGCAGCACGTCGAGCGTCGTGATGTCGTACGGCACCATGTAGTCGGGCAGCGTGGCGGCCAGCACGGCGCGCAGCGCATCGGGCGTCGCCGCCGCGTCGACCGGCTTCGCGGCGAACAGGCGGATGCGCTTGCGCTCGTCGGGCACCACCGCGCACTGGCGGTACAGCCCCGCCGCCAGCGCGGCCGTCTCGATCTCACCCGGCTCGACCCGAAAACCGCGAATCTTCAATTGCGTGTCGCGGCGGCCCACGTAGCGCAGCGTGCCGTCCGGCTCCCAGCTCGCGATATCGCCGGTCCGGTACATCGTCGCGCCCGGCGCGCCGTACGGATCGGCGACGAAACGCTCGGCGCTCAGGTCGGGCCGGCCGAGATAGCCGAGCCCGACGCCCGCGCCGGCGATGCACAGCTCGCCCTCCTCGCCGGTGAGCGTCGGACGGCCGTCGGCCGCGAGCACGTGGCAGCGCGCGTTCGCGATCGGCCGGCCGATGCGCCGGTTGCTGTCGCCGGCGCGCAGTTCGCCCGTCGTCGCGAGCACCGTGCATTCGGTCGGCCCGTAGATGTTGTGCAGCCGCCGGTTCGCGCTCCAGCGCGCGATCGTGTCGGGGTCGCACACGTCGCCGCCCGTGACGAGATGCGCGAGCGCGGGCCAGTCGCAATCCGGCAGCGCCGCGAGCAGCGCGGGCGGCAGGAACGCGTGCGTGATGCGCGCGTCGGCGACGAGCGTCGCGAGCGCGTCGAGTTCGCGGCGCTGCGCTTCGCTCGGCGCGACCAGCGTCGCGCCGGCGAGCCAGGTCGGGAACATGTCGAGCAGCGACGCATCGAACGCGACCGTCGAGAACTGCAGCACGCGCGACGACGCATCGAGCGACACGTGCGCGCGATACCAGTGGCAGAACTGCACGATGTTCCGGTGCGACAGCATCACGCCCTTCGGCACGCCAGTCGACCCCGACGTGTAGATCGCGACCGCGCAGCGCGCATCGCGATCCGCATCCCGTTCGAGCGGCCACTGGCCGGCCAGCGCATCGGGCGAGGCGTGCGCGTCTGCTTCCGCGTGCGCGCCGCAGTCGATCACGTCGAGGTCGAATCCGTCGAGCAGCGCCGGCTCGACCGCACCGCCGACGACGAGCGCCTGCGCCCCCGATTCACGCAGGATCGTGCGGGCCCGCTCGGGCGGAAACGCCGGATCGAGCGGCACGCAGGTCGCGCCGGCGCCCAGCACGCCGACGATCGCCGGGTACAGCGCGACGCCCTTGTCGAGCCGCACGGCGACCACGCGCGGCGCGGCCGGCCGCGCGGCGATGTGCGCGGCAACCTGGCGGGCGCGCGCGACCAGCTCGCGATAGGTCAGTTGGCCGTCGGCCGCGACGAGCGCGCAGGCGTCCGGCGCAGCGGCCGCCGCACGCGACACGAGCTCCGGCAGCGACGGCTCGCACGGCCACGCGGCGGCCGTGTCATTAGACGCATGCCAGCCGGCCAGCCGTTCGAGATCGAGCACGATATCGGCCGGCCCCGGCGGCGTCGCGCGCGGCGCGTCGTTCGGATCGCTCAGCTCACGCGCGATCCCGCTCGCGACTTCGTGCATCAGATCGACCGCGCATGCGGCGATCTCGTCCGCGAGGTCGGCGCCGTTGAGCGCCGCGCCGAACGCGAGCGTCGCGTCGGCCAGCACGCGCGTGTCGCCCGGCGCCGCATCGGTCAGCCACGCGACGCGCACCTCGCGCGGCGGAAACGCATCGGCGACGATCTCGCAATGCAGCGGCCGTGCGTGGGCGCAATGCACCGCGGAGTCCGGCGCGCCGCAGACGATCGACCACTCGGCCGCGTTGCGCAACGGTTCGGGCGCCGGCGCCGGCAGCAGCAGCGCATCGGCCGCGTCGCGCAGCGGGCCGTCGCGTCCGTCGGCGATACAGACGGTATGACCGGTCGCCTCGAGTTCAGCCGCCAGCCGTGCGGCGAGACGGGTCTGCCCGCCGATCGCAATGATGATCGCTTTCATCGACGTGACTCACAGGTAGTCGGACAAGGCCGCGCGGGTCGGCGCGTGATCGAGCAGGCCGCTCATCCGGAAGAACTGCCGGATGTTGACGATCATCGGATGCTGGCTCGTGATCGGATAGGCACCCACCATGTCGTCCGCGATCCGTGCGCGCTCGGCGGCCGGCAGATCGAGCGCATCGATCAGGCGGCGATCGAACTGCAGTTGCAGGTCGGCACTCAGGTATTCGCGCAGGAAGCACGGCAGCCCTTCGCCGAGCGCGAGCCGCGCGGGTTCGTCGATCTCCGACCAGTACAGCTTCACGAGATTGATCCAGAACGCCGAGTGACGGCCTTCGTCCGCGAGGTGATCGGCCATCACGCCCTTCACCGAGCGCTTGAGCGTCGCGTCGCGCGAGAACGCCGCGACTTCCGCCGTGACCGTGTTCTCCGAGATCGCGACGCACAGCAGCTCCATGCCGTCGCGATACTGCGCGCCGACCCGCTCGACCGCGCGCGGAATCGCCCGCGACAGCTCGATCTCGCTGTTCGGCGGCAGCGGCGCGATGCCGGTGGCCTCCTCGACCTGCCGCAGGTAGTCCATCGCGACGTACGCGTGGTAATCCTCGTCGATCACCACCGTCATCGCATCCTGCCGGCACGCGAACGGAAACGGATGCGCGAAGCGGCCGCGCGCGATCCGCAGCGCGGTGGCGTTGACGATCTCCGTCTCGAAGATGATCACGTCCTGGATGTACTTGTAGAAGCTCTGCAGCAGGACGAAATCGCGCACCGCATCGCCCGCGTCGACGATCGCCGGGTGCGCGCACAGCGGCTGGCGTTCGAGCGGGTAGTAGCGCAGTTCGTCGTCCTCGACGATCCGCCGCGGGCGCGATCGCACGGTCGCGCGCGCCTCCCAGCGATCGACGTGGCTCACGTAGGTGACGGCGGTCGTCATCGCGTGTCCTCCGGGGAACCGTAGTAATGGATTTCGAGCAGCAGGCAGCCCGCGTCGCTGCGGAACGGGCCATGCGGCGTGCCGGCCGGGCGCACGAAGTAGCTGCCTTCCCGATACGTCGCGCGATACTCGCGCGTCGCGACGTCGACCAGGCTCTGGTCGCCGTCGATCAGGTGCACTTCCTCGTGGTAGTCGTGCAGGAACGGCACGCTCGTGCCCGCGCCCGGATCGAACCGCACGATCCGGGTCCGGATGCCGCGCTTCGCGTGCTCGTCCAGCGTATCGACGAGCACGACCTGGTCGATGCCGTCGTCGAACGCCGCCGGGTGCTCCCACTCGAGCGCCGCGAAATCGACGATGCGCTCCGACAGCCCGCGCGCGTTCATGCCGGCACCACGTTGCGGGTCTGGCCGAGATGCGCGAGCAGCCCGTCCCACAGGCGCATGCGCTCGTCGATCGCATCGAGCCCGGCCTGCAGCGCTTCCTCGAGCTTCGCCGCGTCGCCGTCGGCCGCCTCGCGGATCATCGCGCGCGCCGCCGGCCCGTGCTCGCCCGAATCCACTTCGATGTGGCGGTCGAGGTAATACACGAGCAGCGGGATCGACGAGCGCTCGATCTTCCATTCGTCGAGCAGCGTGCGGAACATGTCGGGAATCACGTTCTCGCGGCCGTAGAAGAAGTTGCCGAGCACCTGGTGCGTCGCGCCCGACGTGCACGCGGCCATCGTCGCCTCGACGAAGCGGATCACCGGCTCCGGTGCATCGACGGCCTTCAGCGCGGCCGACACCGAGAAGCCCGAGCGCACCAGCGACACCATTTCCTCGATGCGCGAGGTCGACGCGCCGACATCGCGCATCGCGTGCAGGTACAGGTCGTAGTGGCTCATGTGGCCGTTCGGCGTTTCGTCCGATTCCTCGCCGAGCACGATCTCGTTGATCAGGCGCGACGCGTTCGCGTTGCGCGGCGCGACCCACGGCACCGCGACGGTCGTCAGGTCCTGCTGCAGCCGCTTCACGAGCGACATGAAATCCCACACGGCGAATACGTGCCATTCCATGAACACGCGCAGCTCGTCGATGGTACGGATCGATCCGAACACCGGATGATGCGCGAGCCGCTCGTGCTGCTCGCCGATTTTTCGCTCCAGCCCTTCCAGTTGATTCACGGGACTCTCCTAGTAATGTCCGCTCGCGCCAGCCCACTGCGCCGGCTTCCGGCGCCGGAAACCGTTTCCGGCGAATTGCCTGCATGCCGTTTTCGGCTTGCGCAGCAATTTCAGGCGTCGATGCTAAATAAGCTGTAAATTTGCCGCCTATTCAAAACGGACATTCTCATATTCTTTCCGGACCAGACTATTCACTCATCCATCAAAGCCTTTACTGGCAAGGACTTTACGAATTACCGACAAAACCGCACGGAATTGACAGCCGCAAATTGGACTGTCTAGGATAAGAATTGCGATTCATCAAAAAATGAAATTCACGATGCGAATATGTATTTTTCATTAAACAAATACACGCATTTAATTCATCCACCGGAATAAGCTTTCCAGGAGAAACGACGTGATCGATTCGACGCTTCAATTGCCGCTGTCCGCGCCGCAGCGGGATTTCTGGGAGGCCGCTCTCGCGTATCCCGCTCCGTCGACGCATATCTACGCGGCCGAGTATTTCGAGATTCGCGGCGCACTCGACACCGACGCATTCGAACGCGCGCTGCAGCAGGTGATTCGCGAGGCGCAGACGTTGCACACGACGCGGATCGTGCTGGATGGCGACACGCCCGTGCGCGTGCTCGACGCCGCGCTCGCCGACGACTGGACGCTCGAACGCGTGGATCTCGCCGGCACGAAAGACGCGCACGCCGTCGCGCTCGCCGGCATGCGCGCGCACTGCACGGGTGCGATCGAACTGGCGCGCGGGCCGTTCTTCCGTCACACGCTGTACCGCATCGCACCGGATCACTACTACTGGTATCACGGTTACGCGCACATTCTGGTCGACGGCTATTCGGGCAGCCTGATCGCCACCCGCGCCGCCGAGCTGTACAGCGCGTTCGCGGCGGGCGCCAAGGCACCGCCCGCGCGCTTCGCGTCGCTCGCCGAGCTGCAACTCGACGAAGACGCGTACCGCGCGTCGGAACAGTTCGCGCACGATCGCCGCTACTGGCTCGAACGCTTCGCGGACCAGCCGCGCACGGTCACGCTCGCCGGCCCCGCGCGCTTTCCCGAGCGCGACGACGGGCCCGACCTGCGCGAGACGCGCATCGCGAGCGCAAGCGAGAGCGCGCGCATCGAGGCGGTCGCCAAGGGGCTGTTCACGTCGACGGTGCCGCGGCTCGTCACCGCGCTGACCGCCGCCTACCTGTACCTGAACACCGGCGCGCACGACATCGTGCTGTCGGTCGCCGCGATGGCGCGCACGTCGGCACGCGAGCGCCGCACGCCGACGCAGTGCGCGAACATGCTGCCGCTGCGCCTGCACGTCGAGCCGGGCCACACGCTCGACGACCTGTGCCGCCAGGCGAACCGCGAGATGACCGCGCTGCGCCAGCACCAGCGCTACCGGATGGGCGACCTGCACCGCGAACTGACGTCGCTCGACAACGGCCAGGGCGTGTTCGGCCCCGAGATCAACATCATGGCGTTCGACTACGACCTGCGGTTCGGCGACTGCGTGACGACGTCGCACAACCTGTCGGTCGGCACCACCGACGACCTGATGGTGAACCTGACCGACCGCCGCAACGGCGAACCGCTGCGCTTCGACTTCGACGCGAGCCCGCAGTACTACAGCCGCGGCGCGCTGAACGCCCACGTCGGCCAGTTCCTGACGTTCATGCGCGTGGCGCTCGACGAACCGTTCGCGACGCTCGGCGCGCTCGAAAACCGGCTCGATTTTCAACCGGCGGCGCTCGCCGGCTGAAAATCGTCTGCGTCACCGTGTTGCCCCATCCAACCGAATCACTACGGAGTCCTGTCATGTCCTATTCGGAATCGCGCTTCTGGCATCCCCGGCAACATCCGCTCGCCGCGTCGCGCTCGCCGATCCGCATCACGCGCGGCGAAGGCTGCTACCTGTACGACGACACCGGCCGGCCGTATCTCGACGCGGTCGCGTCGCTGTTCAACGTATACGTCGGCCACGGCCGGCGGGAGATCAAGGAAGCGATCGTCCGGCAGCTCGACGAACTCGAATATCACCCGGTATTCGCCGGGTTCAGCCATCCGCGCGCGGAAGAACTGTCGGCGCGGCTGATCGACATGCTCCAGCCGGAAGACATGAGCCGCGTGATCTTCGGCTCCGGCGGCTCGGACGCCGTCGAGGCCGCGCTGATGATCGCGCGGCAGTACTGGAAGGTGTCCGGGCAGCCCGAGCGCACCAAGTTCATCGCGCTGCGCCAGGCCTATCACGGCTCGCACTTCGGCGGCAGCTCCGTCACCGGCAACACCGTCTACCGGCGCAACTACGAGCCGACGCTCGCCGGCTGCTTCCACGTCGAGACGCCGTGGATCTATCGCAATCCGTTCACGCATGACCCCGAAGAACTGGGCCGGCTGTGCGCGTCGCTCGTCGAGCGCGAGATCCTGTTCCAGGGACCCGACACCGTGGCCGCCTTCATCGCCGAACCGGTGCAGGCGACCGGCGGCATCATCGTGCCGCCCGCGAACTACTGGCCGCTGGTGCGCGAAGTGTGCGACCGCCACGGCGTGCTGCTGATCGCCGACGAAGTCGTGACGGGCTTCGGCCGGACCGGCGCCGCGTTCGGCAGCCGCGGCTGGGGCGTCGCGCCGGACATCATGTGCCTGGCGAAGGGCGTGTCATCGGGATATCTGCCGCTCGGCGCGACCGTCGTCAACCGCCGCATCGAGAACGCGTTCGCGTCCAACCCGGGCGGCATCGGCACGCTGATGCACGGCTACACCTACTCGGGCCACCCGATCGTCTGCGCGGCCGCGCTCGCGAACCTGCAGATCATCGTCGACGAGGATCTCGCCGGCAACGCGGCGCGCGAAGGCGCGTACCTGCTGGAGCGGCTGCAGCCGCTCGTCGATCGCTATCCGGTCGTCGGCGACGTGCGCGGCAAGGGGCTGCTGGTCGGCATCGACCTCGTGAAGGACAAGGCGACGCGCGAATCGATCGAGCCGTCGGACGGCTATGCGGCCGCGCTCGCCGACGCGGCGCGCGATGCGGGCGTGCTGATCCGCTCGCTCGGCAACCGGCTCGCGATCGCGCCGCCGCTCGTGATCGGTCGCGAGGACGTCGACCGGATCGTGCATGCGGTCGAGCACGCGTTCGAAACGGTGCCGCGCTGGACCGCACGCTGAGTGCGGCGGCGGGGCGGCGGCGCTCAGCGCGCCGCCGCTTCCGCGGCCGCGAGGTACTGGCTCGGCGTGACGCCGAACGCGCGCTTGAAGGTGGCCGCATAGGTGGTCGGGCTGCGATAGCCGACCTGATGCGCGGCCTGCGTGACGGGCATGCCGCTCGCGAGCAGCGCGAGCGACATCGACAGCCGCAGTTGCTGGCGCCACGCGGCCACGCTCATGCCGGTCTCGCTGCGAAACAGGCGCGCCAGGTGGCGCGCGCTCAGCGCGGCGTCGCGTGCGAGCGTGTCGAGCGGCAACTCGCAGTGCGGCTCGCGCTGCAGCCGTTCGCACAGCTTCAGCAAGCGCCGGTCGCGCGGCAGCGGCAGCGTGAGCGGCGTCTGCGCGAGTTCGCTCAGTTCGTCGGCGAACAGGCGCGCGAGCGGATCGTGGTCGACACTGCAATCGAACGGATGCGACACGCGCGTGGCGAGTTCGCGCAGCAGCGGCGATACCGTCATCGCGCACAGCGTGGCCGGCAGCCGCGCGCTGAGTGCATCGCCGAGATAAAGCGAGTAGAGCTGGACGTCGTCGGCCACGCGCATCGCATGGACGGTGCGCGCCGGAATCCAGATCGCGCGCAGCGGCGGGGTGATCCAGCGCTGGCCTTCGACGTCGAGTACCAATACGCCGCGCGTCGTAAACAATAGTTGCCCGGCCTGATGCGCGTGCGGCGCATACTCGTGAGCAAGCGCGCGGGCGGGGGCCGACGCGCAGGGCGGTTCGATCGCGCGGATCCCGCCGAAGGCGAACGCGCGCGCACCGGCGCGCGCGAGGAGAGGCACGTCTTGAACGCTGGTCATGGTCGATCAGTCCTGATACGAAACCGGAGGGGTACCGCAACACGTGAAACGACGGGGGGACAGTGCCCGCACAAGCGGGCCCGTCGTGCGAACAGCCGCCATTAAACCGGCGTCGGCTTCGCCTCAAAACTGTCCTTTTGAACAGGATACGCGCGGGGCGCAATGCACGGCCCGCCCACACCGACGAGGATCACCGATGGACCTGACAATACTGCACGACTGTTTCGACGCACTACAACGCGCGCCCACCGCGGAAGCCGCGTTTCCGCCGATTGCCGCCGCCGCGGCCGCGCTCGGGTTCCGGTATTGCGTGTACGGCTTGCGCCGCACGCTGCCGCTCGCCCGGCCCGACCTGCAGATCGTCGGCAATCATCCACGCGAATGGGAACACCGTTACGTGAAATTCGGCTACGTGACGATCGATCCGATCATCAAGCGGGTCGCGAGCCAGCCGCGGCCGGTCGTATGGAATGCCTTCGACGAGCCGGGCGACACCGCGTTCTGGCACGACGCGGCGTGCTTCGGGATGCGTTACGGCTGGTCGCACGGCGGCTACGACCGGGCCGGCAATCTCGGCGTGCTGACGCTCGTGCGCGACACGACGCCGCTCGACGCGGATGAAATCTCGCGATTGCGCGCACCCTGCGCGAGCCTCGCGCATGCGGCGCACGCATACCTGATGCCGCGCCTCGCCGATCCGATCGCGCCGGTCGGCACCGGGCTGACGCTGCGCGAGCGCGAGGTACTGGCGTGGACGGCCGACGGCAAGACGGCCTACGAGATCGGGATGATCTTCGGGATCGCGGAGCGAACGGTGAAGTTCCACCTGCAGAACGCCGTCGTGAAGCTGGACGCGATGAACAAGACGCATGCGGCCACCAAGGCCGCGATGCTCGGGCTGCTGCCCTGACGGCGCGCAGGCGCACGCCGTGATCTGAAAAGAAAACCCGGGCTGGCTCGCCCGCCCGGGTTTCGACCCGCTTATGCGACGGCCTGCACCGCCGGCTGTCCGGCAAAGAAGGTTGCCTGCACAACTTCATCCGCACGGGCATACGCGCGGTTCACGCCGCTGATCACCGCACGAATCGACGCCGTCGTCAGGTTCGCATCGACGCCGACACCGAACGCGCTGCCGCGCACGCCCGTACCGGCCAGCTCGGCGATCGCGATCGCTTTCGCATCGGCGCCCTGCGACAGCGCGCGTTCCTCGTAATGCTGGATCCGCAGCGGCGTGTGCAATGCATGCATCAGCGCGTCGAGCGGGCCGTTGCCTTCCCCACGCAGCACACGGCGCTCGCCGTGCACGTCGGCGGTCAGCACGATCGTCTCGCGGCCGTCGCGCTCGGTCAGCTCATGGCTGACATAACGCAGCGGCGCGTCGCTTTCGACGTATTCCTGCTGGAACAGCGCCCAGATCTGCGCGCTCGTCACCTCCTGCCCGCTCTCGTCGGTCAGGCGCTGCACGGCCGCGCTGAAATCGACCTGCATGCGGCGCGGCAGCGCGACGCCGTAGCCCTGTTCGAGCAGGTACGCGATACCGCCCTTGCCCGACTGGCTGTTCACCCGAATGATCGAATCGTACGTGCGGCCGAGATCGTTCGGATCGATCGGCAGGTACGGCACTTCCCATACGGTGTCGGCGCGCTGTACCGCGAAGCCCTTCTTGATCGCGTCCTGGTGCGAGCCGGAGAACGCGGTGAACACCAGGTCGCCGACGTACGGATGACGCGGGTGGACCGGCAACTGCGTGCATTCCTCGGACGTGCGCGCGACTTCGTTGATCTGCGAGAAATCGAGGCCCGGATCGACGCCCTGCGTGTACAGGTTCAGCGCGAGCGTCACGAGATCGACGTTACCCGTGCGTTCGCCGTTGCCGAACAGGCAGCCTTCGATCCGGTCGGCGCCGGCCATCACCGCGAGCTCGGCCGCCGCGACCGCGGTGCCGCGGTCGTTGTGCGGGTGCACCGACAGGATCAGCGAATCGCGACGCGCGAGGTTGCGGTGCATCCACTCGATCTGGTCCGCATAGTAATTCGGCGTGCCGATTTCCACCGTGGCCGGCAGGTTCACGATCGACTTGCGCTCGGGCGTCGGCTGCCACACGTCGAACACCGCGTCGCAGACTTCCTTCGCGAAATCGAGTTCGGTCGCGGTAAACGTTTCCGGGCTGTACTGCAGCGTGAATTGCGTGTCGGTCGCCGCATCGGCGCATCGCTTGATCGTGCGCGCCGCGTTCACCGCCAGCTGCTTCACGCCGTCGCGATCGAGGCTGAACACGATCTTGCGGAATTCCGGCGCGGTCGCGTTGTACAGGTGCACGATCGCGCGCTTCGCGCCGCGCAGCGACGCGAAGGTGCGCTCGATCAGGTCGTCGCGCGCCTGCGTCAGCACTTCGATCGTCACGTCGTCGGGAATGTGGCCGCCCTCGATCAGTTCGCGGACGAAGTTGAAGTCGGTTTCGGACGCGGACGGGAACGCGACCTCGATCTCCTTGAAGCCGATCGCCACCAGCGTCTTGAACATCCGCATCTTGCGCGTGGCGTCCATCGGCTCGAACAGCGCCTGGTTGCCGTCGCGCAGGTCGGTGCTCATCCAGATCGGCGCCTGCGTGATCGTGCGCGACGGCCACGTGCGGTCGGGCAGGTTGACGGGCGTGAACGGTCGGTATTTCGTCGCGGGGTTCTTCAGCATCATGATGTCGGTCCTCGGTCTGTTTGTCGGTGAAGCGCGGCGCAGCAGCCATCGGCATCGGGAGCCGGCTACGTGCGCAGCGGTGAAAACGGCAAAAAAGCGGCACAACGGCAAAGCGGTACGGCAAACGACGGCCTTGGCGGTTGGGCGACCGGGACGGAGCGGAGCGGTAACGGAAGAAAGACGAACTCAGGCGCCGGTCGACAACCGGGGCCAGGTCGGTGATGCGGGGAAAATCTGGCGCTTCAGGAAAGAAGCAGATGGAAAGCGCGCAGCCGCAGACCCAGCCCGGAGATGCGGGCTAGTAGTCGTAGCGAGAAGAGGAACTGGGCGGCGTGCATGACCGGCATCAAATCACAGGGTGGCCACGGCTGTCAACCAGGTCCGCATCCATCCCGCTCCGTCCCCCGATGCGCGCGTTTGCGCAGAATCAGTCCCGTCTGATAGGCGGCGGCTTGCCCGGTCGATATGCTTCACGGGTGCGGTGCCGGTGAGGTCCTATTCATGTTCGGAGTGAGTCGGTCCATCCTCTTCGCCGGCGCCGCACACCCCTCCTTGCAATCGGGCTTCGGTGTGGGCGTTCGACGGTGGCCGGTGGGCGCGGCCACGACAGAGATGCCGATGTTGAAACGAAACGCTGCCATATGCGAACGCCGAGCGTCTGCTCCGAAGTCCGATTGCCCCCGCCTCTCCTGTCCCCCTCGCGTTGCGCGCCCTCGCATCATTCAGGAAAGCGATACACGCATCGATATAATTTCTCAAATATATCGAAACCGGCTTCATTAAATACATTTCATTCAATCGATTAGCGCTGATTTTCGAATTACTGAACAATAACCATTCTCATCCGAATATTTTTTTATTTATTTTTCGTCATGCTCGGCATGTCGCGTTTCAAACGGCAAACGTTTGCGCGACGAGGCCCTTGGCCTTATCTAACAAGTCACAGGAGAACAGCATGGCCGACTCTCAAACGTCATCCAACCGCGCCGGCGAGTTTTCGATTCCGCCGAATACCGATTTCCGCGCGATTTTCTTCGCGAATGCAGCCGTGCAACAGCACATCAAGTTGTTTATCGGCGACAGCCAGGAACCCGCCGCGTATCACAAGCTGACGACGCGCGACGGCCCGCGCGAAGCCACGCTGAATTCCGGCAACGGCAAGATCCGTTTCGAAGTGTCGGTGAACGGCAAGCCGTCGCCGACCGACGCGCGCCTCGCGCCGATCAACGGCAAGAAATCCGACGGTTCGCCGTTCACGGTCAACTTCGGGATCGTCGTGTCGGAAGACGGCCACGACAGCGACTACAACGACGGGATCGTCGTGCTCCAGTGGCCGATCGGCTGACCTGACGCGCGATCGACGACCGAGCGCCGCCGGCCGCCTCCCTGGCGGCTGGCGGGTTTGCGCCGCGTTCAGCGGGATCTCACCCCATCCCGAACCGCCTCATCACCGGAGACTTCCATGCCGCTCCTTTCGGCTTCGATCGTCAGCGCGCCCGTCGCGACGTCGGAGGCTTACGTCGACATCCCCGGCCTCTACATCGACATCGCGAAGGCCGGGATTCGCGACGGGAAACTGCAGGTCATCCTCAACGTGCCGACGCCTTACGCGACCGGCAACAACTTCCCCGGCATCTATTTCGCGATCGCGACGAACCAGGGCGTCGTCGCGGACGGCTGCTTCACCTATTCGGCGAAAGTGCCCGAAAGCACCGGCCGCATGCCGTTCACGCTCGTCGCGACGATCGACGTCGGCGGCGGCGTCACGTTCGTGAAGGGCCAGTGGAAAAGCGTGCGCGGCAGCGCGATGCATATCGATTCGTACGCGAGCCTTTCCGCGATCGGGGAAACGGCCGCGCAATCGTCGTCGCAAGGTGGCGCCAATCCGGGCGCCGAAACCGGTGGCGGCGAATCGGGCAACATCGGCGGCGGCGGCGAACGCGACGGCACGTTCAATCTCCCGCCGCACATCAAGTTCGGCGTGACCGCGCTCACCAACGCGGCGAACGACCAGACGATCGACATCTACATCGACGACGACCCGAAGCCGGTCGCGACGTTCAAGGGCGCCGGCGCACAGGACCAGAACCTCGGCACGAAGGTGCTCGATTCCGGCAACGGCCGCGTACGCGTGATCGTGATGGCGAACGGCAAGCCGTCACGGCTCGGCTCGCGGCAGGTCGACATTTTCAAGAAGTCGTATTTCGGGATCGTCGGGTCGGAAGACGGTGCCGACGACGATTACAACGACGGCATCGTGTTTCTGAACTGGCCGCTCGGCTGAGCGACGGTAGTCGCGAAACATCGCAATGGCGACGGGGCCAGCCACGCATTGCGCATCGTTCGACCAATCATTTGCAGTCCCACTGCTGTACACCGCGCGCGGCCCGGTGAAATCCGTTCGCCGGTCACGCGATGCGGAACCTTCCATCCAGACGAGGACGACATGTCACAACCCTTTACCCACGACGACCTTTACGCGCTGCTGCAACTCGCGGGCAACGACGCCACTGCCGTGCAGGCCAACGGCGATCAGGCCGTGCTCGACCGGATGCGCCGGTTCATGACCGCGCAGCTCGTCGAGAAACTCCCGCAATACGACGTGTTCGTCGATATCGCGACGATCCCGTACAGCTTCGACGTCGGCAGTTGGCAGAACAAGGTGAAAACCGATGCGGCAGGCGAGGTCGTTGCCTGCACGGTGACGTGGGCCGGCGCGCCGGGCGTGTTGCCCGGTGCCGCGGCGAAGTTCGGCGTCGGCGCGGTGGTCAATTACTTCTCGAAAGCGACACCGCAACCCGTGCAGCCGACGCCCGCCCCGACCGGCGGCGGCGAACGCGACGGCGTCTTCAACCTGCCGCCGAACATCGCATTCGGCGTGACCGCGCTGGTCAATTCGTCCGCCCCGCAGACGATCGAGGTGTTCGTCGACGACAATCCGAAACCGGCCGCGACGTTCCAGGGCGCCGGCACGCAGGACGCGAACCTGAACACGCAGATCGTGAACTCGGGCAAGGGAAAGGTGCGGGTGGTCGTGACGGCGAACGGCAAGCCGTCGAAGATCGGCTCGCGTCAGGTCGACATCTTCAAGAAGACCTACTTCGGGCTGGTCGGATCGGAAGATGGCGGCGACGGCGACTACAACGACGGCATCGCGATCCTGAACTGGCCGCTGGGTTGAGTCGCGGCCGCGTGATGAGCGTCGCCACGCCGCGCGGCGTGGCGACTGGTCGGTGCGCATCCGGCATCCGCGCCCCGCGCGTGCGGGAAATCCGGTTTCAGCCCCCGCTGCTTACGCGGTGCCCGGTGGATTGCATCGGCCGGTTTAATCCGCCGTACAAGTTGGACGCGTAGACCCCGAGACTCTATTCTTTCCCGGAGACATGCTGGCACGATAATCATCCCCCAGCCGGTCGCGCCGGACATGGCCATTCCACGCCAATCACAAGGAAAACCGATGTTCAAAGGAGCATTGTTCATTTTTGAAATACTCTTCGTTGCCTTGATCATCATCGAATCGATCATCGAGGCTATCGGCCACGCTGGTCCGGGTAGATGGTACTGGCTGACATGCGCATTTATGTCACTCGCCGGAGCGACAGGTACGGCTTATATCCTGATGTTCCCATTGAGATATGCCAGCAGCACCGACGATTCCTTATCAATAGCACATCCGGCGATCATTTCGATACAACTCATCTGTATCGGAACCCTTCTTTCTCTGCTCGGCATAATTTATTCGTCGATCAAACGATTAACAAAAAAATCATGAAATACGAGGATGCCCCACCGGACACCGACCCGTCCCGGGCTCCGACCGCCTCCGACGTATCCTTTTCGCAATCGGAACACATCGGCTACATGATGTCGCGGGACGCGCCGGCAATCCCTTTGCGACGGGCCCGGAAGCAGGAACCAAGCGGCCACGGCCAGCCGCCGCTTTGGGGTAAATCCGGCCGGGGTCATGTTCGGGCGGCAATGATTGTCAGTCCACATCCAGTTTATCCGGCTTAAACCAGCCAGCACCGCTGGTATCGCTCAATTCGACAGAAAAAGAGGCCCTTGAAAGTCGTCGCGAGACGAGCGTCCACCATCAAGGCAGGCTTCGTTGCTTGATGGCATGCGTTCGAGCATGGCGCGGCCAGATCGAAACACCCTCGGTCAGCATTCAGAGAAATTGAATAATCGACATGTGTCGAATAGCGAATTCCAGAACTCGCATTTACGGCAGAAAAACAATCACAAAGGATCAACAATCCACCGGCTCATTTCAATCGGAAAAGCAATTCATCGAGGAATTGAATATTTTTTCAATTTTTTTATATAGTTTTCTCTAGCCACGTCAAGCGGCAATCCTTCTTCAGGCACGAACGCCATTGCATTACCCGTATCCACTTCCGGAGCCAATCATGTCCGACTTCAAACCGTTCTCCGATCGAAACGCCAACTTCACGCTGCCGCCCAACACGAAATTGCGGGCCGTTCTCTGGGCCAATGCCGCGGAACAGCAACACATCAAGATTTTTATCGGCGACAGCGAAACGCCGGCCCTTTATCACAAGCTGACCACCCGCGACGGTTCGCGCGAAGCCACGCTGGATTCCGGCAGCGACGGCAAGGTCCGGGTGGAGGTGTCGGTCAACGGCGAGCCGTCCGCCACCGACGCACGGCTCGCGCCGATCAAGGGCAAGTCCAAAGACGGCAAGGATTTCGAGGTCAATTTCGGCATCACCGTCTCCGAGGACCGCCACGACAGCGACTACAACGACGGCATCGTCGTGCTCCAGTGGCCGATTGGCTGACCGAGTGACGACCGCTGACCTGTCAGTTGCCCGGGCAGGTCAGCGGTATTGCAGCCATGCAACGCCGTCGAAGACCGCGTCTCCATTCAAGACGCACGCCGCTCCCTGTGGTGTCGACCGATTGCAGCGCGGATGTCGACATAGCCAAGGCAGCGACTGACGACGGCAAGCCGCGGGCCAGAAACGTGCCGACACGCCAGGCCCAGACAGCCACGTCAATGAGCAGCGGTCCTTCGATCAGCTATCCGATCGTATCGCGCCTATCCATTTCCGGAACCAATCATGTCCGACTTCAAACCGTTCTCCGATCGAAACGCCAACTTCACGCTGCCACCCAACACCGATTTTCGCGCGATCTTTTTTGCCAACTCCCCGCCGGACTACCAGCAGCACATCAAGCTGTTTATCGGCGACAGTGCGGAACCGGCCGCGGAGTACAAGCTGACCACACGTGACGGCACGCGCGAGGCCACCCTGAATTCCGGCAACGGCAAGATTCGGGTGGAGGTGTGGGTCAACGGCAAACTGTCCGCCGCCGACGCTCGGTTGGCGCCCATCAGCGGCAAATCCGCAAATGGCACGCCGTTCACCGTCAATTTCGGCATCGTCGTCACGGAGGATCGCCAGACCGGCACCGACTATAACGACGGCATCGTCCTGCTCCAGTGGCCGATCGACAAAGCGGTCGAGCAATCGACCGGAGAGCATGAAGCGCAAACAGGTGGTGAAAGTCCGTCAGACCAGGCAACCGGCGGAGGTCAGCAGGCTGAGGCAGGCGATGGCAAGCCGGCGACGCAAGCACCGGGTGACGGCCCGGCGGCCCAGCCAGGCGGCAACGGTCCGGCAGATCAGGTCGCCGGCGGAGGTCAGCCAGCCCAGCCTGGCGGCACAAGTCCGGGCGCTCAAGCTGGCGGCGTCCCGCAAATCGACGCCAATACGTTGAAGTACGGCGACAGGGTTCACCTCCTGAACGGCTACAACAACTGGAATGGCGGCTATCTCGATACCTATGACTACGCCAGGCAAGCTGGCGCCAAGCACGGCGTCATCACGTCCGGCTCACCGACCCGGGATGGCGGCAGCGGCACCTGGATCGTCGAATCCGTGACCGGAAAGGCAAAAGGCACGGCAGTCCTCAGCGGCGACGCCATCCGGTTGTTCAACGCGTACGGCAACAACGGCGGCTATCTCGATACCAATGGCCATGCGGGCGCCCCTGAACTCTATAACGTATCCACCGCGGACAAGACGAGCCGCGGTGCCTACAAGACCCTGGACTGGGTCGTGCTTTCCGGTACCGCCGGCACCCCGGTGAAGATCGGCGATCAGGTTACGTTGCGCAACGAATACAACAACTCTCAAGGCGGCTTCCTGGACACCTGCCATGTCTTCGAAGGGCAAACCACCAAGGCCTTCCGGAAGGGCACCAATACGAAGTATGCGGTGTACACGCACGCCACTTCGAATCGCGCCGGGCAAGGCACGGGACACTGGAAATTCTTGCGATCGACGGTGTAGCCGCCCGTCGCCGGGTTCACCGGTTTCAATGTGATCGGCGCGTCGCCGGTCATCGTCCGCTTCATGCGCAATAGCGATATTGCGCATGAAGTATCCGGGTCGGGGCAGGTGAACCGGCCATACTCTCGAATGGAGCCGATCATGGCAAACGCTACTGAAGTACCCAATGGGCGCGACGGCAAACGCAATGGCGAAGCGGCACGCGAAGCCGAGACGCGGGCATTGGACACGCCCTCCATCGACTCGACGGGTTCGATCGGAATCAAGGAATCGGGCGATAGAGTACTCAACGTGAACACCTCCAACCCGAGCAATCCTCCCCCGGTCGCGGGTTATGCATATGACATCGCGCTTGGTCAGAGCGGTACCGCAAGTGCAGGCCCGGCGGTCGCGGGTTCCTACAGGCCGGCGATTGCAATCGGGACGCCGGCAATTGCCCAAGGTTATTGGACAATATCGATTGGACTGAGTGCCGGTGCACGCAGCGAGGCAGCGATTGCATTGGGCGCTTATTCGAGTGCAAGCGGCCAAAATTCGATTGCCATTGGCCGTAGCTCGACCAGTTCGGGTAACAACAGCGTCGTTGTCGGGTTCAGCGCCAGCACGACAGGCGTGAACTCCGCCGTTTTCGGCGCCAATGCGAGCAGCGGCGGTGCATCGCTGGCGGTCGGCTTCGACGCGAGCACGGGCGGCAGTTCCACCAACGCCAATGCCGGTAGTTACAACACCGCGATCGGCAACACCGCCAAGGTCACGCAGCGCAACATCAGCGGTGTGCCGACCAACTCATCCAACAGCAGCGCCATCGGCTACGGAGCCACTGTCAGCGGCACCGGCAGCAATGCCTTGGGAAATGCCGCAACCGTCAACGCGGGTTCTGGCACAGCGCTGGGCCATGTATCCCGCGTGCTGGCCGACAACGGCACGGCGATCGGCGCAACCGCACAAGTCACTGCGAATGGCACGAGCGCAGTCGCGCTCGGCGCGGGATCGGTTGCAGACACGGCCAACACGGTATCGATCGGCACCTCCGCCATACAGCGCCGGATCGTCAACGTGGGCGTCGGCATGAACAGCAACGATGCGGTGAATCTGGGCCAGCTGAACAGCGCGCTGGCTGCGAAGGCAGACGACGCGCGTGTCAAGGTGGGCGGTACCGGGACGGCCACCATCAGCGGCCGGCCAGGGAACATCGCTATAGGCAACAACGCGGAATCGACGGGCATTGCGACCAACAGCGCAACAATTGCCTTGGGGGAAAATGCCAGGGCAACCGGCATTGCCGGCGCGATGGCGTTGGGCACCGACACCGAAGCGGCCGCCCAGGCCGCCATCGCCCTGGGTCTTCGTGCCAAAGCAAGCGCGACGAACGGCATTGCCGTCGGCCTGGACAGCAACGTCACGGCCCAGAATGCCGTGGCGCTCGGTAACGGTTCTTCGGCCGACCGGGAGAATACGGTTTCCGTCGGCTCGGCCGCGCGACAGCGACAAATCGCCAACGTGGCCAACGGTACGCAAGCCACGGACGCCGTGAACCTGCGCCAACTTGACAATGTCGACGGCCGGGTGACGACACTCAACACCACCGTGGATGGCATCGGCGTCCAGGTGGCGAACAATAGCCAGGAAATCACGCAAATCCGCGCCGACCTGAACGGCGGCGCTATCGGTCTGGTGCAGCAAGCGTCAGCGGGTGCAGACCTCACCGTCGGCAAGGCTACCGATGGCCCTGCCGTCAACTTCACCAGCACGGTCGGCGACCGCAAACTGACCGGCGTGGGCGAAGGCGAATTGTCGAGCGCCAGCAACGATGCAGTCAACGGCAAGCAACTGAATGCCACCAATGTCAACGTGAACAACCTGTCGGCCCGGGTAGATGGTGTCGATACGCGCGTGACAAACAACGAAGCGGCCGTGACCAATATTCGCAACGAAATTGGTAGCGGCTCGCTGGGCCTGGTCCATCAAGACCCGGTGACGAAGACGATCACCGTGGCCGCGGACAGCGCGGGCTCGTTGACCAACTTCGCCGGCACGGAAGGCGTGCGCAGACTGACGGGTGTGGACGAAGGCGAACTATCGAGTTCCAGCAACGACGCGGTCAACGGCAAGCAACTGAACGCGACCAACGTCAGCGTGAAGACCCTGTCGAACCGCGTGGATGGCGTTGATGCACGCGTGACGAACAACGAAACGGCGGTCACGAACATCCGCAACGAACTGGGCAGTGGCGAGGTGGGCCTGGTCCGGCAAGACCCGGACACGAATGCGATCACCGTGGCAGCGGACCGCGCGGGCACGTCGGCCAACTTCGCCGGCGCGGAAGGCGCACGCAAACTGAGGGGCGTGGCCGAAGGCGAACTGTCGAGCGCCAGTAACGACGCGGTCAACGGAAAGCAACTGAACGCGACCAACGTCGACGTGAAGAACCTGTCGACCCGCGTGAACGGGATCGATGCGCGGGTGACGAACAACGAAACGGCGATCACGAACATCCGCAGCGAACTGGCCAGCGGCGAGGTGGGCCTGGTCCGGCAAGACCCGCTCTCCAACACGATCACCGTGGCCGCGGACCACGCGGGCGCGTCGGCCAACTTCGCCGGCACGGAAGGCGCGCGCAGGCTGATGGGCGTGGCCGACGGCGAGCTGTCGACTGCGAGCACTCACGCGGTGAACGGCAGTCAGCTGCACGCCACCAACGAGGCTGTCGACAACAACACCGCCGACATCGCCAAGCTGAATACCGACATGGGCGAACTCACCGGTCGCGTGACGATCATCGAAGGTAATGTCACGACGATCGACGCGAAGTTGAACGAGCTGGAAAGCGGCACGGCGGGCCTGGTGCAGCAAGCGAGCGCCGGCGCGAATCTGACCGTGGGCGCCGCGACCAATGGCGCAGCGGTCGACTTGCGCGGCACGGGAGGCGAACGCAGGTTGACAGGCGTTGCAGATGGCGTGCAGGACGCTGACGCTGTCAATCGGCGCCAAATGAACGCCGCGCTAGCGACGAAGGTCGACAACCGGTATGTCGACGTCAAAGGTCTCGGGCACGCTGCCACCGCAAGCGCAAACTCCATCGCGCTCGGTAACGCCGCCGTTGCTGGACCGGACGGTGGAAACGTCGCGGCTACCGCAATCGGCTATGCAGCGAAAGCGCCGGGAGAAGGTGCAACTGCACTGGGCCGCAATACGGAAGCGAATGCGTGGGGAACCATTGCGGTTGGGTGGAGAGCAAACGCGACCCCGCAGCGAGCCATCGCAATCGGCAGCTCCGCCACCGCTGGCGCGGAAAACAGCATCGCGCTTGGTTTCAACTCTGTAGCCAATCTCCCGAATACGCTCTCGGTCGGCTCGACGGCGCAGCTACGTCAGATCGTCAACGTCGCGGATGGCGAACAATTGACGGACGCAGCGACCATCGGACAACTCCGCGCCGCGCTTCTCGCCGAATCGGAAAGGGTCACTGCAGAATTGAGCGCTCAGTCGGCAATCATTGCCCAATTGAGAGCCGAAATCCTGGCACTCCAAGGTCGTCTCAACGCGGGCTGATTTCTCTTTACGGGTGACGCCGATTGCGTTCAGCCGCAAACCCGGGCGGCCGAACTCGAAGCGCATCGGCATAGCTGTGGCGACGCGCTCGGCCATTCCACATCGAAAAAGGGCTCCGGAAACCCGGAGCCCTGATCGAAACTCCGGCGACATCATGCCTGCGGGCGTCAATAGCCATATTCAATAAATAACCTCGCACTCCGTTTCTGGTCCGCGCGCCAGTCTTTCTGGAAAACTTAACCACTCCAACCGAATTCCAATCAACGTCCGTAATTTTCCTTGAAACCGGCATGACGATTTTCTAAGCTTCGTTGGCTCATAAAGCGACAAGCGCCGAGCAAGCCTTGTCTGGCTTGACGTTGAAACCCCGAACAATCAAATCAATATTTTCAGTTCCAGGAGTGATCATATGTCGTCAATCCCGTCGCACAATCGCAATACGCCTAGAACACGCGGCCTGGATCTCGCAGCATTGATTCCCGATTTTCCATTTCACTACGGCAGGTTCCTCGATAATGCCAAATCAGCCAACAAGCCGCTTTTTCAGGTTTCGTCCGATGCGAAATCGAAACGCGTGCTGGTAGTGGGTGCCGGCGTGGCAGGCACGGTCGCAGCCTACGAATTGTTGCGGCTGGGCTTTCGCCCAGTCATCGTCGAAGCGTCGGATCGCATCGGTGGTCGATTGAATGCGCAACGTCTCGGTTCGGACCCCGACCATCAGGTATTCGCCGAGCTTGGCGCAATGCGATTTCCGAGTTCCGGAAAGGCCGGCCTCCACTATTTCGAAAAAGTCGGCATGCTGAAAAATTGGGCTCCGTTTCCCAATCCCGGCAGTCAAGCCGCCTTCAGCACCGTCATCGACTACAAGGGCGAGCGGACCTATTACCAGTCGGTTCCGAGCGGCACCGAAAACCCGTTCCCCATCCCCGAAAAATACGTGGAACTCGAAGAATCCATGTTCGGCCCCCACGGGTGGCTAAACAACGACGACATCAAGCTTGACGAACTTCAGGCCGCGATGTCGCAGGATCCGCCCGATTACGATGCAATCAAGGCGACATGGAAAAATCTGCTGCACACCAAAGGCTGGGACAACCTGAGTTTTCACGGCGCCCTGGTTGACGTGGCGCAATGGGACCGCGAGACGATCGATCTATTCGGGCAAATCGGTTTCGGCACGGGCGGCTGGAATACCGATTACCCGAACGGTTTCCTGGAGGTGTTGCGCGTGCTCTATACCGGCCTCGACGTCGATCATCGACTGATGTACGACGGCACCTCCACGCTTCCGAACACATTGCTGACCCAAACACCAACCGAACTGCACGACGTCACGGATCCCGATACGCAGAACGAGTCCGTGTTGAAGACGACGATGCAGGCGCTCGCAACCGCCTTCCCCGGTAACCCGATACCGCACGGCAAGGAAGTTCGCCACTTGTCGCGCAACCCGGACAACACACTCACCGTGACGATCACCGATGTGTCCACTGGCGCGATACAGGAGATGCTGTTCGACGCGGTAATCTACACGCCGCATGTTCGTATTCTCGACAAACTCCGCCACTACGGTACGCATCAACAATACCAACAGACCACGAACCTGTTCGACGCCAGGACGTGGGAGGCCATTCAGTACACGCACTATATGCAATCGGCCAAGATCTTCATGGCGACGAAATCGGCGTTCTGGAAGGAGACCGATCCGGAGACCAACATGCGAAAAATGAGCGTGACGCTCTCCGACCGGCTCACGCGAGGCACGTATCTCGTCGATTACAGTGAGAGCGCCGGCAGTACGAGAGGGACCGGCATCTTCCTCTCGTACACGTGGAATGACGACGCACTCAAGCTTCTCGGCGATCGAGACGGCGCGGTTCACTCGCACGCGCACCTGTGCCGCCAGGTTCTCAAGGATATTTACCCGAAGGTCGATCTCGAGAGCGAGCTCGCCCCTGGCGGCAACGCAGAAGTCGAGATCAACTGGGAGAACGAACCGCTCTATCTCGGCGCATTCAAGATGAACCTGCCCGGTCAGTACGAACTGCAACGACGCCTCTTCTCGCAATTTATAGACGGTGTCGAACCGGACGAGCCGCCGCGCCCACACGCTAATCCAATGATCCTGGCCGGCGACGACATTTCGTGGGTGGCCGGCTGGATCGAAGGCGCCATCGGCACGGCGATCAACGCCGTGAACAAGGTGGTGCGCATGTTCGGCGGCGCGGACGCCGCGCTTGACAATCCCGGTCCGATCACGATGTGGGATCAACTGAAACCCGTTCAGCTTCCCCAAAGCACATCGATCCATTCCCGCCCCTGACTGGCTCCGGCGCGTCCCTTTCGCAACCGCGACACGTCGGCTATGGAATGTCCTGGGACGGGCCTGCGCCCGTCCCGTTCCCTGAAACCGTTCGTCATCCGCAAAACCGTTCCACGACCTCGACGACACGCATCCTTGCACTCCAGCTTCGAATAACCTCCTTACATCCCCCATGCATCGGTCCGGATCGATGTTTACGTCGATATATTCGCATTCCTCTTTTCGCATCACCCGCGTACAACTACGTCCAGTGGCGACGCGGCGCATCGAGACCGACGCTGACCACGTTCTTGCCGATCGCACGAAAGGAGACAACAAAATTGAGACAGCTGACGCGGTGATCCCTCCCGGCACCGTTTGCCCCGACATGTCGGCGCTTGCCGCAGTGCCGACACCGGGCTGCCGGTCCCGCATGCCCGGCTGACACGTCGATCCCCACGTACGACCGGTCGCCCACGCAGTCCCTGATCATACGAACATTCATCAAGCGCCACGCTCGTTGGCGCGCAAACATGCCGCCTGCCGCGGCATGCTCACGGAGACATCGTCGTCATGCATCGCCCCGAGACCCTCGACCTCGCTCGCGCCGAACCAACCGGCCTTCAGATCGAGCATCATTCGATCGACTACATTCCGGAGAGCGAGCGCCATGCGAAGCTCGCCAGCCAGGGACCGTTCTGGTTTCTCGGCAATTTCCACTTTTTCACGATCTCGATCGGTTTCGTCGGGCCCGGCATGGGCCTGTCGGCGGGCTGGACGACGCTCGCCGGCGCGCTCGGCATCATGTTCGGCACGCTGTTCATGGCGTTCCACGGCTCGCAGGGGCCCGAAATGGGGTTGCCGCAAATGATCCAGTCGCGCGCGCAGTTCGGCTATCGCGGCGTCATCGTCGCGCTGCTCGCCACGCTGTTCGTGTTCGTTGGCTTCAATGTCGTCAACGTGTCGCTGATGGTCGACGGCGTGCACAACGTCTTCGGCATCGACGGCGGTTTCGTCGCCGTCGCGGCGGTCGCCATCGGCGCACTGCTCGCGATCTACGGGCATGACCTGATGCATCGCACCTTCACGTGGGCGCTCGTCGCCACGCTGCCGCTCTATGCGCTCGTCACGCTCGCGCTCGTGTTCGGCCATGCCGCGCCGTCGAGCGCGCCCGTGTCGTCGACGCCATCCGGTTTCAACTGGATCGGCTTCGCGACCCAGTTTGCGATTGCCGCGAGCTACAACATCTCGTATGCCCCGTACGTATCCGACTATTCGCGCTATCTGCCGAAACAGACGAGCCGCGCGAAGCTGATCGCGGTGATCTTTGCCGGCGCGTCGCTGTCGGGCGCATGGATGATCGGCCTGGGGGCATGGCTCGCCCAGAAGTTGCACGCGGCCGATGCGCTGGTCGCGATGAACGACGTCGGCGCGTCGCTCGTCCCCGGTCTCGGCAAGCTGATCGCATTCGTGTCGCTCGCCGGTTTCCTCCCGATCATCGCGCTCAACGCATACAGCGCAATGCTGACGGTGCTGACCGGCATCGATTCGATCGTGCCGATCAAACCGACGCGCCGCGCGCGGGTCGCGTCGATTCTCGCGATCAGCACGTTCGTGCTCGCCTGCGTGTTCGCGATCCGAGGCAACGGCATCGCGCTGCTTCAAACATTCCTCACGCTGATGCTCTACTTCCTGGTGCCGTGGACCGCCGTCAACCTCGTCGACTACTTCTTCGTGCGTCGGGGCCATTACGCGATCGCGCATTTCTTCACACCGAGCGGCTTGTACGGAGCCTGGCAATTGCGCGGAATCCTGTCTTACCTGATCGGATTCGCGTCGATGGTGCCGTTCTTCTATGTGTTCGACGCGGAGGTGAACCGGGAGGTATTCGTCGGGCCGTTTGCACGGATGCTCGGGGGCGTCGATGTCGCCTGGCTCGTCGGATTGATCGTCTCCGGTGGCGTCTACTGGCTCATGTCGCGCTCGCTCGACCTCGATCGCGAACGCCGCATCATCGCTGAAACGCCCGCCGTCGACGTGCCGTCCAACTGAGCCTGCCGGTCAGCCTGTCCCGGCTCTGTCGCCGGAACCGCTTCCGTCATCCTCGCCATTAACTGTCATCGAGTACCGACAATGAGTATCTTGCGATTGCGCCTGATCCAGTCCACCCTGAAGGACGGCGCGCACGCGTCGAATCTTGCTCAGGCCCTCGCGCATATCGAAGCGGCGCGCGGCAACGCCGATCTGGTCATCTTCTCCGAGACGTACCTTCCGGGGTTTCCGACACCGGATGACGTCGCTCAACTGGCCGAGCCGCTCGACGGGCCGTCCGTACGGGCAATTCGCGCCGCCGCGCGTGACGCGCACGTCGCCGTCGTCATCGGATTCGCCGAACAGGACGACGGGCGCTACTTCAATACGGCGATTCTGGTCGATGAATTCGGCGAACTCCGGCTGCGCTATCGCAAGTCCCACCTGTACGAATCGGATGTGGGCGTCTTCGAAGCGGGCAGTACGTTCGACGTGTGCGAATGGCGCGGCGTCAAGGTCGGCATGTTGATCTGCTTCGATCTGGAATTCCCGGAAACCGCCCGGGCGCTCGCGCGGGCCGGCGCGGATCTGATCGTGATCCCCGACGGCATGATGCAACCTCATGGCCATGTCCATCGGAAAATGATTCCCGTACGCGCGCTCGAAAATCAGGTCTTCGTCGCGATGGCCAATCGGGTCGGCCCGGGCGATCGCTATACGTTCAGCGGAGAAAGCATCGTCGCTTCGCCCGACGGCGACGTCATTGCCGCGGCGCCGTCAGACCGGGACGCGGTGGTCGACGTCGGTATCGATCTGGATGCGATTCCGCGCAATCGCGCCGCTTTCCGCTATCTCGATCTGGTACACCCGGCCCTCTGGCCTGCGTCGTGCCGGGACACCGCAACCGACGCGGCGTCACGCGGCGACTAGCGCGCCTGGCTGCCACGGCTCCGCCAAATCGGACCAGGCTGATTGGCCTGCGTGGCGCCGGACGCTACTCTATCGCTGCGCGGTTCCGGATCGGCACGCTACCGACGGCGTGGGTTTTGCGGCGCATGCCTCGACCGCCTGCCATCCGGAACCGCGCACGATGTGTGCCGTGGCACGGGCACTGGATGGTGGCCGACGGCACGGCCATCTGGTTCAAACCCTGTTCCGCCTCAACTTCCAGTCCTGTGCCGTATGCGCGCGTCGAGCTCGCGCTACGGCCCGATCACACTCCGAGGCCGAATGTCGGTCGGCGCGCTTCGTCGTCACCATGCCCACCGCACGCCCGCATTGCCGGTGATCGTGCGCTGATGCTCGCCGCCGAGGTTCGTCAGGTAGCTGACCGTCGCATACACACTGCCGCGCTTCGTCAGTTGCGCGACGAGCCCCGCGCCGATCTGCCCGGCCGTCTGCCCGACTTGCGTGCCGATCGTCGTCGAGCCGCCGAACGTCGTCCTGTCATCGCTGCCGAACGAACGCAGCACATTCACGCGCAGATACGGCTTCCAGCTCACGCCATTCGAATCGAACGCGTATTGCAGCCGAGCGCCGATCCGGCCGAGGAACGTATTGCCGTTGTTCCATCCGATGCTCGACACGCCGTCGTTAAAGCGATCGAGCGACAGCCATTGCCACACGAGCTGCGCCTGCGGCTCGAGCGTCAATCCGTTGCCGAGCGCGATCGGCAGCCCGGCTTCGACGGAGCCCGTGAATGCGTTGCCGTTCGTCGAGCCGTTCACGTTGTCATTCGAGTGCGTACGCACCGTGAGCGCACTACCCATCAGCACCGCGTCCGTGTACCAGCCGCCCGGGCCGATGTGCGTCCAGTAGCCGCCGAGGTTGTATGCGTTCACCTGCAACGTGCCGACGCCCAGGTCCGGCTGCGCGAGCGCGAAGCCGTTCACGTCGCCAACCGCGCGCGAGAAACCGAGGAAGAAACCGTAGTGATTGCGATGGCCGCCGGCGGTCGTATCGGCGTAGAGATCCTGCCCGACCTGCATCCCCCACACCGTGCCGTCGAACGACGGCGTCGCGTCACCCTTCTGCTTGATGTTGCTGTTGCCGCCCCATACACGCGCCCACGACGCGGGCACCGACCCGTTTTCGGCGAGCAGGCCTTGCTCGCCCTGACGATCATGGAACGTATCGATCTGCAGCAGGCCAAGCTGGCGTGCGACGGCCGGCGCTTCCGCGTATAGCGGCACTTCGGGGCGATAGATCGGCTCCGGATTGGCGCCGATGCCGGCATGATCGACCGCCTCGACGATCGATTCGGGCGTGCCTTCGGCTGCGATCACCGGCGGCTCGGCCGGCGGCGTCGGCTGGCCGGGCTCGACGACGCGCGGCTGCGGTCTCGGCGGCACCGTGTTGCGCAGATACCAGCTGTCGCCTGTGCCATTCGACTCGCCCCCCTTCGCGAGGAAGTACGTGTACGCGCCGGCGCTGACCGTCCCGCCGGACAGCGAGAACGCGTTCGTGCTCGTGGTCGCGCCATTCGTCGCCTGCACGACCTGAATGCCGTCGCCCGTCGTCTGCGCGCCCGCGCCGTCGACGTTCGTCACCTTCAGCGTGCTCGAGCCGCTCGCCGTGCCGCCGCTGACGACCAGTTTGTCCGACGGCGTGCCATCGCCGGCCAGCGTCGTGTTCAGCGCGAGCGTCGCGTTCTGGCCGACGTAGTTGCCCGCGACCGTCAGCGTGTTGCCCACGCCGCTGCCGCCGAGCTGAACGAGCCCCGCGTTGGTCAGATTGCCGTTGATCCGGAAATTGCCGGTGGCGCCGCCGGCGACGCTCGCCAGCGCGTTCGCGACCGAGAGCGTGCCGTTGTTCGTCACGTTGCCCGTCACGCTGCCGTAGCCGCCGAGCGTGGCGCCCGCTGCTACCGTCACCGGCCCGCCACCGCCCAGCGCGGCCGACGCATGCGCGGCGTCACCGACGACGAGCGTGCCGGCATTCAGCGCGGTGCCGCCGGCATAGGCGTTCGCGCCGTTCATGGTCAGCGTGCCGGCCCCGAGTTTGGTGAGCCCGCCCGCGCCGGTGACGTTCTGCGCGATCGTGGAATTGAAACCCTGCGTGTCGATCGTGCCGTTGTTCGCCGTGATCGACACGGCGCGGCTCGCCGCGAGATCGAACGCGCTGCCGAGTTGCAGCGTGCCGCCGTTGAAGGTCAGCGGTCCCGACGCCGCGCCGAGCGCGTTGTCCGCCGCGACCGACAGCGTACCCTGCGTGATCGTCGTACCGCCCGAGTACGTGTTGCCGCCTGCAGAAGAAGGCGCGACCGTCAGCGTCCCCGCGCCGGTTTTCTCGACCGCCCCCGACCCGCCAATCGTGCCCGTGTACGTGCCGGCGCTGTCCTGCTGGAAGCGCACGAGCCCGTTGTCGGTGACCGACAGCGGCAGGTTCGACGCATTGGCCTGCAGCGTCGCGCCCGCGTTGACGGTCGCGACGACCGATGCCGTCGTCGTGCCGAGCGTGCCCGTGAGGTTCAGCGTGCCGCTCTGCACCAGCGCGGTCGAGAACGTGCCGGTGCCGCCCCACGTCCAGTCGGTGCCGGCCATCGTCAGGCTCTGGAAATTCGTGAACGCATTCGACGCGGTGCCGGTGCCCTGCAGCGTCACGGTGTTGGTGCCCGCGC
The DNA here is from genome assembly GCF_015712215.1 of Burkholderia sp. 9779_493. Taxonomy (NCBI): domain Bacteria; kingdom Pseudomonadati; phylum Pseudomonadota; class Betaproteobacteria; order Burkholderiales; family Burkholderiaceae; genus Burkholderia; species Burkholderia sp. 9779_493. Next base: position 70,521 of record NZ_JACCQA010000006.1, read on the forward strand.
CGCCGTTGGCCGTGCCGACGATCTGCGAGCCCGTCTGCAGGATCAGCGTCACGTTGCCGTTGCCGCCCTGGATCGCGGTGCCGCCGCCGCCCTGGATCAGCCCCGCGTTGGTGATTGTCGTCGCGCCGTTGGTCGAGCGCACGCCGATGCCGTTGTTGCTGATGATCCGGCCGCCGGCCTGGTTCGTGATCGTCGCGGTGAACGAGCTGCCGAGCGTGTTCGATACGACCGCGTCGACGCTGCCGCCGCTGGTCGCGGTGCCGGTGGTCTGGATCGTGCCGCTGTTGACCAGCGTGTCGTTGTTGCCCTGCATGTAGACGGCCGGCGCATCGCGGCCGTTCGACGTCAGCGTGCCGCTGTTGGTGATCGTGCCATTGCCGCCGAGCAGCGACGCGGCGCGCGCGTTGTTGCCGGATGTCGTCACGGTGCCCGTGTTGACGATCTGGTTGCCCGATGCGCCGGGATTGCTTTGCCCCCACGCGGCCGTCATCCCGTACGCGTTGTTGCCGGTGGTCGTGATCGTGCCGTTGTTGACCAGCGTATTGTTGTTGCCGTTCGCGGCCATCCCGTCGTTGTAGGTGCCCGACGTCGAAATCACGCCGGTCGCCGCATTGGTGAGCGTGTTGCCGTTGTTCACGCCGAGCAGCACCGCGCCGCGATTCGCGACGCCCGTGCCGTTGCCGGACATCGACAGGTTGCCGTTGTTGGTGATCGTGCTCGACGTGTCTATGGAGAACGGCGTCGGCGTGGACGTCAACACGTAGCTGCCCGTCACGGTCGAATCGAGGTTGATCGTCACGCCGGTGCTGCCGGCCGTGGCCACGACCGACGGCGCGTTCGCGCCGGTACACGTCACCGTCATGCCACTGCCCGGCGCGGTGGCCGAGCACGCCGCATACGCACTGACCGGCACCGCGCCGGTCAGAATCGCCATTCCACCCAAACCCAGGTTCCGCGCCTTTCTTTTCATTTTTCCGCTCGCATTTATTGGTGACGTTATTGCTGCAAATCGGTGCGTGAAACGGGTTATATCACTTGTCTTGAAATAATCGCAAGATCCATTGGCGTGATATCGGAAATCACGTCGCAATTCATTGCGGAACGGGAAATAAGGAAAATGGTCGCGTTGTTGCGTCGCGGAAAATGCTGCGGCACCGGCATCATGAAAGCGAATGGGAGCGAACCGGTTTAATTTTCCGGTTATCGCGAGACTGCTGAAAGTCGTGACGACGAGATTCGGGCGAATCGGAAAATATGACGCGATACCGCAATCGCACGGGTCGTGCAAAGCAACATGGACAACTCGGCCATGTTGCCTTGCACGAAGCAATGCCACGGGCTTTTGGACGACTACATGGCCAGAGGTGTTCGTCGATGCGCTCGACGATCCCGCCAGCAGATGTTCCGGATAGCTGGACGGCCGCCGTCGAAGCCGCCATGCGACGCACTCCGCCGACGATCGAACGACGGGCTACTTAACCGCGTTGCCGTCCACCACGTGCCATGCTGGAAAAAACGCCGTCCCGGTAAATCCACGCATGGACCAATGCGGCCGACAGATGGGCCAGCACGACGACGAACAGCAGCCGCGCCAACAGGCCGTGCGCATCGCGCAACCATGCAAAGAGCGTCGGGCTGGCCGGTACGATCGCAGGCAGGTTGACGCCCTTGAACAGGACAATCGGGAAACCGCCCGCCGACAACAAGGCCCAGCCGATCAGCGGCAATGCCAACATCAGCACATACAGTGCCCAGTGCGACGCTTTCGCTGCGAGCACCTGCCAATACGGCAGACTAGCCGGCAGTGCCGGCGGCCGGCTGCGCAACCGGTTCGCGACGCGCAGCAGCGCCAGCACGAGGATCGCGATACCCAGCGGCCGATGCAGGTCGATCAGCCAGATCCGGTGATGCAACGACGTCATCATGCCGGCGCCGATGAACAGCATGGCCAGGATCATCGCGGCCATCAGCCAGTGCAGACCGCGCGCCAGCGCGTTGAAATGGCGCGGTGCGCCGTTGCTCGCGAGCTTGTGCGTATTCATTTGACCTCCTGCTTGCCGACCGCCTCGGTCGCCTTGCCGTATCCGATTTCGCGTTCGCGGCGATTGAACGAATGCGCGTACGCTCCCGAGCGCGCGTTCAGGATCGGATCGTTCGACACCGCGACGCCCGCGGGCACGATCGACGGATCGAAGTTGATGTCGCGACACGCGCCCTCGGCCTGTTCGACGACACGCGTCATTTCCAGCGTGCCGGCGACGAGCTGCTTGCGATCGGCCGGCCACGGCTGCGACGCGTCGTCGACCGGATCGCCCGGCTGCGCGAGTTGCAACACGTAATCCCAATGGAGCGGCTTGCGCGCGAGCCGCTCGCGCACGCCTTCGAACAGGAAGTCGTGGTCGGCCTTCTGCCGCTGCGCATCGCTCATCGGCATGAACGGATCATGCGGGCGCATCATCCAGCGCACCGGCTGCCGGTGGCCGTCGGCGGCCACGAGATAGAAGGCATTGACGCTGTAGAACGTCGCGCCCGCGAAACTGCCGGGCGCCGGTTCCTGAGCCGCCCATTTCATGAATTTCTCCGCCTCCGGGTACGTTTTCAGGAACGCGGACACCCGCGCCGGGTCTGGCTGGCCCGTGGCCGGATCGGGCGCGGTCGCCTGCTGCATGGCCAGAAAGCCCTCCGGTTCGTGTGTCGCGAAGTACGGCTGGTTGTTCATCGCCATGCGCCATTGCTGCTTGTCATCGGTCGTCAGCAGCAGAGCCATGCTCAGCGTCGTCGTGGAGTTGTCGGCCGCGTACGGGCTGCCGGTGCCGATCGAGAGTCGTCCGACGACCGGGATGTCCGCCTGCGTGAAGACACGCGCGGTCGACAACGGCACCGCCGCGCGGTCGGGACGGAACGTGCCGACGAAGCAGACGCCCTTGCCGTGCGCGCGGCGAAAGCCGGGCGGAAACGGCTGCGGGGTTTCCGATACCAGCGATACGCTGGTCGTGCGCGAACCAATCCAGCCGGCCGTCCACGCAAGGGTCGACGTCAGTGCGCCGGCCACGACGGCAATCGCCGCCAGCGCCCCCCACGTGCGTTTCGACGTGAAATCCAGTTTTGACATAGATGGTTTTCATCCCGTTGTGTCGTCGTGCATGCCGCGCCGTGTTTTGCCCAGCGCGGTCGTCTATGCATGAAGCGCGCGACCGCGCTCACGGGCGCCGCCGGGTGCGCACGATCGAGTCGATTGAGGTACGAACGCGGTCGCGATGACTCGCTGTGGGAATCGCCACGCGCGTTGCATCCGAAAATCTTAGCGACGGGGCAAAAGCGGAACCATCAGACCAGGCTGAAATCGTCAACGGGGTGTAGGACCAGTCCGGCCGCGCGCGCAGCGTCGTTGCGCGCATGCCGAGACGGCGGGTGTCGGTTGGCCCATGCAACGATGCCGGCCATTGCGGCCAGCATCGAGGAGCGGGCAACTGCTAGGGGTCAGCCCGCATGGGATGCGGAGCGCGTCGACATCGCCACGGGTTGCGCCCAAGTGGCCGACGCCAGTTGAATGCGCGCATCACGCGCCACGCGGTTGAACGCCACGCGTTGCGCGCCCTTCAGTTTCGCCGCTCGGGCTGCGTGCACGAGCTCGATCGGATCGACGAGGCGCGCATGCCGGCGCACCTCGAAGTGCAGATGCGGGCCGGTCGCCGTTCCCGTGCTGCCGACCGCGCCGACGCGTTGACCGCGCATCACGCGCGCGCCGGTTCGCAACGTCGGCTCGAACGCCGACAGGTGCGCATAGTACGACGCGTAACCGCCGTCATGACGAATCACCACGTACTTGCCATAGCCGCGCGGCTCGGTGCCGATGAACGTCACGACGCCGCGCTCCGACGCATGAACGGCGCGGCCCGCCGGCGCCGCGAGATCGACGCCCGAATGCACGTGACGCGCACCGCTCACCGGATGCACGCGCGCGCCGAACGGCGAGCTGATGCGCGTCGCGGCGACCGGCATCGCGAAGCGTGCGCCGGCGAGCGGCATGCCGTCAAACTCGTAATAGGCGCCCGGCGAGCCGGCCTGCGCGGCGAACCACACGGCCGCGACGCGCTGCCCGCGAAAGCGGACATCGAGCGCCGTCACGCGTACGCGGCCCGGCCGCGTTGCGCCGTGGTCGGGCTCGAATGCCACGCGGAAAGTATCGCCATGCGCGCCGCGCTGCTTCGAATCGATGCGCCCGGCCAGCATGCGGGCGATCTGCGCGGCGACGCCGGCCGGCAGATCGGCGCGCGCCAGCGACGCGTGCAGGCTGCCGACGATCGCGCCGGCACGCGTGCCGCGATCCGGCTGCGCGAGCGTGAACGGCTCGGCGGCGGCCAGATCGACCGGACCTCGCGCGAACGCCGGCTGCGCGCCCGTCGCGGGCAACGCCGACGCCAGCCCGTAATCGAACCGCGATGCATAGCCGCGTTCGACCGCACCGCGCGCGGTATTGCACAGCACGCGATACGCGACGCAGGCGCCGAAGCGCGCCACCGGATCGTCTCGTTCGATGCCCGCCGACACGTTCAACGCGTGCGATGCATAAGCGACGTCGAGCGGCGCGGCGGATGATGCACGCAGGCCGCCCCACGTCGTGCGCGCGGAATTGAAGAAAGGCACGTCGCCAAGATCGGTGGTTTCCGCCGTCGCGGGCGCGGCCGGCGCGGCGTCGTGAAACGCCTGCGCTGCCGCGCCCTGTGCGCCGGCCACGCACGCCGCCGCGACGATGCCGCGCAGGAACGCACGACCCATCGGAAAACGGTGAACGCCGCGTGACGCGGGTCGACCTTGCTCGCGTGCGACACGGAAACGCAGGTCTGACCGCATGACGTCGTCACTCGCTATTCAATGAAAAATCGGGAAAGAACCGGACATCGCTGAGGAACGATCGTCGCGATCCGGCTACTCGACAGCGAGTGTATCGGCGTGGTCGAAACGGCTAAATAGGACTCGTCTTATTTGTTAATAATGATGCTTAATACTCGTACCAAAACAATGCCGCCGGGACGCCATGCATTCGCGCGAAACCCGCCACGCCGTGTACAGTCGAGGGCTGCCGGCGCGCGACACGCGCCGCGCACTGTGTCTTCAACACCGGAATCCCGTCATGTTTCTCGATCATCTTCATCCGGAACGCTGGACGTTCCTGTGGAACGCATTGTCCACCCTCTCCCTCAAGCTTGCCGCCGGCCTGGCGCTACTCATCGCCGGCTGGTGGCTGTCGAAACGCATCGGCAACTGGCTGAACCGGCTGCTCTCGAACAAGGAGCGCGTCGACGACACGCTGCGGCCGATCCTCTGCGACGTCGCGGTATGGGGCATCCGCATCGTCGCGATCGTCGGCGCGCTGTCGCAGCTCGGCATCGAAACCGCGAGCATCGTGGCGGTGCTCGGCGCCGCGGGCCTCGCCATCGGGCTCGCGCTGCAGGGCACGATGCAGAACATCGCGGCCGGCATCATGCTTCTGCTGCTGCGGCCGTTCAAGGTCGGTGACTACATCGACGGCGGCTCAGGCGTCGCGGGCACCGTCGAAGAGGTCGGGCTCTTCATGACGCGCCTCACGAAGCCGGATGGCATCTGCGAGTACGTGCCGAACAGCGCGCTGTGGGGCAGCTCGATCCGCAACTACACGCGCAACCCGACGCGCCGCCTCGATCTCGAAGTGGAAGTGTCCGTGCACGACGATATCGATCGCGCGCTCGCTGCGCTGCATGCGTTGACCGTGGCCGATCCCGACGTGCTGCAGGACCCCGCGCCGGACGTGATGGTGATGCGCTTCGACGACAGCACGGCCGTCGCGAACATGCGCGTGTGGACGCATACCGACAAGTTCTGGACGATGCGCTGGCGCCTCGCGCGCCAGGTGCGCAAGACGCTCGCCGACGCGGATTGCGCGCTGCCGATCCGCACGCGGGAGCTGCACATCGTGCACGACGCGGAGCGCCGCGCAGGCGACGCGCGCGTGCGGGTCTTGTAGTGCCGCGAGGCGCGCCGCGCCCCGGCTGCGGCGTTACATCCGGACGATGTCGAGCAGCGCCTTCCTGCCGCTCTTGTACGTGAACACCGAGATCGCGCCGTGCTTCAGGTCGCCGTGCGGCGTGAAGCGCCCTTCGCCGAGTGCGCCGCGATAGACTGTGACCGGCATCGCGGCCAGCCCCTTCGCCGGGTGCCTCGAGCGCGTGCTGAGGAAGCAGGCCGGCGTGTCGTCGATCCAGTCGAGCCTCGCGTTGCGCGAGGTGAAGTTCTCGTCACGCGTGCCGGTGCCGGACGCGTGACCGTTCATGCCTGTCAGGCGCCCACACACGGGCATCCGCCGTCGATCGTCATCCCATGGAGCGCTACCCGATGAAACGTTACTTTCCCACCGCGTCGTTTGCCGCCGCGATTGCCTGCGCATTCGCATTGAGCGCCTGTGCGGCGCAATCGTCCGCGCCGGCCACTGCTTCGGCGCCGGCCGGTACAGCCGCGCCAGTGGCCCCGCCGCTGGTCGGCGGCGATCGCGACGCACACGGCTGCATCGGCTCGGCCGGCTCCGCGTGGTGCGAGCGGACGCAGCAGTGCGAGCGTCCGTGGGAACTCGCGAAGGCGCGGGGCTTCGCGAATTCCGCGCAGGCTTACGAGCAGTTCTGCCGGAACGGCGGAACGAAGTGAACTGAAGTGGTGCGCGTGAACGGGTCGCGGTGCAACGCCGCGATCCGATAATGTTCCGGTCTGCTGCATGGCCCGTCCATCGCACGCATTCGACCCCGCCGATTCCCGTCGATTTTCCCGCGTCGCGCCCCGTCATTCCGGAAACCCGGACGCACAAAAAACCCCACGAAAACAGGGATATTCGCCGCCTGCGACACGTTGTCCGAGTTCGGTTATATTACGCGCCCCTTGCCACCCCGCCCCCGCAAAACGCGTCGCACGCGGCCTCTTTCAACGCAGCCTGAAGCGCCGTCCGCTCAGGCTTGCCACCCGGGCCCGGGCGCGTGGCGCACCCTCGCGACGCAGGCGCTTGCCTGCCCGCGGGAAGCCGATCCGAAGGTGTCCTTCCGAATCGCTTCGCGTGCGCAAATGCAACGGCGCGCCGCGCCGATCCGGAATTCCGGATTCGCGATCCGGATCTCCGGACCCGTGTTCCGGCGCCACGGAACCGCGCGCCGGGCGGCATGGCAAACCGATGCATCCAAGTTGAAAAAGGGATCTGCTGTGATCAAAACGTTACGGGTAATACTGTCGGCGCTCGCGCTGTGCGTCGCGACATCGTCGGCGCACGCCGCCGACACGAAGAAGGTCGACGTCCTGCTGGTGGGCGGCGGCATCATGAGCTCGACGCTCGGCGTCTGGCTGCACGAACTCCAGCCCGACTGGTCGATGACGATGGTCGAGCGCCTCGACGGCGTCGCGCTGGAAAGCTCGAACGGCTGGAACAACGCCGGCACCGGCCACTCGGCGCTCGCCGAGCTGAACTACACGCCGGAGAAGGCGGACGGCAAGGTCGACATCTCGAAGGCGATCGAGATCAACGAGTCGTTCCAGATCTCGCGCCAGTTCTGGGCGTGGCAGGTCAAGCAGGGCGTGCTGAAGAACCCGCACGCGTTCATCAACTCGACGCCGCACATGAGCTTCGTGTGGGGCGACGACAACGTCCGCTTCCTGAAGAAGCGCTACGAAGCGCTGCAGGCGAGCCCGCTGTTCCGCGGGATGCAGTATTCGGAAGACTACGACCAGATCAAGCAGTGGGTGCCGCTGATGATGGAAGGCCGCGATCGCAACCAGAAGGTGGCCGCGACGTGGACGCCGATCGGCACCGACGTGAACTTCGGCGAGATCACGCGCCAGTTCGTCGGCTACCTGAAGACGCAGCCGAACTTCACGCTGTCGCTGTCGAGCGAAGTGCGCGAGATCACGCGCAACGCCGACGGCACGTGGCACGTGTCGTGGGTCAAGCTGCACTCGGATGAACCGCCGCAATCGGTCGACGCGAAGTTCGTGTTCATCGGCGCGGGCGGCGGTGCGCTGCACCTGCTGCAGGCGTCGGGCATCCCCGAGGCGAAGGACTACGGCGCATTCCCGGTCGGCGGCTCGTTCCTCGTGACCGACAACCCCGAGGTCGTGAAGCAGCACCTCGCGAAGGCGTACGGCAAGGCGTCGGTCGGCTCGCCGCCGATGTCGGTGCCGCACCTCGACACGCGGATCATCGACGGCAAGAAGATCATCCTGTTCGGGCCGTTCGCGACGTTCTCGACCAAGTTCCTGAAGAACGGCTCGTACTTCGACCTCGCGAAGAGCACCAACCTGCACAACGTCGCGCCGATGATGCGCGTGGGCGTCGACGAATTCCCGCTGGTGCAGTACCTCGCCGGCCAGCTGATGCTGACCGACGACGACCGCTTCAACGCGCTGAAGGAATACTTCCCGAACGCGAAGAAGGAAGACTGGCGCCTGTGGCAGGCCGGCCAGCGCGTGCAGATCATCAAGCGCGACCCGGTCAAGGGCGGCGTGCTGAAGCTCGGCACCGAGATCGTCGCGTCGCAGGACGGCAGCATCGCGGGCCTGCTCGGCGCGTCGCCGGGTGCATCGACCGCCGCGCCGATCATGCTGAACCTGATGAAGAAGGTGTTCAAGGACAAGGTCGCGACGCCCGAGTGGCAGCAGAAGATCCGCCAGATCGTGCCGAGCTACGGCACCAAGCTGAACGACAGCCCGGCGAAGGTCGTCGAGGAATGGACCTACACGAGCGACGTGCTGCAACTGTCGCCGCCGCCGAAGATCGACCTCGGCGCGCCGTCGCAGGCCACCGGCAACGCGCCGGCCCGCCCGGCGAAGGCATCGGCCGACATGGCGCTGTAACGCGCCCGACGCCGCGCAACAGCCGCGCGGCACCCATGCGGCACCGTCATGCCGCCCGACACGGCCGCCCTCCGGGGCGGCCGTTTTTCCTGGTGCGCGCCGGGCGCGAGCACCGGCTTCCGCTAGAATTGCGGCACGCGCGACCCCGTCGCCGCCCGATCCATCACCCGCATCGACCCAACCCGAGCCACCGCCGGTGCGGCCCGCGCCCGAGCCGCGCGAGCGCCGCCTGCCGTGGCCGCGCCCGCCCGGGCGCGCCATCAACCGAATTCAGCTGGAGAAAGACCGTGTTTACCTGCCGAAACCAGAGCTGCGGCACGCAGTGGGAGCAGTCCGACGTCGTCATCAAGGACGAAGGCCAAGGGCTGCTGTTCCGCTGCCCGCTGTGCGGCGCCCGCAACTATCTCGAACGCTTCGAGGACGACGAAGGCAACGTCGTCTATGAACAGATGGAAGGCCGCCCCTACCTCGGAGACCTGTCTTGACCCAACCGACCGCCACGCCGTTCAGCGCGCTGCCGCTGACGCCCGCCACGCTCGCGAACCTCGCGCAGCTCGGCTATGTCGACATGACGCCGATCCAGGCCGCGAGCCTGCCGATCGCGCTGGCCGGCCAGGACCTGATCGCGCAGGCGAAGACGGGCAGCGGCAAGACCGCCGCGTTCTCGCTCGCGCTGCTCGCGCGCCTCGATGCGCGCAGCTTCGACGTGCAGGCGATGATCCTGTGCCCGACCCGCGAGCTCGCCGACCAGGTCGCGCAGGAAGTGCGCCGCCTCGCGCGCGCCGAGGAAAACGTGAAGGTGCTGACGCTGTGCGGCGGCACGCCGATGCGTCCGCAGGCGCAGAGCCTCGAGCACGGCGCGCATATCGTCGTCGGCACGCCGGGCCGCATCATGGATCACCTCGATCGCGGCAACCTGAAGCTCGACGCGCTGAACACGCTGGTGCTCGACGAAGCCGACCGGATGCTCGACATGGGCTTCTTCGACGACATCGCGAAGGTCGCCCGGATGTGCCCGACGACGCGTCAGACGCTGCTGTTCTCCGCGACCTACCCGGACGGCATCGCGAAGCTGAGCCAGCAGTTCCTGCGCAATCCGAAGGAAATCAAGCTCGCGGAACGCCACGACGACAGCAAGATCCGCCAGCGCTTCTATGAAGTGACCGAGGACGAGCGGCTGCATGCGGTCGGCCAGTTGCTGAACCACTACCGGCCGGTGAGCACGATCGCGTTCTGCAACACCAAGCAGCAATGCCGCGACCTGCTCGACGTGCTGCACGCGCAGGGCTTCCATGCGCTCGCGCTGCACGGCGAGCTCGACCAGCGCGAGCGCGACCAGGTGCTGATCCAGTTCGCGAACCGCAGCTGCTCGGTGCTGGTGGCGACCGACGTCGCCGCGCGTGGTCTCGACATCGCACAGCTCGAAGCAGTAATCAACGTCGACGTGACGCCCGACCCCGAAGTGCACGTACACCGCATCGGCCGCACCGGCCGCGCGGATCAGGACGGCTGGGCGCTGAGCCTCGCGAGCATGGACGAGATGGGCCGTGTCGGCGCGATCGAACAGGCGCAGAAGCGCGAGGTCGAATGGCATCCGCTTGCTGAACTGAAGCCGGCGGACGACAGCGTGCTGCTGCCGCCGATGGAAACGCTGCAGATCCTCGGCGGGCGCAAGGACAAGATCCGCCCGGGCGACGTGCTCGGCGCGCTGACCGGCGACGCCGGATTCGACGGCAAGCAGATCGGCAAGATCAACGTGACCGAGTTCTCGACCTATGTCGCGATCGAGCGCGGCGTCGCGCGCGACGCGCTGCGCAAGCTCAATGCGGGGAAGATCAAGGGCAAGCGGGTCAAGGTCCGGTTGATGGACGAGGAGTAAGCGGGCCGCGGCGCGGACGGTCGCAACACCGCCGGGCGCCGCCCCGTGTGTCACCTGAGTTCGGGATAGCCGTGCGTCGCGGCGGCCTGCTCGAACCGCGCAATCGTGTCGTAGTCGGCCGGCGACAGCCGGTCGAATCCCTTCAGCCTCAGCACGCGCGCCCGCTCCGCATCGGCGGCAGCCGCGCGCTCGAGCGCCTCCTGCAACGCGCCCACCTGCGTATCCGCCAGCGCCGCCCGCGATGCGACGAACGGCAAGCCCGGCGCGGATGCCGTCGTGCCGATGATCCGGATGTCAGTGAGCAGGTCGGGCCGCGCGTCGCGCACATACGCGAACGTCACGCAGTCGATCGCCGCGCAATCGGCCTCTCCCGAGGCCAGCGCACGCAGCACGTTCAGGTGCGAACCGAACGGCGTGACCGAGCCGAAGAACCGTCCGTCGTGCGCATGCGGCGCAACCGCGTGCCGGAATGCGTTCATCCCGCTGTGCGAATCCTCGCCGTTGAAGGCGGCCCGCAATCCGCGGCAGGCGGCGAGCGTCGTCGCTCCGCCCGCATGCACCCGCGCCGATACGACCAGCACGCTGCTGTAGCGCGCCCCGTCGCAGCCCTCCGCGTCGAAAATCGGGGTCGCAATCAATCGCACGACGTCGTGCAAGCCGAGCATCCGGTACGGGTAGCCGCAGGTCTGCGACAGCAGCAGGTCGTCGCGCCGCCACAGTGCGTGCAGATCGTCGAACGGCGCGTCGGGCAGCACGACGTCAGCCGGCCCGCCCGCGTTCGCGAACGCATCGAGCGCATCACGCAACAGCGCGCGCCACAGGGCGGCGTGGCGCGGCGTCACGTTGTACATCGGCAGGACAGCGATCCAGGGGTTCATGCAGGCATTCTACGCATCGACGGCGCTCCGGATGCTTATCGGCCGCAAGACGATAAGCAAATGCGAATCGATTGGTTGGCGTAGCCGCGCCGCCCCGGTACCGTTCGAAGGCCTGCCGGCGCCGCCACCGTGCGCGATGCCGGGCAAGCCGACCGTGATCCGCGAGACACCAGCGCACCCGGGCCGAGCGCCCCGGTTCCATCGCTCGTTCCCCGCACTGCCCGATCCACCTGCCTCAACGCCATGGCCGAATACTTCGACGTCGACCACGCGCGCGCGATCGCCGCGCTCGACGCCCGCTTCACTGCCCGCACCGAGTGGCCGACCTGGCTGCTGGTCGTCGTCATCTACGGCGGCTGGCTCGCCGTGCTGCTGCTCGCGCGCGACGGGCACCTGTCGCTCGGCGCCGCGACGCCGCCGCTGATCCTGCTCGGCGCGTGGCACCTGTCGCTGCAGCACGAGCTGCTGCACGGCCATCCGACGCGTTCCGCCTTCGTGAACAAGCTGCTCGGCTATCCGCCGCTGACGGTCTGGTACCCGTATACGCTGTATCGCGACACGCATCTCGAGCATCATCGCGACGAGGACCTGACCGTGCCGGGCGTCGATCCCGAAACGAACTACGTGACGCGCGAACGCTGGGCGCGGCTGCCACGCTGGCGCCGGGCGCTGACGGTCGCGCGCAAGACTTTCCTCGGACGCATCGTCGTCGGGCCGCCGCTCGCCGTCGCCGCGACGTTCCGCGATGCGTTCGTCGCGTTCCGCCGTGGCGACTTCCGCTATCTGCCGATGTGGTTGACTCACGTTGCCAGCGTGGCCGCGCTGCTCGCGTGGCTGCAATGGGCGATCGGCGTGCCGTGGTGGTACTACCTGCTGGCCGTCACGTGGCCCGCGCTGTCGCTCGCGATGATCCGCTCGCTGTACGAGCATCGCGCCGCGCCGCATCCGAAGGCGCGCATCACGATCAACGAAGCCGGCTTCGCGATGCGGCTGCTGTACCTGAACAACAACTATCACCTCGTCCATCACGACCTGCCGAAGCTGCCGTGGTACGACCTGCCACGCGCATACCGGATGCGACGCGACGCGTATGCGAAGAAATGCGGCGGCTTCGTGATCCGTGGCGGATATCGCGAACTGCTCGCGCGCCATGCGTGGACGCCGACCGATCCGCCCGTGCATCCGTTCGACCAGGGCACAGCGTCGTTGTCGACGGGGAGCGGCGTGAAAGTGGCGGTGGTCGACAGGGTGTTGCAGATCAGCACCTGACGTCAGAAGTTTCCGCGTTTCGGCACCGATCCTTACGAAAAGCCGACGACGCCGATCGTCGCCCGCGAATTGCCAATTGCGTCGGCAATGCCCAGAATGGCCGCTCCTCCGGGGTTTCCGATCATCATTCGCCCCGGCTCCGCCGCACGGCCGCGCGCCGCATTCCCCGACGACGATGCAACCGAACACCCCACCCGGCGCGATCCGCACGATCGGCAACGACTGGTCCGTTTCCGCAATCACCGCAGGTTTTCTCGCGGTCCTGATTTCGTATGCGGGCCCGCTCGCGATCTTCTTCCAGGCTTCGCAGGCCGCGCATGCGTCCAACGACATGGTGTCGTCGTGGGTCTGGGCGATCTCGATCGGCGCGGGTGTCTCGGGCCTGTTCGCCAGCTGGAAGCTGAAGGTGCCCGTCATCACCGCGTGGTCGGCGCCCGGCACCGCGCTGCTCGTCGGCCTGTTCCCGCAACTGACGCTCAACCAGGCCGTCGGCGCGTACCTCACGGCTGGGCTGATCATCCTGGCGATCGGCGTGTCCGGCTATTTCGACCGCCTCGTGCGCCACATTCCGCGCGGCATCGCCTGCGGCATGATGGCCGGCATCCTGCTGCCGTTCGGCATGCATGCGTTCTCCGCCGCGACCGCGCAGCCGGTGCTCGGTTTCGGGATGATCGCGGCGTACGTGATCTTCCGGCGCCTGCTGCCGCGCTACAGCATCGTGCTCGTGCTGCTGACGGGTGCCGCGCTCGCGACGCTGCTCGGGATGACGCATCTCGGCAACGTGTCGCCGAGTATCGCGCGGCCGATTTTCATCGCCCCGGAATGGACGCTCGGCACGACGCTCAGCCTGGCGCTGCCGCTCGTCGTCGTCAGCCTCACCGGCCAGTTCCTGCCGGGGATGACGATCCTGCGCGTGTCCGGCTATCACACGCCGGCGCGCCCGATCATCACCGCGACCAGCGTGATGTCGCTCGTCGTCGCCTGCTTCGGCGGGATCACGATCGTCGTCGCGGCGATCACCGCGGCGCTCTGCACCGGCAAGGACGCGCACGAGAATCCGGACCGGCGCTACGTCGCCGGGCTCGCGAACGGCGCGTTCTATCTGATCGGCGGGCTCTTCGCGGGCACGATCGTCACGGTGTTCTTCGCGCTGCCGAAGGCGTTCGTCGCGATCCTGGCGGGGCTCGCGCTGATCGGCGCGATCAGCGCGAACGTGCACGGGATCTTCGAGGACGAGGACCATCGCGAAGCGTCGATGATCACGTTTCTTGCGACCGCGTCGGGGATGACGTGGCTCGGGCTCGGGTCGGCGTTCTGGGGGATCGTGATCGGGTCGGCGGCGTATGCGGTATTGAACAGGGTGCGGGGGCCCGCGTGATGCGTGCCGCGCCCCCTTCACTCAACACGCATGCCGGCGCACCAGTTGCGCAAGCGCTTCCTCCAGCATCGTCGTCCCGTACACCCGCTCCGACACGTCGGCTTCCACATCGATCCGCCCCGCGTTATGCACGTCGTACAAATCGACGATCAGCTGCGCATGACGCTCGCTGAGCCCGGCGCGCAGCAATGCCGCGCTCCACGTATCGCGCGGCAGCTCGTGCGCAACGATCGCGCGGCCCGCCGCCGTGCCCAACGTCTCCGCGATCGCCGTCACGCTCACCCGCCGCGGCCCTTCGACACTGACGATGCGCGGCCCGCTGCCGCCTTCCGGCGCATCGAGCATCAGCCGCGCCGCGACGATGCCCACATCGGGCGCCCAGACCGTCGGAAACGCCTTGCCGACCGGATGATGGAAGCTCGGCAACACGCCGGTACCGAGCGCGACCGGCAGCACGCGCGCCCAGTTCTGCAGATGCTCGGCCGAGCGCAGCAGCGTCAATTGCGTCGGGATCGTCTTCAGACGTGCCTCGAAGTCATGGAACAGACGCGTGATACCCGTATTGCCTTCAAGCTCCGCGCCGTAATCCGACAACGCGAGCAGCGCCGGCGGCGGATTCGCGGCGAGCGCGGCAGTCGCTGCGTCGATCGTGCGCGTCATCGTCGCGGCCGGATCGGGATCGGCAGCCGGCACCGGACACAGCATCTGCACGGCCTGCGCGCCGTCGATTGCCGCGGCGATCGCGTTCGCGTCCGTCAGGTCCGCGATCGCGACATCGCAGCCGAGCTGCACGAAACGTTCACGATGGCGCGCGTCGCGCAGTACCGCGCGTACGGAATGGCCTGCGTTGCGCAAGGTCGTCACGGTCGACAAGCCGACGTTGCCGGATGCTCCGAAGATCACGAACACGGTTCGCTCCTGAGGGATGAAGGTGCTGTGATTGTCGGGTTGCGCGGCCGAGAAGGCGCGCACGGGCGGATGAATCGAACAGGAAAGGATGACGCGTTGAATACGCCGTAACCATGCGAGCTCCCCGATACAAGCGCGTCAAAACCGGAGAAGCCGAACGCGACAATTGTCCAACGACCTGTTGGACAGTTGCCCTCGGATCAAACGCAACGTCCATGTATTGCTGTTGCGTCATGCGTCTTTCCCGCCATCCTCACCGTCATACGCCAGCCGCAACCCGCCCCGCACGCCCGACCGCGCAATCTCCGTCGGCGTCGCACCGAGCACGCGGTTCATCCAGTTCGCCATGTGGCTCTGATGCGCAAACCCGGCCTCCAGCGCGATCTGGCTGATGCTGAGCCGGCCTTCGAGCAGCAGCGTCTTCGCGCGCTCCACCCGGCGCCGCACGACGTACTGGTGCACGGGCATCCCGAGCGTTTCGCGGAACAGCACCTTGAAATGCGGCACGCTGATCGACACGAGCGCCGCGAGCTCGGCCAGCGTCATGCGCCGGTCGAGATTCGCCTCGACATAGTCGATCACGCGCGCCGCCGCCTTCGGCGCCAGCGTGCGCCGGCGTTCGCGAAACACGGGCTGGCCGTCGACCAGCCGCGCGACGAGCGCCGTGCACAGGCTCTCCGCGTAGAGCGGGTCCGATGCGTCTTCCGCTTCGAGTTCGGCGGCCATCGCCCACGCGATGTGCTGCAGCCGCGGGTCGCGCACCTGCAGCCGCCGGCGGATCTGCGCGTGCGACGGCTTCAGTTCGAGCTGTTCGACGGTGCGCCGCACGAAGGTGTCGCTGAGCGCGATGTGCAGAATCCGGCAGTCGGCGCTGTCGGTCCATTGGCCGGGCAGGCCGGCCGGAATCACGTCGACGTCGCCGTGCGCCTGGATGCGCGACACGCGCTCGCCGTCGCACACGCAATCCGCGCGCACCGGCGCGCCGATATGCACGCCGATCCGGTGATGCTCGGCCGCCGGAATCCGGTACGTACCCGCGCGAATCTCCAGCAGCGACGCGCCGAAGCCGCGCCAACCCAGCCCGCGGCTGGAGCGCAGGCTGACCGGGACGCCGTTGTCCGTCGGCGCGGCAAGAATCGGATCGCTCATTGATGGTCTCCACCAGATCAGGTGCCGAACGCGCATTGTGACGCGTTTCGGGCCGGCGTGCCGGCCGTGCGCGAGCGCCGCCGGATCACGCAGAAAAAGATCATCCGTTTCTGCTCGGGACGATCCTTGCGTGCGCGCCGGCGGGCGCCGCGCCGCTTACGATCCGTTCATCCGACACCTACGGAGCCCGTCATGCCTCATTCCTGCCCGCAACGCGCGGCGTTCATCGCGCGTTCGCCGTCCACCGTTCGCCCTTCATCCGGCCCCGACGTCCGCAATACACGCACCGCCATCGCCGCGTGGTGCCTGCGCGTGGTCGGCTGGTACCGGCTCGAACGGCTGCTCGCATCGATTCCCGACAGCAACGACGATTTCGGGCTCGCCTGACCGCCGGTCGCGCCTACTTGCGTCGCCGCTCGTGCGACGCCACCGTCGCGCCGTCGATCACCGGCGCACCCTGCTTGATCAGGAAGTCGCGGAACAGCCCCGTCACTTGCGAGATCCGCCGGTCGGCGAGCGTCACCACATACCATTCGCGTTCGATCGGATTGCCGGGAAACGGCAGTTGGCCGAGCAGCCCCGTTCGCAATTCAAGTGCACACGCGTGCAACGACAGGAACGCGACGCCGAGGCCCGCTTCGGCCATCTGCTTGATCGCCTCGTTGCTCGACAGTTCGGAACCCACATGAAAGCGATGGCCCGCGTTCTTGAACAGGCTCTCGACGGTCGAGCGCGTGCCCGCGCCGCGCTCGCGCACGAGCAGGTGCGCGGATTCGAGATCCTTCAGCGCGACGCGCTTGCGCTGCATCAGCGGATGGCCGGGCGCCGCGACGAACACCATCGGATGCTTCGCGAACTCGACCGCGTGCGTGCGCAGTTCCTTCGGCGCGCTGCCCATCACCGCGAGATCGATTTCATGCGTCGCGAGCATGCGGATGATGTCGTCGCGGTTGCCGACCTTGAAATACGTCTTCACGTGCGGACGCGTCGCGGTGAATTTGACGAGCAGCGGCGGGATCAGGTATTCGGCCGTCGTGATCGCGCCGATCCGCAGCGTGCCGCCGAGATCGCCCGTCAGCGCGGCCACTTCGTCGCCGGCCTCGCTCCACAGATGCAGGATCTCGCGCGCGTAGCGCGCCACGATCTCGCCGGCCGCCGTCAGCTGCACGCCACGCCCCACCCGCTGCAGCAACGCGGCGCCCACGGCCTCCTCGAGCAGGCGAACCTGCAGCGACACGGCCGGCTGCGTCAGGTTCAGCTCCTCGGCCGCGCGCGACACGCTGCCGAGCCGCGCGATCATGTCCAGCGCCTTCAGCTGCCGGAACGTCGCGGTCTTTCCTATAAGTGAATACATATGAGTCGCTTATAAACATTAAATTGTTCGAGTGGGTTCGAAACTATATCGTCGGTTCTTGAGCAATGTCATCCGAATCGTCATTCAGCGGGAGCCCAACATGGACAACACCACGCCCACCCTTGCAACGGACCGCGCACCGCGCGTTCCGCGCATCGTGATCATCGGCGGCGGCGCCGGCGGCCTGCAGCTCGCGACGCGTCTCGGCGATACGGTCGGACGCCGCGGGCAGGCCGACGTCGTGCTCGTCGACCGTTATCCGACGCACTTCTGGAAGCCGCTGCTGCACGAAGCCGCATCGGGCCATCGCGATCCGGCCTCCCACACGATCGAATACGCGGCGCAGGCGAAGCGTCACGGCTTCCGTTTCGTGCAGGGCGCGCTGCGGCGGGTCGACCGCGCGGCCCGCACGGCGACGATCGCGGCCGTGCGGGATGCGGACGGCACGGAAATCCTGCCGCAGCGGGAACTCGACTATGACGATCTCGTGCTGGCGGTCGGCAGCGTGACGAATTTCTTCAATGTGCCGGGCGCCGAGCGTCATGCGCTGCCGCTCGAAAACCTCGACCAGGCCGAGGATTTCCGCCGCAAGTTCCTGGCTGCCTGCACGAAGGCGAATCATCTGGCCGAGCAGCAGCCCGCACGGCGCGCGGCGCCAATCTGCATCAACGTGATCGGTGCAGGTGCGACGGGTGTCGAGCTGGCCGCCGCGCTGCGCCATGCAGTTCAGCAACTGACGACGTACCGCTTCAAGGCACTGGTGTCCGCGCGTGACGTACACATCCGGCTGATCGAAGGCGGCCCGCGCATCCTGCCCGCGCTCGACGAACGGATGTCCGGCAAGATGCACGCGCAGCTTCGTGCGCTGAACGTCGACGTGCTGACCGATACGCGCGTGGCGGAAGTCGGCGCGGACGCCGTGACGACCGCGACGGGCGAACGGCTCGCGAGCGACATCACGATCTGGGCGGCCGGCGTCGCGGGCCCCGCGATGCTGCGGAGCATCGGCGACATCGCGCTGAACCGCTCGAACCAGGTGATCGTGACCGACACGCTGCAGACGCCCGACGATCCGCACGTGTATGCGTTCGGCGACTGCGCCGCGTGCCCGTCGGCCGGTGCAGGCGAGTACCTGCCGCCGCGCGCGCAGGTCGCTCATCAGCAGGCGGTGTATCTGGTCAACGCATTCGCGCGGCGCGTCGCCGGCAAGCCGGTGGCCGGCTTCACGTTCCGCGATGCAGGCACCGTCGTGTCGCTCGGGCATGCGGGCGCCGTGTATCAGGCGGACATCGGCGGGCGCTCGCGCTCGCTGATCGTCGACGGGCTGGCGGCGATCGGGCTGTACAAGTTCCTGTATCGCAAGCACCTGTTCAGCGTGATCGGCATGAAGCGCGCGCTGTTCCAGTCGCTGAGCCACTGGCTGCAAAGCCGTAACCAGCCGTCGATCAAGCTGCACTGATCGCGCCTGTTCGCGCGCACCCTCGCAACGCGGCATATCGGGCGGGCATCGCTCGATATGCCGTTTCCTTATATGCATATGCGTGATGCATCCAGAATGTGCGCCATGCTGGTGCATCACATTGAAGGCCGTCGATGCGCTGCCATTCGCGCGGAAAATGCCGTGCGACACGTGTCCCGCGCCCGCTCTGGCTTGCCGCCCCATTCATTAGTCGAATCGTATGAGTCGGCTAAAAATATTAATTGGTCGCATTTTCCGGATCGACGCTAAGGTGTGTGGCATTCCCGTCGGCGAACGGATCATCACGTTTCTGAAAAGGAATCACCGTGGTCATCGAAGCCATCGTCACCCGTCTCGACGCAGCATTCGCCCAGATCGAAGCAACACCGGATTCGCGCGAATCGCGCCATCAGCGCGACGCAATCATCCAGTGGCTCGACCGGGCATCGGAAGAAGGATATCGACTCGGTCTCGTCACGACGCTGCCGGCCGCACGGCTCAGCGACATGTTCGAAGGCCAGTTCGGCCGCGCGAACCTCGACCGCTTCTCGGTCGTCGTCACGGATTCGGATCAACAGGACTCCGGATCGAATCAACATCCGTTCGATGTCGCGCTGCAAGCGCTCGGCGTGCCGCCGGAGCGCGCGGTCGGGATCGCGAGCAGCGAACCGGAACGCCGCGAAGTCGAACATTTCGGCCTGTCGCGCTGCGTGAACATCACCGATACGGTGCGCTCGATCGCATCGGCCGGGCTGCACTGAACGCCCGCCCCCGGGCCGGCCGCAGCCGGCCATCATCGTCGATCCGGCGGCAATCCGACGATTGTCCGACCGCATCCTGACATTCTGCTGTCAAAGTCGCTTGCAACACTCCGGGGCTCGACCACATTGCCCCGGAGACGGCACGACGCGCATGCGCATCGTGCCGTCCGTTGCCCGCCACGATGACACGCCCGACCCGCACCGCCGCCGCCCTCACGATCGCCTGTCTGTTGCTCGCCGCCTGCGGCGGGGATGATGACCCGACGCCGCCCGCCACGTCGGTCGACAACAACGGCACGGCGCCCGCACCGCAACCGCAACCTCAGCCCACGCCTGACCCGGCGCCCGCGACCTACTACCAGACGAAGACGCCGTACCGCCCGCAGCAGGACGCCGCGACCTACGAAGCGCCGCCGGCCGACTACGCGCCGGTCTACACCGAACTCGTCGCACGGCACGGCTCGCGCGGGCTGTCGGGCTTCAAGTACGACGGCGCGATCTACGCGATGCTGGTCAAGGCCGAGGCCGACGGCGCGCTGACCGCGCTGGGCGCGCAACTCAAGGCCGACACGTACGCGATGATGAAGGCCAATGCGCTGCTCGGCTACGGCGTGCAGGGCATCTCGACACCCGGGTACGGCAACCTCACGCAAACCGGCATCCGCGAACATCAGCAACTCGCCGCGCGTCTCGCGCAGCGGCTGCCTGCGCTGTTCGCCGCGGGCAACCGGCAGGTGGTCGTCGTCAACTCGGGCCAGGATCGCGCGGTCGACAGTTCGACATATTTCTCGGCGGCGCTCGTTGCCGCGCAGCCGGCACTGGCGCCGGCCATCACGCTGCCGGCCGCACCGGCCGGCTATCCGGCGAACGCACCGGTCGCGCAGCCGGCCGGCACCAATCGCTTCCTGCTGTATTTCCACTCGCTGAAGCCGGCCACCGATCTCGTGACCGACACGAGCGATCCGTACTACGCGACCTATCAGGCGAGCCAGGCATACCAGGCCTATGCAAACGACGCGACGGTGGCCGCGAAGCTGAAGGCGATCAAGGCCGCGCCCCAAGCGGCCGACGTCGCGCGAACGGTGCTGACCGCGCTCGTGTCGCCGGCCTTCATCGCGAAGCTCGGCACCGACGGCTACACGTTCGCGAACACCGGCACCTATGCGTTTACATCGACGGACGGCAAGTTCACCAACACGCTGAAGGGCGACGGCAAGACGAAGATCGCGACGGCCGTCGATGCGGTGAACGTGCTGTACAACCTGCTGCAGGTTGCGCCGGCCATGACCGCGGAAACCGGCGGCGTCACGATGGAGAAATACATCGGTGCCGAGCAGGCGCAGTATCTCGCGTACCTGCAGGACGCCGAGGACTACTACCAGAAAGGGCCCGGCATCCAGGAAGCGAACCCGGTGACGTACCGGATGGCGAAGGTGCTGCAGGACGATTTCTTCGGTGAAGTCGATGCGATCGCGCGCGGCGACCTGACGCATGCCGCGAAGCTGCGCTTCACGCACGCGGAGATCGTGATTCCGTTCGCGTCGATCATGAACCTGAAGAACGTGTTCGTGCCGACGCCGCAAGCGCAGACGTACACGTACGCGAACAACCCGTGGCGCGGCGACCAGGTGTCGCCGATGGCCGCGAACATGCAATGGGATGTTTATCGCAACGGGACGCGGCTCATCGTGAAGATGCTGTACAACGAGCGCGAAACGGATTTCCAGGCCGCGTGCGACGGCGCGAAGATCGCGCCAACCAGCCACTTCTACGACTACGCGGGGCTGAAGCAGTGTTACGGGTATCAGTGACGCATGGTGACGACAACGTATGCCGGATGCGCGATGCATCACGTCGACGACGTCCGCCCTTGTCCTTCATGCCCGCAATCACCGTCGACAATCTCGAATATCGCGGCCAATTAAAATATCTGATTGCGACCTATCAAGTTTTATCATCTCTGGTCGTTACTATGAATTTCGACCAGGGATGGCATGAATTCAATCATTACGCGCTCGTTTGGCGGACTCACTCGCCCCTACTATATTCGTAACTTTCTTTTCAGCTTGATCTTCCCCACGGTTTTCATCTTCATTTCCAGCTTCGGGAAAGAAAGCCTTCCCGGAGGATTGCTCGCGCTTGTATTGATTTTCATGGCGGTGAGTTGCCTCCTCTACCCTTATTCCCGATTTGTCTACGAAAGCGTCGTGAACTACATCGTTGGACGCAATATGTTCTTTGTCAATGCAGCATTGATGCTGGTTGTCAAGTTCATGACCATGTTCCTGTGTTGGTATCTAGCCATTTTCATCGCACCGCTCGGCCTGGCATACCTTTTCTTCCGTCATCGCCCGACAGGCGCCAACTGAAAAACCGGCCCCGCGCGGTCAAGTACCGCGCTCGGTCATGTCCGCCCGACTCGCCCCTTCCCCCCCTTTCCGCTCGACGCTCCACGTATGGATCGGCCGATGCCCGGGCCGCTCCCACTCGGGCGGCATCCACAGATGCTTCAAGCGCTGCAGAACCGGCCCGGGTGCGAGCACATCGCGCCACATGTCGACGAATTCGTGCACGTTCAGAACAAGAAAGTTGTACGAACGAATCTGCTGCGTGATGCCGTAGTCGACCGGCTCCGTTTCCTCGACATAGGTGCCGAACATCCGGTCGAAGATGATCAGCACGCCGCCGTAGTTGCGGTCGATGTACCGCGGATTGCGGCCATGATGCGCGCGATGGTTCGACGGCGTGTCGAACACGTACTCGAACCAGCGCGGCAGCCGGCCGATCGCTTCGGTATGCACGAAATACTGGTACGCGAGATCGACGGCAAGCAGGAACAGCACGACGGCGGGCGGAATGCCGAGCCACACCGGCGGCAGATAGAACAGGAACACGCCGACGAACGCGTTCAGCAGTGACTGGCGCATCGCCGTCGTGAAGTTCATCACCTCGCCGCTGTGATGCGGCACGTGTGCGGCCCAGAACCAGCGCACGCGGTGCGACGTGCGATGAAACCAGTAGTAGCAGAACTCGACGACGACGAAGATCGGCACGATCGTGAAGCCGTTCACCGGCACGTCGAACAGCCGGTGTCGATAGACCCACGCGAAGATCGCACCGCTCAACAGCAATCCCGTCACGGTCTCGACCACCTGATAACCGGCGCCGAGCGACAGGTTCGCGACGATCTCTTTCCAGGAAAACGGTTCGCGGCGGCCGCGCCGGGTCATTACCGCGTACTCGACCGCGAAGGCGATCAGGAACACCGGCGTCATGCCGATCAGCAGCACCTGCTTCCAGTCCACGTCGTTACCCAGGAACGCATGGAGCCACGTCATCAACTCGGTCGGCATGTCGGCAGCCTCGATCGGGAACTGCCGCGCAGTATGGTCGCGCACGGGTCGGCCCGCGTTGACACTTGCCGACGATTACTTGACACTTTCCGCCATGCCCGCCGCCTCCCCGCTCGCGACCCAGCGCATCTACTACTCGAGCACGTACGTGCGGCTGCTGTTCGACTATCTGTCCGGGCAGGGCAAGGATGCGGCGCGCGTGCTCGGCGAGGCACGGCCACCCGAGGACGACCGCGGGCTGACGCTGTACGCGAGCGCGCATTGGCGGCGTCTGCTCGAACGCGCGGCCGATGCGCTCGACGATCCGCTGCTCGGCCTGCACGTCGGCCAGCGGATCACGCCCGCGCATCTCGGCGCGCTCGGCTATGCGCTGCATGCGTGCCGCGACGCCGGCGCGGCGCTCGCGCGCTGGCAGCAATACGAACACCTGATCGCGAACGTCGCGCGCATGGAAGTGCGCGTCGAGGCAACGTCAGTGGCGATCGAATGGCACGATGCACCGGAACCACTCGGCCCGCTCGTCGACGAAGTCGCGCTGACCGCCATCGTGCAATTTGCGCGCAATATCACCGGCACGCGCACCGGGCCCGACGAAGTCTGCTTCGTGCATCCGTCGCCCGGCGACGAACAGCCGTACCGCGACTACTTCGGCTGCCCGGTTCGGTTCGGCCAGCCGGTGAACCGGCTCGCGTTCCCGTTGCGCT
Source organism: Burkholderia sp. 9779_493 (assembly GCF_015712215.1). NCBI lineage: Bacteria > Pseudomonadati > Pseudomonadota > Betaproteobacteria > Burkholderiales > Burkholderiaceae > Burkholderia > Burkholderia sp. 9779_493. The sequence continues at coordinate 94,479 of NZ_JACCQA010000006.1, forward strand.
TGCTCACGCAGCCGCTGCAGCGGCCCGACGACGCGCTGCGGCAGATGATGGAGCGCCAGGCGAGCGCGCTGCTCGCGGAACTGCGGCAGACGGACGATCTCGAACAGTCGGTGCGCGAGGCCGTCGCGCGTTTGCTGACGCAGGGTGAAGTGAGCATCGAGCAGATCGCGTCGGATCTGCATGTGTCGTCCCGCACGCTGCATCGCCGGCTGGCCGGGCTCGGGCTGAACTTCCGGCGCCTGCGCGAGGATACGCGGCGGCGGCTCGCGATCGATCATCTGAACGATCCGCGGCTCACGCTCGCCGAAGTGGCCTGGTTGCTCGGCTATTCCGAACACAGCGCGTTTACACGCGCCTTTCGGCGCTGGACCGGGGAATCGCCGCAGCAGTGGCGCAGCCGTCAGCCGGCGCGGGCAGCCAGCGTCGCGCGCGGCTGAGCGGCTGTTGGGGCGGGTGCACGCATCGCGCGCGGACGAACTCGCATCGGCTCGCGTGGTCGAACCCGCATCGCCGGAGAACCCTCATGAAACGCGTCGCCCTTGCCGCCGCCCTGACCCTGTTTGCCGCCTTCAACGCGCCGGCCATCGCCGGTGCATCCTCCGGCGCTGTCGCGCCGGTTCCGGCTCAGGCCCACGCGAAAAATTGCGTGCCGTCGCGGGATGCCGCGCCAGGCGCCCGTTCGCCGTCCGGCGCACCGCCGATCCGCGTATGCGTCGGCGACGCCGACACGCAACTGAACCTGCCGTGGTTCCTGACCGACGTGCTCACCGCGGTGGACACGCATCAGTCGCCAAGCGGCCTGCTCCACAAGATGCGCAACGACTTCTGAAGCGCAGCCGCACTCCATCGTTCATGGCCCGTCGGCGCGCTTCAGCACCTCGATGAACGTGCCGACGATGCCGGCCCACATGGCAGGATCGGCAATACGCTCCAGCAGCACCCGCAATGCCCGTCGTTCTTCGTTCGACAGCACGCCGTGCGTGCCGCGGATGCTGTCGTAGCGCGGCGTGCCGCGCGACGCGAGTGCGCGATCGAGCGAGTAGTCGCGCGCCTGTCCATCCACTGCAATCCTGATCCACAGCGAACCGCCGTCCGCCACGGCGGCGCCATCGGTCACGATGACCGTGGGTCCGGCATTTTCTTCCATCGTCACGCTCCGGTTTGAGGCCCTGGCAGAAGTCTGCCGCCGGCCGCGCCACATGGAAATGTTTCTTTTTGAGACACAATCACAAAACCACATCAATATTTAAACAACAATATTTCGTAATATCGCGCCGCGTCTTATACTTGCCGCGCACCATCCTCGTGCCAAGAGACGGTGTTTTTTGTCCCGGCTGCACACACTGTGCGGCCGGGGCTTTTTTCGGTACGCTGCGTCGATATACATGCTCAATGCACGCATGTTATTGAGGAATGCTGCCAGATGAAGGGTCGATCGCGACAGGCCGAGCCGATGCCGTCGCGCCGGCCGAATCGACCGGCGTCCCGAAACCGGCGCGCGAGCCGCATGGCCCGAATCGGGCATGCGGGATGCGCGCCGTTGGCGCATCGACCGGTTCGACTTGCCACGCCATGCGTACAACACCAAAGGCAACCGCGGGACTGTGGGCGCTCGCGCCCGGCTCGAAGCCCCTTTTCCATCGCCGCGGCGCGTGGCCGCGCGTCGTGTTTTTCGCCGCCGTGATCATTTGCGTGCTCGTGCCCGCGTTCGCGATCGTGCTGGCCGACCGCTACGCGCGCGATGCCGTCACCGCGCATGAACGCGTCGTGGCAAACGACATCGTGGCTTCCGTGGACCGCATTCTGGACGGCGTGCGCCTTCGACACGCGGACGAGCTGACCGCACTGGTCGGGCGGCCGTGCGCGACGGTGTTCCGGACACTCGCCGAAGTGGGCACTCGCCTGCGCTATCTGCGGGCGGTCGCGCTGGCAAACGACGGGCGCGTGATGTGTTCGTCGGCGCTCGGCTCGATCGACCTGCCGCTCGCCGCATATGCGCGCGAACCCGAACCGGGATCGATGATCGTCACGCTGCTGCGCCAGACGCCGTTCCAGCATGGCATTCCGGTACTGTCCGCGTTCCGCGCGACCGCGCGCGGCGCGGGCGTCCTGTACCTGATCGAAGGCGACTACGTCGCCGACGCGCTGAACCACGGCACCGGCGATGGCGCGGAAACGGCCACGCTGTCGATCGCGGGTTCGGGCCGTCTCGATCAGCACGGCAAGTTCGCGCCGGAAACGGCGGCCGGCCCCGCCGGCGGCAGCACGATGGCGTCGCAGCGCTGGCCGTTCACGGTGTCGGTCATCGCCTCGGCGCGCTACGCGGCACAGGTGCAGCGCCACTACCGGCTGATCTGCGCGACGATCGTGCTGCTGGCCGACAGCCTCGTGATGGCCGCTTACCTGCTCACGATGGCCCCGCGGCGGCTGTTGCTGAAAGCGGTGCGCCACGCGCTCAGGCGCAACGAATTCCATGTCGTGTACCAGCCGATCGTCGACGTGCAGACGCGCAGGACGGTCGGCGTCGAAGCGTTGCTGCGCTGGCACCATCCGAAGTGGGGGGCCATCAGCCCGGCCGCCTTCATCCCGCAGGTGGAATCCAGCACCGTGCTGCCGAAGGTCACCGAATTCGTGCTGCGCACGGCCGTGTCCGAACTGACCGCGCTGACACCGTCCGCGCCGCTGCGCATCGCCGTGAACGTTGCGCCGCAGGATCTCGAGCGCGGGCGGTTCGTGGCCGTCGTCGAGGAGGCGATCCGCGCGCTGCCGCCCGGCTTCACGCTGGTGCTCGAAGTCACCGAACGCATCCTGCTGGAGAAGAACGCGCGAACCACCGAGATTTTCCAGACGCTGCGCTCGAAAGGCGCGAAGTTCGCGATCGACGATTTCGGCACGCATCACAGCAATCTCGACATGCTGTCGCGCTTTCCGTTCGACTACGTGAAGATCGATCGGCAGTTCATCTCGCAACTGGACGGCGGCAGCGCGAGGCTGATCGAGGGGATCGCGGCCGTCGCGCATCACTACGGCCTGAAGATCATCGCGGAAGGCGTGGAGACGGAAGCGCAGCATCGCGCGCTGCATGCGGTCGGGATCCAGTATGCGCAGGGATATCTCTACCAGCGGCCGCTGCGCGCGGAGAACCTGAAGCGCGATTTCGCATGGGCGCCGGTGTAGCGGCGCCGCCGACGGCGACTACTGCGCGCCGTATCGACCGTCGAGGCGCACGCGGCCCTGCTCGACCCATCCTTCGAAGTCGTCGCCGGTCTTGCCGTTCACGTACATGATGTTGTACCAGCGCCCGTGCGACTTGTAGACGGTCACCGAATCGCCGGGAACGATGAAGGTCTGCTTCGTCATGCAGTGCGCGTCGGGCGCCGAGTAGAAATACGCGCGCCCCGTGCCGATCACCGTACCCGACGCCGGCGGCCGGAAGTTGTCGTCCGGGCCGCTCGTGGCCGCATCGAGCTGCCCGCAATCGACCGCGCGCGTCGCGTGCGCGCCGCTCGCAGCCAGGCTCGCGCCGAGCACCAGCATCGCGATGCCCATGCGCATCGTCATTTTCATCTGCATGATCAAGTTCTGTATGCCGTATGGTTGTTTCGGCGTGCCGGTTCGCGCCCGGCACACGCTCAATCCTGCGCGATGGTCGTCGCTTCGACGCCTACCGCTTCCGGATGATGCCCGAGCCGGGCGGAAATCGCCTGCCCGGCCTCCTTCAGCAACGCGACGTAATGCGCCTTCGTGTCCGCGCCGCACCGCATCGTCGGGAACGACAACGACAACCCCGCGATCACGCGACCGAAACGGTCGAACACCGGCACCGCGAGACACAGCAGGCCGTCTTCCTGCTCCTCGTTGTCCTCGCCGTAGCCCTGCTGCCGCACGTGCGGCAGGATGCTCATCACCGCGTCCGCCGACGCCAGCGTCTTCGCGGTCGACTTCCTGAACTCGATGCCGGCCAGCACCGCACGCGCGTCGCCGGGCGCCATCCATGCGAGCAGCACCTTGCCGATCGCGGTGCTGTACAGCGGATTGCGCCGGCCGATCCGCGACTGCATGCGCAGCCCGTAATCGGCGTCGATCTTGTGGATGTAGATGATCGCGTCCTCGTCGAACGCGCCGAGATGCACGGCTTCGCGCGTCAGTTGCCCGATGCGGCGCATCTCGAGATCGGCCTCGCGCACGAGGTCCACGCTTTCCAGCGCCTTGCTGCCGAGCTCGAACAGCCGGATCGTCAGCCGGTAGCGGTCGGTCTCGCCTTCCTGCGCGACGTAGCCGAGCGTCTTGAGCGTCTGCAGGAAGCGATGCACCGTCGTCTTCGACATGCCGAGCTGGTGCGACAGTTCGCTGATGCCGATCTCGCGGCGCTCGCCGAGCGCGGCGAGGATCGTGAAGACCTTGCCGACCGCGGCGACCGAATCGGGCTTCTCGACGCTCCCTGCCGCCGACGGGTCGGCCCCCGGTTGGCCGCCACCGGTTTCCTGGTTCGCCTGATCGCACTTGCGCTGCCTGGGCGTTGCTGTCATGTCCGTGAATCCGTGAGATGCGAATCGGGAGAGCATAACGCGTTCATCGCGCGAGCCGGTCAGCGCGCGAGCCAACCGCCGTCGACGGCCAGCGTATGGCCGTGCACGTAGTCCGACGCGCGCGACGCGAGAAACACCGCCGCGCCCGCGAGATCGTCCGGCATGCCCCAGCGGCCGGCCGGGATGCGGCCGAGGATTTCGTCGCTGCGCCGGCTGTCCTCGCGCAACTGCGCGGTGTTGTCGGTCTCCATGTAGCCGGGCGCGATCGCGTTCACGTTGATGCCGCGCACGGCCCATTCGTTCGCGAGCAGCCGCGTGAGGCCGAGCACGCCGCTCTTCGACGCCGTGTACGACGGCACGCGAATGCCGCCCTGGAACGACAGCATCGACGCGACGTTCACGATCTTGCCGCCGCGCCCCTGCCGCACCATCTGCCGCGCGACGGCCTGCGACAGGAAGAACACGCTCTTCAGGTTCACGTCGATCACGGCGTCCCAGTCGGCTTCGGTGAACGCGAGCGCATCGCAGCGGCGGATCATGCCCGCGTTGTTGACGAGGATGTCGACGTGACCGAACGCATCGACCGCACCCTCGACGATCCGCTCGACCGGCTCGAGCGTCGACAGATCCGCGCGCACGTCGACGAAGCGCCGCCCGGCGGCCGCGACGCGCGCCGACGTTGCATCGGATGACGAACGATTCGCACCGACGATGTCGCACCCGGCCGACGCGAGCGCGACGGCCATCGCCGCGCCGAGCCCCGTGTTGCAGCCGGTGACGATCGCGACCTTGCCGGTGAGGTCGAACAGGCGGGCGAGCGCGGCATGCGCGCCGGCGGCGGGAAGATCGGGCGTTTCGCGTTTCATGATGTCAGCGCAGGTCGGCGACGGCGATGTGATCCATGTCCTTGAACACCTGGTTCTCGCCGGCCATCCCCCAGATGAACGTGTATGCCTGCGTGCCGACGCCGGAATGAATCGACCAGCTCGGCGAAATCACGGCCTGCTCGTTGTGCACCACCACGTGACGCGTCTCCCTCGGTTCGCCGAGCAGATGGAACACGGCCGCGTCGGCGGCGAGATTGAAGTAGAAATACACCTCCATCCGCCGCTCGTGCGTGTGACACGGCATCGTGTTCCACAGGTTGCCGGGATCGAGTTTCGTCATCCCCATCGACAACTGGCAGGTCGGCAATACGTCGGGCACGATGAACTTGTAGATCGTGCGACGGTTGCTCGTGGCCGCGTCGCCGAGCGTTTCGGGCGATGCCTGCGCGAGCGTGATCGTGCGGGTCGGATAGGCCGTGTGCGCGGGCGCGCAGTTCAGGTAGAACTTCGCCGGCCGCGCGTGATCGTCGCTGCCGAACACGACACCCTGCCCGCCTTGCCCGATATAGATCGCCTCTTCGGTGCCCACCGCATGACGCTGCCCGTCGACCTCGACCCAGCCCGGCCCGCCGATGTTGATCGCCCCGAGTTCGCGCCGCGCCAGCAGATGGCTCACGCCCATCGCGGCGCCGAGCGACGCCGGCACCTCGACCGGCCGCGTGGCCGGCCACGCGCCGCCGACGATGATGCGGTCGATATGGCTGTAGGTGAGCGACAGCGCGTCCGGCGCGAACACGTTCTCCACCAGGAAATGCCGGCGCAGGCCGGCCGTGTCGAGCGCCTTCGCGTGTTCGCTGTGTATGCCCTGTCGCACGTCCATGCCGGTTCTCCGTTGGGGAATGGGCAGGGCGCCGGCACCGTCGCCGCCGCTCGCCCTGATGAAGATTGAAGCACACATTTGTCAAATTCGGAACGCCGATCCGGATTTTCGATCCAGCTTCGTCGGTCGATCAATTCCTTTCCTGCCACAGCCATCGCGTCTTACGGGTATACGACTACCGATGAAATTCACAAAAACGGACCACCGTTCCAAATCTGTCCTATAGTCAGTCAGCAGACATCATTCGACAACGGGACGCATCGACGTCCACGGAGGAGACGTGAAGCTGAAACAGGCCATCGACCGCATTCCGGGCGGGCTCATGCTGGTCCCGATGCTGCTGGGCGCGTGTGTGCATACGTTCGCCCCGAACGCCGGAAAGTACTTCGGCTCGTTCACCAACGGCCTGATCGCCGGCACGGTGCCGATCCTCGCCGTCTGGTTCTTCTGCATGGGCGCGACGATCAACCTGCGCGCGACGGGCGTCGTGTTGCGCAAATCGGGCACGCTGCTCGCGACCAAGATCGTGGTCGCGTGGCTCGCGACGCTGATCGCCGCGCAGTTCATCCCCGACGACGGCATCCGCACGGGCCTGTTCGCGGGCCTGTCGCTGCTCGCGATCACGACGTCGATGGACATGACCAACGGCGGCCTCTATGCGGCCGTGATGCAGCAGTACGGCAGCAAGGAAGAAGCCGGCGCGTTCGTGCTGATGTCGATCGAATCGGGGCCGCTCGTCAGCATGCTGATTCTCGGCGCGGCGGGCGTCGCGGTGTTCGAGACGCGGCTCTTCGTCGGCGCGGTGCTGCCGTTCCTGATCGGCTTCACGCTCGGCAACCTCGATGAAGACCTGCGCGAGTTGTTCGGGCGCTGCGTGCATCCGCTGATTCCGTTCTTCGGCTTCGCGCTCGGCAACGGCATCGATCTGAACGTGATCGCGAAGAGCGGGCTGCCGGGTATCGCACTCGGGCTCGCGGTGATCGTCGTGACGGGCGTGCCGTTGATTCTGGCGGACAAGTTCGTGGGCGGCGGCAACGGGACGGCCGGACTTGCCGCGTCGTCGACGGCCGGCGCCGCGGTCGCGAACCCGGCGATCATCGGCGAGATGATTCCGAAGTTCAAACCGATGGTGCCGGCGGCGACGGCGATCGTCGCGACCGCGTGCCTCGTGACGGCGATCCTCGTGCCGATTCTGACGGCGATGTGGGCGAAGCGGGCGGCGAGGGTGTCAGGGGTGCCGGTGAGGGTCGCCGCGCGGGTCGGGAATGGCGGGGCGATCGAGCATGAGGGGCATGTCTGAGGAGGGACAGCGATCGCCCGGTGATTCGCCGCCTTCGGCTTCTACGACGACGGCATTCCGTGGGACGTTTCCGCCGTGTCGCGGCTCACGGGAGCGTAGAACACGCGGCACCACACCCGGTAAACCACACGGGCGCCGCCGAGGGTCACGATCGCCATCGTGATCGGCAACACGCGCATGCCGATGTGGACTCCGGGATCAATCAGTCGTCAGGTACGCGATGCCGGGTTGGCCGGGCGGGTGGTCGACGGACGGCAATGCGTTGTCTTGGTGAAAGGGGTGCTGCGTATCGTCAATCTGGTCGGTTTGGGGGTCGCGCAACCTGCGTCGTCTTGCGGGCAGGGTTGGCAGTCCGCGCGCGCGTAGCATTCTCGCTCTTCGAGCACGCGGCCAGCAGGCACGAAACAAGCAAGGCGATAGACGTTCTACGCACGATCAATCGAGCCTGCTGCGCGTGGCCGCAATCGAACGAGCGGATTGGCCACGCAGCCTTGACGCATGAACCGGTCAAGCCTGATCAAGGTACGCAACGAGTTCCCACGCAACTTGTTCAACGTGCTGGCGCGTCCCCATCATGCTGTCGAGCACCGCCAGCTTTCTCGGTTCATGCACGACGACAGACGGCAGCGCGTCGCCCTTGAGGAATCGGCGCTGCGTATCGCCAAACTGACCCGCACCGAGTTTCGCGCACCATACGCCGTCTTCCGGGCAGGTCTGGCCCGTGTGAGCGACCGTACCCAACGGCAGGCGGGATGCGACGTTTTCCGGTTGCTCGGCCTGCGAAGTCTTGTCCGCGGATCCTGGGAGCGGTAATCCTGTCGCGGGATCGAGATGTTTGGCTTTCGCCATCTCGTTGATGAACTCGTCTGAAGGCTTCTGCGGTGGCGTCGCTGCGTCTTGTTCCTTTTGCCATTGGAACGTGCCGTCCCACGGCGGCAGTTTTGCCGGCGGCAGCGGAACAATCTTGTCGATATCCGGGACCTTGGGATTGCGGCCGTCGTTGTGGTCGAGAAATCTCGCAATCAGATCATAGCGTCGAGTGCGCTCCGGATCTTTAGAGAGAGCAAGGTAATACAGGCGATCACTCTCGGGAGGTGCTTCAAACCCGTTCTCCAGGAACGATGCTGACTGAACATCCCCCGATTCAACCCCTTTCTGGAACGCCTTTACCGCCTCCGCATAGTGCTTATCTGTTTTCAGATCAATTCCCAAAGCACTTGCAGCTTTACCGAACCCTTGGGCTGTTGCGCATTCGCGCATTTGCTTTGCCACCTCAGGAGCCTTATCCATCGGCGCCAGGAGGTCCGCCACATAGTATTGCGCCTCCGGACTCCCCAGATCGGCAGCTTTCCGAAAATAACGCAACGACATTTCCGGATTTTTCTTCAATCCATATCCCCCCTCCAGATAATGACCAATGTCATAGTATCCCGAGGGTATCCCTTTATCGACAAGCCGCGAGGCAAGATCGACCGACTCTTTTTCTGCGTCGGGAGAACTAGCAAGTCCCTGCGAAATCAACAATTGCGCGTTCGTATTGGCCTTATAGTGATCATAGGCCGCTGCAATACGATAATATCGAAGAATATCATCGTAGTCCTTAGGCCCACTATTTTTTTGCAAATATCTGGCATATTTGAAAAGAATATCTGCATTGGGATCCAATGATGGCAAATGATCCGATTCGTGAGCGCAGACAAACGCCAGATTTGCGCGAACGGCACTCAGATCAGGCAATTGAGACACTTTCGACTCCTTTTCGGTACATGCGCACAAGCTTACGGATAGAAAAACGATCAGGATATGTCTGTTCATCAATTAGTCTGCGTATGTACGTTTGGCCGACGTTCTCACAAATCTTACGAGTGACTTTTCCGGTGGAAGGTTCTTTGTTTTGTTCACCTTGTTCTGCTCGACGATGTCATGCCACGCCATAAAAGATTTGAAAAAGTCTTCCTGTGCGCCTTTGTCCCCGGCATGCATGCTCCACAGCCTTTGCCTCAACGACTTTGTCACGGCCGAGTTTTCGTGGCAAATATTGAGCTCACTATCGACATTCATGCTCCGGAGGTTCACATTCGCGGAACCAATCGTCATGAACGCGTCGTCAATCGTCATCAGTTTCGCATGAACATAGACAGGTAACCAGTTTCCTCCGGGTGAATCCGGAGCAACGAGCGTACAAACTTGTACCTTTAGACCCTCGATGTCCAACGGCGGAGCATCCGGGTCGATGTGTGCATTGAGCTGCTTTTTCCTCTTCAACTCGTTCAATGCTTGCTGCAGTTCTTGTTGCTTCGCCATATTATCCTGATAGAAATTCATGGCACCCTGTAGCGAAGCTGCATTGATATCAACGCCCTGTGCTGCAAATTTTTGCTGTATCGATTGTTGAGCGGCAAGCTGAGCTTCCAGGTCCTTTTTCTGTGCAGCGTAGTCATCGCTGCGCTGGAGTTGAGCCACTCCAGGCATCGAATTTCCACATCCGAGCGACTCTAGCATTTGATACGTTCTTACCGTTCCATTTCCAACCGCGTCGTCGCTGGAGTTGGTGATGACGAACAAATAAATCGAACCATCCCTGCCGAAATCACGGCCTGCCTTTGCATGCGCCTTTGCGACATCTTTTATCTTCAGTGCAAGGTCATTCCATCGAAAATATTGATTTTGGATGAAAATGCACTGAGTAGCGTTATTGACTGCATTCAAGTACATCACTTGAATTTCCCGCTTATTTTTCTCCGATTGCGTGCGAACAATCTGTGCCATCACGGAAACATCATCGGGCGCATCGTTTCTAATTTTGTGTATCCCGGCCAAATGTTCTCGCGACTTCGCCAATTTTTGGCCAGTTGCGTCATCCCATGCTTCACAGAAATTCTTGTTTAGATACTGCAGTATCGGACCGGTCACTCGACTAGAGATGTCCTGCCACGGATAAGGGCCGTTGCGTCCCTTGCTGGGCGCCATCGCCTGATAGCTGTGCTTGTCAGTGTCCCAATACTGATCGAGCATGTTGTGTCCCATGACGAAACCAGTAGCCAGATCCGAATCATCGTAGTCCACCAGCACCATTTTCTGGTGGTGCGACGGCTCCCCTCCCATTGCAGCCGAGGTCGTTGCCTTTGTGCCGCCACTCCACCCATCCATTGTCCCGTAACCGGATATTCTTCCCACGATTTCGGAGCGTACCGACAGGTCGAATCCTCGCGTAGCCAACTCGATGTTGGGGAATCCCGCAATCTTGTGCAGCACCGGGTTGGAGCCCGAAGTAAAGGGCTTCGACAAGGCAGCTACCACATTCAACGGCAAATTGACTGTGTCCTCGATAATTCGATCGGTGACGGAGTGAGACACGGGATTCGTGACATTATTTAAGTTGGCGCGCTGGTACCAATTGATGTCAAATACCCGCTCCTCATCCGTCTGATAGTCCCGCCCAAGCATCGATACGTGGTCGTAAACCCATTTCGGAAGGGCGCGTTTAAGTGGTGTTATAAAATCATTGCCCGGCATATTGTTTTCACTGAGTTCCGCCATATAAAACGGATCTCGCCAGCACAGCAGCCTTACTTTTACACCTTCTTTTCCTTTTTGCTCGAGCAGTTCGCCAATTCGCTTCCCCGTGCCATCACGGAGAAAATACATCGATGGCTGGAATCCCCAACAAATAATGTCAATCGAATGTTTTGCATCGGCTATCGCCTTGTAAACAGCGGCAAATGCATCGCGGCCATTGACCAATGACCGAAATCCTGCAGCCGACGGACTATATTCGCTATTACAAACAAACCATGGCAAACATGCCATCGCCGACGAAGTGTGATTCTGCGCAATCGGCGTGGTAATGGATTTATTTATATTGGCCATAGTCTATGCTTCCGACGAAGGACTGAGCAGTTCATTATAGATTTGCCGATGCGTGGCCCGATCTGGTGCAGCACCATCGTCCGGTGCACCTTCGTGATACTGAAACCCCTGATTCGCAAGTTTCCCGTTCTCGGCATCCCGATACTCACCCGGCACCGGAATCTCGTGCTTCACCCCGTTCGCCATCTCCAGCGTGTACTTCTGCGTGGTGACCTGATGATCGATCGGCAACTGCCCGGTCTTGTCGAACACCCCTTGCTTGACCAGCGCCCCGTCCGCGTAAAGCTTGTACGGCATGCCGACCGGAACGACACGGGTCGCGGACGGCGAGGCCATGGTATTCAGCATCAGCCGACGCGTCGGCAAATCCTTGAACGCGGGATGGGTCACATCCATCCGCGCAGGGCCGCTGAACGCATGCTGCGCGCCCTTGATGTCGATCTTTCCCGGCGCATGAATCTCGATGTCGCCCCCTTTGAGCCGAATGTACGCGCCGCCCGACGTCAACAGGATTTCCTGCTGCGCCGATGCCTGGACCTTCTCGGTCACGGAGGCCAGCAACAACGACTTCTGCGCGGTCACTTCGACATTGTCCGCATGAGTCTGAACCTCGATCTTCCCCTTCGCGGCAAACAGCTTCATCCCGGCATTCTGCACGAACAGGCTCAGTTTCTCCGTAATGCTGGCGACCAGCGATTTGCCGGTCGCCACGTGCGTGCTTTGCCCGCTGACGATATTGACGTGCTGATCCGCCGCAACGTGCGTCGACTTCTGCGTCGACAGGCCGATGCCGGCAGGCGCAGCCATGAGGATCACCGGCTGCTTGAACGCACTGGCGTCGCCCGTCCCTCCGCCGGCCGTCACACCGCCACCGCCCGTCGCACCCGATTCGCTGTGCTGCGTCGCATCCGCGAAGGCCTTGAAGGTGTCGTGGCCATCCTTCAGGCTTTCCGCCTTCGACGTTTCGCTTGCCTGCGACAAGCCATCGAGGATATTCGCGGAGCCGTTCAATTGACGCGTCGCCAGGCTGGCATCGAGTGGCTGGCTGGCCACCGGGTGCGTCGTCACGAACAGTCCTCGCCCGGCCCGCAGCGCGCCATAGGCTTCGGAGCTCAAGTCGAAGCCTTTGCCCAGATAACCGCCCCGTGCGTTGTCGTTCTGATCGATCAGGTAGCCCAGGTGCAACGCGGCATTCGTGCTGCTGCTATACAGATGCACGCGGTTCTGGCCCGTGGAGTCGTCCATGACCATCTGGTTGTAACCGCTTCCCGAAAACTCCTGGGACCGGTAGCCCGACAGCAGCGCATTCGAATGCCATCGCGGCTTCGCGGCCCCGTTGTAGACGCGGTGCAATGCAATCGGACGGTCGATGTCGTTCCCGATATGGCCGATCAGCAGTTCCTCGCCTGCGCGCGGCATGTGAACGCCACCGTACCCGTCGCCGGTGTCGGATTGCGCGACACGTACCCAGCACGACGCCCGCTCGTCACCTTCGTTGTGCCGATCCCAGATGAACAGCACCTTGATCCGGTTCAGGCTGTCGGTATACGCCTGCTGCCCTTTGGGGCCGGCCACGATGGCCGATTCCAGCTTGGCTTCCGGTTTCCGGTGTTCGAGCGGGCTGCGATATGGCACGGACGTACGCTGCGCTTCGATGGCAACTCGATAGAAGCCAGTCGAGCCGTCGTCATGCGATACGGTGAACAGCTTGTCGGGGTCGTCCGCATCGGCCTGTTTCACTGCCGAATAGAGGCTGTGCGGATAGTTGGCTTCGTGCCCGGAAAGCGGCACGTTGTTCACGATGATCCACTCGACCTCGATCACCGCGAATTCCCGGTGATCGGCCGCGTCCTGATCGTGCTCGGGATGCCCCGTCAGCGTGAATCGCCGCCCCGCATCGATGCGGCGCACCCCGCCGACACCATCGTAGCGCTTGGCTCGCGACTCCCATTCCTCCATGCGGATCTTGCCGAGATGATCGCCGCGCTCCTGTTCCGGGTACGTATAGCCGCCCGTGTATTCATACACCTCGGCCTGCGACGGCAGATCGCCCTGGTTCGCCATCGTGGGCACCGACGTCGCCTTCGGGTTGGCAGGGGTCGACGGATTCTTGTAGTCGAACGTTCGCGTCGACAGCAGGACGGACTGCAGCGTCCGGGTACCGGCCCACTGCGTCAAGGCGTCCACTTCGCCATGAACGCCCGCCCGCGAAAACTCGACCGTTGCCGGCGCAAGCGGCTCGAGCGTCTGCAGACGGTCGGTCATCACGAGCGTGTGCGATTTGCCGTCCTGCGCTTGTTTCCAGACGCCGTACAGACCTTCGGATTCGAGCAGCCGATGCACGAAATTCCAGTCGGTTTCGTCCTGACGGCAATAGGAACGCGAGGGCAGCGGTTGCGACAATTCAAAGCGATACATTCCGCGCGCCTGCGGATGCGCATCGAATACGTCGGCAATGATCGCGTCGACGGTCTTGTCTTGCCAGTGGCGCTGGTCCCGTCGGAATTTCAGGAAATGCAGCCATGACGAGAAACTGAGCTGATAACACGCGAGTCCGCCATCCACACCGAGTTTTCTCGCGGTATGAATATAGCCGTGGTGAGGAAGATAGGACTTGTCGGTTTGCTGGATCCACAGCGTGATGGGCTGCGAAATCAGTGCCTTGAGCTGGACATCATTCGATGTCGACACACAGTCGACCATGAACAGGTAATCGCGACCGATACGAGACTGCCCGAACACGCGATGCGGGATCAAGATGTTACTACCAAGCGGTGTATCGAGCTTGAGAAGCCGTTCCTGCTGAATCAGCCCTCCCGTGAGTGCCCCGATCATGCTGTGCGCATCCATAGCGCCTCTCTCAGAATTATGTTGTTCTCGACCGGCGATTCTACGAATGACGATTCTGTGACGTCAATTGGGTGGAATTCAAATAATTGAAAACTGTAATTGGTTATTCATTGGCGTGAATGCATTTAGTAATACCGAGATGCTGCGACAAGCAGATGCCATTCGTCCTGCACGATGTGGGCCGAGCATTTCCGCGTCGCCTGACGTCCCACTGCAAGCACCCGTGGCTTGCACGACGACACGGTTCCACCGTCACCGATCCCACCGCGCGATGCCCGAGCCGACCCACCCCGCGGCCCTGCTATGATCGTTTGCCTCGCGCCCGTTGCCCGCCTTTTCACAAAAGGTGCCGGAACAAACGCTACGCCGACGCGAGCCGCTGCAAAAGCCTAAAAAGAGCAATAGAGAGGCGACGGGGCGCCCCTGGCATACCCGCCGCGGATTTCCGATCCGGCCGTGCGGGCTTCGGTCCGCCATCAGGAGACATCTCCATGAATTTCATCTTGCGTGTCGGGCGCACCTGGGACACCCAGATCGATGCCATTCGCGACGCCGTTACCGAACACACGAACCTGATCCGCTACGACAACACGTACTACCGGATCTGTTCGAATGCGGCGCCGCCTTCGTTTACGATCAGCCTGCTTCCCAGCACCGGCGGCACACCGCTCGTGCTCAACATGCGTACGCGCGACCTGTACGTCGAGTTGATCGGCGGTCATCCGTTCGAAAACTACTCGCACAATCTCGACCGGATGCCGTTCGATGCGATCGCCACCAGTGGCAGCGACGCGGTGCGCGGCTTCTCGCTCGATAGCGCGATTCGCGGCCTGCTGCGCACACCCGGCGGCGACAAGCGCATGCTCACGCCCGATGATCGCTTCCTCGCGCAATCGCTCGTCGTGTTCTGCGTGGCCGAGTCGCTGCGATTCGACAAGATCGCGACCGAACTCGGGCAGTACTTCCGGTCGTCTTACGATCCGAATCATCCGGAAATCACCAGCTTCCTGAAGGGCGCCACGCCGATCCGGTATCTGCAGTCGTGGTTGAAGATGGCGAAGAACTGGGAAAAAACGACCCGGGACGTATTCGACGGCATCCCCGACAAGATGCGCGAGATCGTCGTCCAGCCGCGCGACCGGTTGTCGCCGGCCGACCGGCAGGCGTCCGCGCGCGTCGACACCACCGCGTTCGGCGAAGTCACGCAGAGGATCGCGCCGGGCATGCGCGTGCTGATGCGGCCGTCGTGACGCTCCGGCTTCCTGCCACCTGATGCCATCGACCACCGCCGGCGCAAAGCGCTTCCAGGCGCTAAAATCCGCCGCCTGAGCATCCACGACGAGCAAGCGTTTTGACGGCGTTCGAGCAGGGCTTCATCCTTACCCGCCACTGGCGGGACACCGCATCCGGCATCGAGATCGAGTTCTGGCTGGCAACCGGACACGGCCCGCGCCGCGTGCGGTTGCGCCCGCAGGAAGCCGTCGCGTTCATCCCCGCCGAGCAGCAGGCGCTCGCCGAGCACACGCTGGCCGGCGAGCGCGACGCCGAGTTGCGGCCGCTCGCGCTGCGCGACTTCCGGCAGCGCCCGGTCGTCGGCCTCTATTGCAAGCGCTACCGCCATCTGTCCGGGCTCCAGAAACGCCTGGCCGCCGCCGGCGTCGACGTCTACGAAGCCGACGTGCAGCCGCCCGACCGCTACGCGATGGAGCGCTTCATCACCGCCTGCGTCGAGTTTCGCGGCCAGCCCGGCCGCGACGGCACGCTGACCGGCGGCGAGCTGAAGCCGGCGACCGGTTACCGCCCCGCGCTGCGCTGCGTGTCGCTCGACATCGAAACCAGCGTCCACGGCGAGCTGTACTCGATCGCGCTCGAAGGTTGCGGGCAGCGCCAGGTCTACATGCTCGGCCCGCCGAACGGCGACGAACGCGATGGCACCGGCACGCTCGATTTCAATCTCGACTACTGCGACAGCCGGCCCGCGATGCTCGCGCGGCTGAACGACTGGTTCGACGAGCACGATCCCGATGCGGTGATCGGCTGGAATCTCGTGCAGTTCGACCTGCGCATCCTGCACGCGTACGCGGAGCAATACGGCGTGCCGCTGAAACTCGGGCGCGGCGGCAGCGTGCTCGACTGGCGCGCGCACGGCCAGCAGCCCGACCACTTCTTCGCGGGCGCGGCCGGCCGGCTGATCCTCGACGGCATCGACATGCTGAAATCCGCGACGTGGACCTTCCCGTCGTTCAGCCTCGAATACGTGTCGCAGTCGCTGCTCGGCGAAGGCAAGTCGATCGACAATCCGTATCAGCGGATGGACGAGATCCAGCGCCGCTTCGATCACGACAAGCCCGCGCTCGCGCGCTACAACCTGAAGGATTGCGAGCTCGTCACGCGCATCTTCGACAAGGCCGACCTGCTGTCCTTCGCGCTCGAACGCGCGAGCGTCACGGGCCTCGCGGCCGATCGCACCGGCGGGTCGGTCGCGGCGTTCACGCACCTGTACCTGCCGCGCATGCATCGGCTCGGCTATGTCGCGCCGAACCTCGGCGACGTGACGGGACAGAACAGCCCCGGCGGCTTCGTGATGGATTCGCGCCCCGGGCTGTACGACTCGGTGCTCGTGTTCGACTACAAGAGCCTCTATCCGTCGATCATCCGCACGTTCCTGATCGATCCGGTCGGGCTGATCGAGGGGCTCGCGCACCCCGCCGACGACACATCGGTGCCCGGTTTTCTCGGCGCGCGTTTCTCGCGCACCGCGCACTGCCTGCCCGACATCGTACGGCGCGTGTGGGAAGGCCGCGACGACGCGAAGCGGCAGCGCAACGCACCGCTGTCGCAGGCGCTGAAGATCATCATGAATTCGTTTTACGGCGTGCTCGGCTCGACCGGCTGCCGCTTCTTCGACCCGCGCCTCGCATCGTCGATCACGATGCGCGGCCACGAGATCATGCACCGCACGCGCAAGCTGATCGAAGCTCAGGGTTACGAAGTGATTTACGGCGATACCGATTCGACGTTCGTATGGCTCGGCCGCGCGCATGACGACGACGAAGCCGGCGCGAAGGGTCGGGCGCTGGTCGAGCACGTGAATCGCTGGTGGCAAGCGCACCTGCGCGAGCAGTTCGGGCTCGACAGCGCGCTGGAGCTGCAATACGAGCGGCATTACCGCCGCTTCCTGATGCCGACCGTGCGCGGCGCGGAAGAAGGCAGCAAGAAGCGCTATGCGGGCCTCGCGGCGACGGCCGACGGCGGCGAGGATCTCGTGTTCAAGGGGCTCGAAACGGTGCGCACCGACTGGACGCCGCTCGCGCAGCAGTTTCAGCGCGAGTTGTACCGGCGCGTGTTCAGGCGCGAACCGTATCAGGATTTCATTCGCGACTACGTGCGGCGCACGCTGGCCGGCGAATTCGACGATCAGCTCGTCTACCGCAAGCGCGTGCGCCGGCCGCTGCGCGAATACGAGCGCAACGTGCCGCCGCACGTGCGCGCGGCGCGCATCGCCGACGAGTTCAATCATGCGCAGGGCCGGCCGCTGCAGTATCAGCGCGGCGGCTGGATCAGCTACGTGATGACGACGGCCGGCCCCGAGCCGCTCGAAACGATGCGCTCGCCGATCGACTATGCGTTCTACCTGAGCCGCCAGCTTCAGCCCGTCGCCGATGCGATCCTGCCGTTCCTGCGCGACGATTTCGAACGCGTGATCTCCGGGCAGGGGCAGTTGTTCGGCGATTGACGGATCACACGCCAGCCCGTCCCGGTTGCGCACGCAACCGAGCCTTGCAGGCCATTCATCGTGCGTCGACCATGAGTCTGCGGATCGATCCGAAGCCGCATCGGTCGGCATTCGCACGTCCCCACCTGCCGCACGACAAGTAAAACCGATTGCCTCGATCAGGCGTCCAGCTTTGACGCCGCGCCGACCGGTCGCTCCGGCCGCATGCCGGATCATTGGCCTCGCGACCGATGCACGCACCTGCCGCTGAGCCGGGCCGTCCCGAGCGACACGATTGATGCAATCAGGGTCGCCTCACCACACGCGTCAGGAACGGCCCATGCGGCAAGCACCGCCGCAGCCATCGCCGATGCGTGATCGCCCCGGCATGCGCATTGCGCACTCTCACGCATTCTGGAACACAGCTCGCCAGGAATCGCCGTTTATCCGGCCGTTCCGGGTTCCTAAACTTGCTCCATCGATCTGGCGGCCTGCCGCAGGTACGCCGAATCGCAACGAAACCGTCTGAGGAAATCGTGAAATCGCTCATCGTTACCATCGCCGCCGTCACCACTACCGCCACCGCGCTGCTTGCCGCACCGACCCTGTCGTACGCGCAGTCGTCGTCCCACTCGACGCTCACCCGCGCGCAAGTGCGCCAGGAGTTGCTGGACCTCGAATCGGTCGGCTACAACCCGTCGATCGGCGACGGCGACAGCTATCCGGACGACATCGTCGCCGCGCAGGAACGCCTGGCCGCGAAGCGCCTCGCCGAACACAAGAATGCCGAAGCGGGCTACGGCCCGAACGGCGCACCGGGTTCGGATTCCGGCGCGCCGGCAGCGGCGGCCGTGGCGCACTGACGCGCCGCCGGTCACCGGGAGGAAGCCCCCAACTCCGCGCCGCCCCGCGGGCATGCGGCTAAAATACCGGCCTGCCGCGCGTCCCGCCGCGGCCGGAGGACACTCATCATGACCGCACGTCGCGGTGCCGCGGTCGCCATCGCACCCGGCCACGAGACAGCCAGCCTGTCGAAAGCCCAGCAAACGTTCAATACGCTCGTCAAGCAGATCGAGACGCGGCGCGAGCGGCTCGGCGCGTGGGAAGCCGTGATGCCGGCGTTCCAGAAGAAGTTCGTCGACGCTCTGCTGCCGCTCGAACAGGAAGCGACTGCGCTGCGCATCCGGCTGATCCATCTGCTCGACGACGCGTTCCTGCAGAAGGGCCTGAGCAAGGCCGAGCAGCGCACGCTGTCGGACCTGATCGTCGACATGGCGCGCGATTTGCTCGACGTCAGCGACGACGCGACGTTGAAAATCATCTACGACCGGCATGCCGGACCCGCGCACACCGGCCACGCGGCAGGCGCTCCCGAGCCCGCCAAACCGGGACGGGAACAGGAACCCGAGCCGCAACCGCCAGAAGATCTCGACACGCTGTCGCCCGACGAACTCGCGGCACGCATGCAGGCTGAACTCGACGCCCAGTTCGAGCGCGACATGGCCGCCCATGCGGCCCGCGAGGCGCAGCGCGCCAAGCGCAAGAAGGCACCGAAGCAATCGGCCGCGCAGGCCCGGATCGAAGCCGAGCAGGCCGAATCGAGCAAATCGATCCGCGAGATCTATCGCAAGCTGGCCAGCGCGCTGCACCCCGATCGCGAACCCGATCCGCAGGAGCAGCAACGCAAGACCGTGCTGATGCAGCGGGTCAACCGTGCCTACGAGAAAGGCAATCTGCTCCAGTTGCTCGAACTGCAGCTGGAAATCGAACAGATCGACCGGCGTGCGATCGACGGTCTCGGCGAAGCGCGGCTCACGCGCTACAACGGCATCCTGGAGGAACAGCTGCGCGAACTCGATCAGGAGATCGTGCACGTCGAGCACGACTTCCGGCGCACGTACGGGATCGCGCCGTCCACCAAGGTCGCGCCCGATACCGTGCTGCGCATGCTTGCGCGCGACATCGCCGGCATGCAGCGGAGCAACCAGGATTTGACCGTCACGCTGCGCGAGTTCGAGGATCCGGATCAGGTCAGGAACTGGTTGAAGGACATGAAACGCCGGCCCGCATCGTCACGCTTCGACGACGAATCGTATTGAGCCGCCTGCGCGCGCGTCACCGCACCTCGCCGATCCCGCCCATCAGCGTCATCAATTGCTCGCGCAGCCACTGGCTGCCCTGATCCTGATCGGCGCTGCGATGCCAGTAGCAGAAGTAGTCGAGCCCCGGCATCTCGAACGGCAGTTCCAGAATGCGCGCCGGATAGCGCTGCAGCAGCCGCAGCGGCGCCGTCAGCGCGAGATCGCTTCGCATCGCGATCAGTGGCGCGACCATGTAGTGCTGCACGCGCATCTGGATATTGCGGCGCAGCCCGAGCCGCGTCAGTTCCGCGTCGACGTGCCCGCTGCCCTTGCGGCGGCTCGACACGTGGATGTGGCCCATCGACAGGTAGTCGTCCATGGTCAGCGTGTCGCCGTTGAACGGGTGATCGTCGCGGATCATGCATGCGTAGCGGTCCTGCACCAGCAGCGCCTGGTGCAGATGCGGATCGCCGATCAGCGGCGCGTCGATCGCGATGTCGACCGAGCCGTTCGCGAGCGCGGTCGCGACTTCGCGGCGGTCCATCGTATAGCTGCGCACGTGCATGCCGGGCGCATGCGTCTGCAGCAGTTCGCCGAGCGCGGGCAGCAGCAGCGCCTCGGTCAGGTCGCTCATGCTGAGCCGGAACACGCGCTCGGACGAAGCCGGGTCGAACACGTCGCCTTCATGCGCGCTCGAATCGAGCAGTTGCAGCGCCTCGCGCACGCGGCCGACGATGTTCTCGGCCATCGGCGTCGGCATCATCCCGGCCGGCGTGCTGACGAACAGCGGATCGTTCAGCGTCTTGCGCAGCCGCGCCAGCGCGTTGCTGACGGCCGGCTGCGTGAGGTTCAGCACCTCGGCCGCGCGCGTCAGGTTGCGCTTGTTGTAGATCGCCTCGAATACGACGAACAGGTTCAGATCAATCTTCGAAAGGCGCATCGCCGGATCTCCTTGCCGGCATCTTAATACGGCGTGCGCCTCCCGTTCGCCCACGTCGCTCTCCGGCGCGCCGCTCAGCCGCGCGGCGGCGGCGTCAGGTACGGCGCGGTCGCGCCGGGTTCGCCGTCCTTGATCTCCATCCGCGCGATCGCCTGCAGGTGCACCTCATCCGGGCCGTCGGCGAAGCGCAGCGCGCGGCCCCAGGTCCACAGGTCGGCCAGCGGCGTATCGGGGCTCAGGCCGGCCGCGCCGAATACCTGCATCGCGCGGTCGCACACGTCCGTGTAGACGGTCGGCACGAGCGCCTTGATCATCGAGATTTCCTTGCGCGCCGCCTTCGCGCCGACCTTGTCGATCATCCACGCGGCCTTCAGCACCAAGAGGCGTGCCTGGTCGATCTCGATACGCGAGCGCGCGATCCATTCGCCGACCGTGCCGTGCCGGTTCAGCGGCTTGCCGAACGCGACGCGCGACTGCGCGCGGTCGACCATCAGCTCCAGCGCCAGCTCGGCCGCGCCGATCGAGCGCATGCAGTGGTGGATGCGGCCCGGCCCGAGGCGCGCCTGCGCGAGCGCGAAGCCGCTGCCTTCCTCGCCGAGCAGGTTGCGCGCCGGCACGCGCACGTTGTCGAACGTGATCTCGCAGTGCCCTTCCGGCGCGTGGTGATTGACCACCGTGATGTTGCGCACGACCGTCACGCCCGGCGTGTCGCGCGGCACGAGGATCATGCTCTGCTGCTGGTGCGACTCGGCGTCGGGATCGGTCTTGCCCATCACGATGAAGATCTTGCAGTTCGGATGCGCGGCGTTCGTGATGAACCACTTGCGGCCGTTGATCACGTACTCGTCGCCCACGCGCTCGATGCGTGTCGTGATGTTGGTCGCATCCGACGACGCGACGTCGGGCTCCGTCATCGCGAACGCCGAGCGGATCTCGCCGCGCAGCAGCGGCAGCAGCCACTGTTCGCGCTGCTCGGGCGTCGCGAACATGTGCAGCAGCTCCATGTTGCCGGTGTCCGGCGCGTTGCAGTTGAACACTTCCGACGCCCAGCTCACGCGCCCCATGATCTCGGCGAGCGGCGCGTATTCGAGGTTCGTCAGGCCCATCCCCGGCTCGTCGTCCTTCAGGTGCGGCAGGAACAGGTTCCACAGCCCTTCCGCCTTCGCGCGTTCCTTCAGTTCCTCCATGAACGACACCGGATACTGGCCCGCGTGCACTTCGTCGTTCCACTGGCGGATGCGCGGCACGATGTGCGCATCCATGAATGCGCTCACGCGTTCGCGCAGTGCTTCCACTTTCGGGGTGTAGCCAAAGTCCATGATCGACTCCTCGAGATTTCCGTGTTTCCGTTCGTTCGGTTCAGAAGGCCGAGACGCCGCCGTCGACGGCGACGGCCTGCCCGGTCAGATACGTGTTGTCCTTCGCGCACAGCATCAGCATCGTCGCGACGATTTCGTCGGGCCGGCCGAGCCGCTTCATCGGCGAGCCCTGCGCCAGAAAATCCTGGCGCTCGCCGATCTCGCTGTCGGTGACCATCGGCGTCGTGCTGTAGAACGGGCACACCGCATTCACGCGGATGCCGTGGCGCGCGTATTCGAGCGCGGCCGTCTTCGTGAGCCCGACCACCGCATGTTTCGATGCCGCATACGCGGCCAGCTTCGGCGCGCCGCCGAGCCCGGCCATCGACGCGACGTTCAGGATCACGCCTTCGCGCTGCGCGAGCATCTGGCGGATCTGGTGCTTCATCCCGAAGAACACGCCCTTGGCGTTCACCGCGAAGTTCAGGTCGAGATCGGCTTCGTCGGTGTCGATCAGCGCCTTCATCGGTGGCGCAATGCCCGCGTTGTTGATGCCGACGTCGAGCCGCCCGAAGCGCGCGACGGCTTCCTGCACCAGCGCGGCGACCTCCGTTTCGACGCGCACGTCGCAGCGCTGCGCGATCACGTCGGCGCCGGCCGCGCGCAGCGGCGCGGCCACGCGTTCGAGCGCATCGCCGTTCAGGTCGCCGAGCGCGAGCCGCGCGCCCATCGCGGCGAGTTCGCGCGCGAGCAGCGCGCCGAAGCCGCTCGCGGCGCCGGTGATCATCACGGCCTGGCCGGCGTAGCTGTCGAGTTTCATCGCGCGCTCAGATCGTCAGGCCGCCGTCGACGACGATGCATTCGCCGTTCGTGTAGCTCGCCGCGTCCGACACGAGATACAGCACGGTGCCGGCCATTTCGCGCGGCTCCGCGTGGCGGCGCAGCGGGATCTTCGTCATCCAGGTTTCGTAGATGTCCTTGTCCGCGAACAGCGCGCCCGCGAACTTCGTCTTCGTCAACCCCGGCAGCAGCGCGTTCACGCGGATGCCGAGCGGCCCGCATTCCTTCGCGAACGCCTTCGTCATGTTGACGACGGCCGCCTTCGTGATCGAGTAGATGCCTTGCCGGTCCCCCGGCTGCAGCGCGTTCACCGACGCGGTGTTGACGATCGCGCCGCCGCCGTGCGTCTTCATCAGCTTGCCGGCTTCGACCGACATGAAGAAGTACCCGCGGATGTTCACGTCGACGGTCTTCTCGTACGCGGCGAGATCGGTATCGAGGATGTGCCCGAAATACGGGTTCGCGGCCGCGTTGTTCACGAGGATGTCGAGACGGCCGTGCTTGCCGCGGATGTGCTCGAACGTCGCGGCGATGTCCTCCAGACGCCCGACGTGGCACGCGAGCGCCTCGGCGCGGCCGCCCGCCGCGACGATTGCGTCCGCAACCGCCTGGCAGTCGTCGATCTTGCGGCTCGACACGATCACGTGCGCGCCTTGTTCGGCGAGCAGCTTCGCGATTTCTTCGCCGATGCCGCGGCTCGCGCCCGTCACCAGTGCGATCTTGCCCGTCAGGTCGAACAGGTTCGTTGCCATGTTGCTGTGCTCCTCCATTGATTGGGTTGTCGTGTCGCCGCGCGGCGAGCGTGACGCTTCGCGGCGATATCAGCGATGCGCGTCGATCACGCCGACGGCCAGTTCGGCCAGCCGGCCGGCCATTTCGCCGACGCGCAGCGCCTGCTCGCTCGATGCGTTGCCCTGCAGCGCGCGCGCCTTCACGCCCTGCGCGATCGCCGCGAGCCGGAAGAAACTGAAGGCGAGGTAGAAATGCCAGTCGCGGATCGGCGCGATGCCGCGCAGCTCGCAGTAGCGCGCGACGATCGCCGCTTCGTCCGGAATCCCGAGTGCCGCGCGATCCTGGCCCGCGAGCCCGCGCACCTGGCCGCCCGACGGCAGCCGCAGGCACATGCAGAAATACGCGAGATCGGCGAGCGGGTTGCCGAGCGTCGACAGCTCCCAGTCGAGCACGGCCTGCACGCGATAGCCGTCGCGCGCGAACATCAGGTTGTCGATCCGGAAATCGCCGTGCACCAGCGCCGGCCGGCCCGTGTCCTCGGGGCATGCTTTCGGCAGCCAGTCGATCAGCGTCTCCATCGCATCGAGGCGGCCGGTTTCGGCCGCGCGATACTGCTTCGTCCACACGCCGATCTGGCGTTCGAAGTAGTTGCCCGGGCGGCCGTAGTCGGCGAGGCCCACCGCGTCGACATCGACGTCGTGCAGCGCGGCCATCGTCTGCAGCAGCGCGTCGTAGCAGGTCGCGCGCTCGGCCTTCGGCAGTTCGGGCAGCGCGGGATCCCAGAAGATCCGGCCATCCTCGAAACTCATCACGTAGAACAGGCTGCCGATCACGTCGCGGTCTTCGCACAGGTGATACGGGTGCGCGACCGGCACCGCGGTGCCCGACAGCGCGGTCAGCACGCGGAATTCGCGGTCGACCGCGTGCGCGGATTTCAGCAGTTCGCCCGGCGGCTGGCGGCGCAGCACGTAGCGGCCGCTCTTCGCATTCAGCAGGAAAGTCGGATTCGACTGGCCGCCGGCAAACTTCTCCGTGTCGACCGGGCCTTCGAAGCCCGGCACGTGCGTTTCCAGATAGCGCGTGAGGCGGGCTACGTCGAGTTGCTGGGAAGGGTTCGTCATCGTCGCGATCGTTCGTGGGTCAGCCGTAGGTGCGCAGCGCGTGTCGTTCGGGATCCTCCAGATGCGGGATGCCGTTGAACGACGCGAGGTGGAACGCCTCGGCGTTGAAGAAAAACTGCGAAAGACTGCTGTTGCGGATCTGCAGGTTCAGCGCGATCGCGCTCGACGGCGGCGCCGCGAGCACCTGCTGCACGGTGACCGCGATCGGGCCGCCGGAGCTCACCGCCAGCACGCGCTGGCCGCCGCCGTGGCGGATCGCGGCGCGCGCGTCGGCCACGCGCTGCTGGAAATGGGCCCAGGTTTCGGGAGCCGCATCGCCGAGCTTGTCCTCGGTCCACAGCTGCAGCACCTGCCGGAGCGCGCGGAAATGTTCCTTCATCGAGCCGGCCGCGAGCCGCGCGATTTCCGGGTAGTCGCTGGCGGCGGCCGCGAACAGCCCGTGGAAATCGTATTCGTTCAGGCCCGGATGGCGGTCGACCGCGACGCCTTCGCGGTCCATTCCGCGCAGGATCGCGGCGACCGTCTGCGCATGGCGGTTCATCGTGCCGCAGATCACGCGGTCGAACGTCAGCCCCTGCCGCGCGAAGTATTCGCCGAGCCAGACGCCCTGCTGGTCGCCCGCCGCGGAAAGCCGGTCGTAGTCGTCGGTGCCGAACGACGCCTGCCCGTGCCGTACCAGAAAGAGTTCCGCCATTGCATGCCCGCCTGAGTGAAGGATTCAGCATAGCGAGCGGGCGGCCATTTTTAAAATTTATTTGTTGAATGAACGAGCATTCATGATGTAAATGCCCCTGCCTTCGCAGATGGCGTGGGTTTGCCCGACTTATACTGCCCGATCCGCCCCCTTCACAGGAGTCCCGCCCATGTCGTCTTCCCCACCCAACGACCTGCCCCGCTATCGCTTGCTGACGGGCAAGGACGACGCCACGTTTTGCCACCGCGTGTCGGATGCGCTGGCGCTCGGCTATCGCCTGTACGGCTCGCCCGCCGCCACCTTCAACGGCGATCACGTCGTCGTCGCCCAGGCCCTGCTCTGGCCGGACACCGCCGGCACGGAGGCCGGCGCATAATCCCGGTCGCCCGCCGCGCACCGTCCGATGCGGCAGCGGCGCCCTACGGAACGATCGTCGCCTCGCGGCACGCGAATTGCGACAGCCGACACCGTGTCGAATAAATCCAGGAGGGATGCGATGCTCGGTACGATCCTCATCATCGTTCTGATTCTGCTGCTCATCGGAGCATTTCCTGCATGGCCGCATAGCCGAAGCTGGGGCTACTGGCCATCGGGGACCGTCGGGCTGATCGTCGTCATTGTCGTGATACTGGTGCTGCTCGGTCGCATCTGACGCCCCTGCCACCGGCGGGACGCGTCGCAGCCGGCACGGGTGCGTGCCTTCCCGAGCCTTCGCCGTGGATTCTTTACACGACGAGACCCGCAAAGACATGCATCCGATGCCGTCAACCCTACCCGTTACTGGCCACCCTCCAGGCGTAACTGGAGCTTGCTCTTCACCGACGTCACGCCCGGTACCTGGCGGGCCGCGTCCACCGCGGCCCGGTCCTGCGACTCGTCGGCGATCTGCCCGGCCAGTGTCACGTCGCCCGTCTTCGCCTTCGCGAACACGGTGACCTGCGCATTGCCCACGCCGGGCGCCCTCGCGATGGCCTGCCGAACCTTCTTCGCGAATGCGCGGTCGGCCGCGCGTTCGGCCTTCTTCGCCGCTCGCGGCGACGCGGCCGCCGATGCCGCCTGCTCGGCGGGCGCGGTGGGTGCGGCGGACTGCGCTTGACCGGCCAGCGGCGACAACGCAACGAAACCTGCAACGACGATTGCAAAACGGGACTTCATCGGATTCTCCTCGACAGGAACGAACGGGTACAACGGATACGACGGATGGGCCGGCCGTCAGGCCGTGACACCGGCCACCGCACGGGCACGGGCACGCTCGCAGCCGCGCGGCGCCGCGAGCGCGTCGAGCGCGCGGGCGTCGGCTTTCAGCGCGGGCGACAACCCCAAGCGCAGATGCTCGACGAAGGTGCGGACCTTCGCGTCCAGGAAGCGACGCGACGCATACATCGCGTACACGTCGAGCATCGTCAACCGGTAGTCCGGCAGCACGCGCACGAGCCGCCCGGTGCGCAGGTCGTCGATCGCCGAATAGATCGCGAGCGAACCGATGCCCAGCCCCGCGCGCAGCGCGATCGACATCGCCTCCGGCGCATTCGCGTGGAACGGCGCGGCCGTGACCGCATGCGACACCGCCTGGCCGCCCGCGCCGTGCAGCAGCCATTCGCCGTTCGCTTCCGCCGGCGTATCGAGGCGCAGGCAGGTATGGCGCGCCAGGTCGGCGGGCACGGCCGGCGCGCCGTGGCGGTCGAGGTAGGCCGGCGACGCGACCAGCACGCTGAAGGACGTGCCGCACGAATGCGCGATGCACGCGGAGTCCGGCAGGCTCGCGGCCGTGACGACCGACACGTCGTAGCCCTCCTCGACGAGATTGGGCATCCGCTGCGAATAGGTCATCTCGATGGCGACGTCGGGAAAGCGCGCCCGGTAGGCGACGGCCGACGCGGTGACATGGCTCTGCCCGAGCCCCGGCATCGTATGCACGCGCAGGCGTCCGTACGGGCGGACCAGCGCGTTCCTCGCCTCGGCGTTCGCCTGGTCGACATCGCCGAGGATCGATTGCAGGCGCTCGAAATAGCGGCGTCCGCTGTCGGTCAGCGCGATTTTCCGGGTGGTCCGGTTCAACAGACGAATCTGCGCATACGCTTCCAGGCTCGCGACGGCCCTCGACACCTGGGCGGTCGCGACATCGGTCTGCTTCGCCACGGCGGAGAAGCTGCCGGCCTGCACGACGCGAACGAACGTCCGCATGTTCTCGAGCATGTCCATTTCGACTCATCGTCCAGTGCGGTGCTGCATCCACGCGACGCGCCGGCGGGGCGCGGCGACGCATTCGGTGCCCCGATTGTCGGACCATCCCCGCCGCGGCTTCAGCCCCCCGACCGGGGGGCTGAAGGGTAGGCCGATCATGTGGAATGCTTGGCGTTTGCGTCGACGGCGGCCCGCAGCGATCCCTCCGCAGCCCGCGTCGCCAGCACGATCTTGCCGATATGTCGTCCCGAATCCATCAGCTCGTGCGCCGCACGGGCGTCGCGCAGATCGAACAGCCGATAGACCCGAGGCTTGACCGTGCCTTGCCGGATCAGCGGCCACACGGCCTCCTCGAGCTCGCGAATGATCTGCGCCTTCTCCGCGTAAGTGCGCGAGCGCAGCGTCGAGCCGATGTGCGTGAGCCGCTTCGTCAGCATCGGAAACAGATCGAGCGCCTTCGCGGGGCCATTGATCACGCCGATCTGCACGATGCGCCCGTTCATCGCGGCCGCCGCGAAATTGCGCGCGACGTAGTCGCCCGCGATGATGTCGACGATCACGTCGACGCCCTTGCCGCCCGTGAAGCGCGCGACCGCCTCGACGAAATCCTCGCTGCGATAGTCGATCGCGAGATCCGCGCCGAGCCGCATGCTCGCGTCGCGTTGCGCGTCCGACCCGACGGTCGTGATGATCGTCGACGCGCCGAACGCCTTCGCCAGCATCGTCGCCGTCGTGCCGATGCCCGACGCGCCGCCGTGGATCAGCACGCTTTCGCCGGGCGACAACCGGCCGCGCTGGAACAGGTTCAGCCAGACCGTCATGAAGGTCTCCGGCAGCGCCGCCGCCTCGGCCATCCCGAGGCCGTCGGGAATCGCGAGCGTGTTGCTCTCGTTCGCCACCGCGTATTCCGCGTAGCCGCCACCGGGAATCAGCGCGCAGACGCGATCGCCGACGGCGAACCGCGTGACGTCGCGGCCGACCGCGACGATTTCGCCGGCGATCTCGAGGCCGGGAATGTCGGACGCGCCGGGCGGCGGATCGTACAGCCCCTTGCGCTGGAACACGTCCGGGCCGTTGACGCCGGCCGCATGAATCCGGATCAGCACGTCGTCGGGGCCTGGCACCGGTACGGCGCGGGTCGCCGGCACGAGCACGTCGGGGCCGCCGGGACGCACGATTTCGATCGCGGTCATGTGGGTGGGAAGGGGGTTCGCGTCATCAATCACGATATGATCCTCAACGTTCGTCGATGCGCGGCCGATTCGCGGGCCATCCGCGAATCGCGGCATCGCCATGTGTGTGAAGCCAGTCTATGGGCGATGCCGCTGGCGGGCACGCAGCGAATTACCGGTCGGGGAATGCAAAAATGCATCAGTCGGGACACACGATGAACTGGGACGACGCGCGCGTCTTTCTCGCAATCCATCGCGAGCGCACGCTGCGCCGCGCGGCGCAGACGCTCGGCGTCGATCAGGCGACGGTCGGGCGGCGGCTCGCGACGCTCGAGCACATGCTCGGCGCGACGCTGTTCCTGCGCTCGTCGAAAGGCTATCTGCCCACGCCGGTCGGCGAACTGGCGCTACGCGCCGCCGAGGCGATGGAGCAGCACGCGCACGAGCTGGTGCGGCTGACGCACGGGGTCGACCGGCGGCTTGCCGGCGAGGTGAAGATCACGACGACCGACGCGCTCGCGATCGAGTTCGTGATGCCGTCGATCGCGCGGCTGCACGCGAAACATCCCGACGTCTCCGTCGCGCTGAACACGTCGACCCACATCCTGAATCTCGCGAAGCGCGAAGCCGATATCGCCATCCGCACCGTGCGGCCCGAGAACCCCGATCTGGTCGCACGCCGGCTGGCGTGCTGGGACATGGGCCTGTTCGCGTCGCCCGACTATCTGCGCCGGCACGGCGAGCCCGAGCGCGGCCGCGCGTTCGCGGGCCACGACCTCGTCGTCTACCAGCCGTACATCGACGCCAGCCGCAAGCCGACCCTCGCCGGCGAACCGATCGACGGCGGGCGCATCGTCACGCGCACGAACTCGAACCTGATGATGCGCGCGGCGCTGCGCGCGGGCCTCGGCGTCGGCGAGATTCCCGTCCACATGGGCGAGCGCGACGGGCTCACGCGCATCTGGCCGGACCGCATGCGGCAGTCGCCGTACGAGGTCTGGCTCGTCACGCACCGCGACCTGCGCCACACCGCGCGCATTCGCGCGGCGATCGACGAGATCGTGGCCGCGTTCGCCGCGCACCGCTGACGCGCGCCGGCACCGTATCGGCCGGTCATTCGTCGTCGCGCCGCACCCGCGACGGATCGAGCGCCAGCCCGCTGCGCACCGCCTGGATGCGCGACGTCACGTTGAGCTTCTCGAAGACGTTCTTCAGGTGCCACTTGATCGTCTCCGGCGCGACCCGCAGCGCACGGGCAATTTCCTTGTTCGACAGGCCGCGCGCGACGTAGTCGAGGATCTCGACTTCCCGTGCGCTGAGGTTGCCGGCCCCACCCTGCCGTGTGGCGGGCGTGGCGTTCGATTGCCGCTGCCCGTCGAACGCACGGGCCAGATCGCGCAGATACCATGCGCCGACCGCCGGAAAGCGGTCGGCACGCTTGTGTAAGCGCGCCAGCAGGCGCTCGGCCGCGGCCCCTTCGTCGACGAAGGTTCGGACGAGTCCGTTGCCCTGGCCGTATTCGAGCGCGCGCGCCAACGCCGCGAGCGCCGCGCTTTCGTCGCCCGCCTGGTCGAGCGCGATCGCAAGCAGCACGGCCGCCTGCGCCGCGAACCAGTCGAACCCGCGTGCGGCCAGCACCGCGTGCACGGTCGCCATGCGTTGGGCCGCCTCGCTCGCGCGCGCATCGGCGAGCAGCAGCCTGGCCTGCGCGGATTGCGCCATCTGCCACGTCTCGACGTGGCTCGACGCTTCGTCCGGCGGCACGGGCGACACCAGCGACGCCAGCGCCCGCCCCACGCGATGGGCTTGCGTCGGCTTGCCGGCGGCCAGATGCAGCCGGATACCGGTCGCCATGCACGCGACGCGCAGCCGCAGCCATTGCCGGCTGCACGCGACGCGATCGGCTTCGTCGAGCATGTCGTGCGCGCGCGCATCGTTTCCCGACTGGAATTGCAGCAGCGCGGCCGTCTGCATGAACCGCAGCAACGGCCCGAGCGAGCACGCCTGCATCGCGATGTCGAAGCGGTCGGCCTGCGCGTCGCGCACCTTCGCCCAGTCGTTCCATTCGTAATAGATCGCCGACAGATAGCCGGCCGACAGCGCCGTCGCCGCCGACAGGCGACCCGCCGATTGTTCGGCGGCCCGCAGCGCCGTCTCGAACGTCTTCGACGCGTCGTGCAGCCGGCCCGCGACGAACTCGGCCAGGCCCGACATGTTCTGGCGGTACACGTTCGCGTAAAGCGGCTCGTGCCCCGACGCCGCGTGTTCCGCGCGCGCGCCGAGATCCCGCACGTCGCCGAGGCGGCCCGCGTAGCCGAGCCCGAAGATCAGCGTCGTCTGCCCGATCTGCTCGACCCACGAACCGGCCGGCGGCGCGGCCGCGAGTACGCGCTCGCCGAGCTGCAGCGATTCGATGCTGTGATCCGACAGCCCGGCGATCAGCGAGCGGACGGCCAGCAGTTCGGTCGCCGTGACGGCATCGGTATCGAGTCGCCCGGTCGCGATGTCGGCTTCCAGCGCTTCCAGCGCGCGGCGCGCCTCGACCATCTGCATCGACAGCGCGAGCGCCCACGTATGCGCGATCCGCAACCGCAGGCGGCCCGCCAGCGCCTGCGCGGGCAGGCGCGACACCCAGTCGAGCACCGTGCGCACGTCGCTCGACGCGATGAGCTTCATCGCGCACGCCTCGACCCAGCCGGCGGCCGCGTCGAAGTCGCCCGCCGCGAGCGCGTGCCTGACGGCGTCCGGCCATTGCCGCTCGTCCGCGTACCAGGCGCTCGCGCGACGATGCAGCGTGGCCACCGCGCCGGGCTCGCGCAGCGCCAGTTCCTCCCGCAGGTATTGCAGGAACAGCGCGTGATAGCGGTAGCGCCGCCGGTCACCGTCGATCGACCGGATGAACAGGTTGTGCGCATTCAGCCATTCGAGGCAGCCGAGCGCATCGTCGCGGCCGGTCAGCGCATCGCACAGCGCCGGCGTCATCCGGTCCAGCACCGCCGTATGCAGCAGGAAGTGGCGGATCGCGTCCGGCACCTGCGTCATCACGTTCTCGTTCAGGTACGCGGCGATGCCGGCACGCGCGTGGCTGACCTGCTCGGCCACGCGCGCCGCGTCGCTGTCGTCGTGCAGCGCCAGGGCCGCCAGTTGCAGGCCCGACACCCAGCCTTCGGTCGCCGCGCGCAGACGCGCGACGTTGTCCGCATTGAGCGGCTTGCCGGCCACCCGCTCGAAGAACGCACGCGTCTCCGTGTCGTCGAAACGCAGGTCGTGCTCGTCCACCCGCACGAGTTCGTCGCGCGATTCGAAATAGCTGAGCGGCAACGCGGGTACCGAGCGGCACGCCAGCACGACGTGCAGGTTCGACGGCGCGTAGCGCAGCAGGTCGAACATCGCGTCGTGGATGACCGGCGACGCGAGGCGATCGAAGTCGTCGAGCATCAGGAACAGGTCGACGCCCGCGCTGTCCAGTTCGTTGAGCAGTTCGTCGAAGACGGTCTTCAGCGGAATCAGCGCGCGATCGCGCAACAACTGCTGCGCGCGGGCGCCGACGCCGCCGGTTGCGTCGACGATCGCGGCGACCACGTAGGACGCGAAGATCGACGCGTTGTCGTCGTCCTGGTCGAGACTCACCCACGCGACCTTCACGCCCGACGCCACCAGCGCATGGCGCCATTCCGCCAGCAGCGTGGTCTTGCCATATCCGGCCGGCGCGCACACGAGCGTCAGCCGGCGGTCGAGGCCGCGCTTGAGCCGGCCGAGCCGCGCGATGCGCGCCACGATGCCGCGGGCCGACGCCGGCGCCAGCTTGGTGCGCACCAGCACTTCGATCGCATCGGGGTCCGGCGGGCGAGCCGGTTGTCTGCTGTCCATCGGCGCCATGCTGTTCGTGTTCTCCTCGCGCTGATCGCGTGTCCGCCGGCCCGCCGGCGAAGCCGCCGGCCGGGCCCGGTCTCGCCGTGCGCCGAAAACAGCATAACGATTCGACGCCGGCCGTCAAAAGTAGGTGATGTCCGTACCGGCGTGGGCACGCGCAGCGCGTATCGGTCCGCGACACGGGACCCGCATTGTTCTCGAACCGGCGCGCGATGTTCAGCCCCCCATTCGGGGGGTTACCCCGGGCGGGGAGCCGCGTGGCCCTGGCCGCCGGCGTCTGGGCTGCCGGGCACTCGTCAGTCGGGCTGGTAGCGCTCGCGCAACGCGCGCTTGTTGATCTTCCCGACGCTCGTCTTCTCGATCGCGTCGACGATCAGCAGCCGCTCCGGCACCGCATAGCGCGAGATCAGCCCGCGGTCGGCCACTTGCTTCACATGCGCTTTCAATTCCTCCGGCTCGACGCGACCGACCTGCTCGTCGGTCAGCACGACCAGCGCGAGCGGACGCTCGCCCCAGCGCGCATCCTTCACGCCGATCACCGCCGATTCGCGCACGGCCGGATGACGCGACAGGATGCTCTCCAGTTCGAGCGACGAGACCCATTCCCCGCCCGTCTTGATCACGTCCTTGATGCGGTCGGTGATCTGCAGCCGGCCGTCGGGATCGATCACGCCGATGTCGTTCGTATGCAGATAGCCGCCGGCCCACAGCGCGGCCGACGCCGGCGCATCGCCCAGATAGCCTTGCGTCGCCCACGGCGTCCGCACGACGACCTCGCCCGCCGAGCGGCCGTCGTGCGGCACGTCGCGAAACTGCGCATCGACGATGCGCAGGTCGACGAGCGGCAACGGCAGCCCCGCCTTGGTCCGGCGCGCGATGTCGTCGTCGGCCGATGCGCCGCCGGCCGCGCGCGGCGGGTCGATCTGCGCGATGGTCATCAGCGGGCAGGTTTCCGACATCCCGTACCCGGTGTAGACCTCGATCCCGCGCGCGAGCGCCGCCCGCGCCAGCCCGTCGGACAGCGGCGAGCCGCCGACGATCACCTTCCACGCCGACAGGTCGGCCGCCGCCGACGCCGGGCTGTCGAGAATCATCGCGAGCAGCGTCGGCACGCAATGCGAGAACGTCACCGCTTCGCGCGCGATCAGCGCGACCAATCCGTCCGGCGAATAACGGCCCGGATAGACCTGCTTGAGCCCGAGCGCGGTCGCGATGTACGGCATTCCCCAGGCGTGCACATGGAACATCGGCGTGATCGGCATGTAGACGTCGTCGCGATGCACGCGGCCGCGATCGCGCGCGCTCGACAACGCCGCCATGCCCGCGAGCGTGTGCAGCACGAGCTGCCGATGGGTGAACGCCACCGCCTTCGGCAGGCCGGTGGTGCCGGTCGTGTAGAACGTCGTCGCGCGGGTCTGCTCGTCGAAATCGGGGAACGCGAAATCGGGCGAACCGGCCGCGACGAGCGCCTCGTATTCGTCGGTGAAACCGTCCGGCAACCCGGTTTCGTCGCCGTCGGCGATCAGCACGACGTGCCGCACGGTGTCGAGCCGGTCGCGCATGCCCGCCCACAACGGCAGGAAGTCGCGGTGAACCAGCACGATGCATGCGCCCGAATGGTTGAGCGTATACAGCAACTGGTCGGGCGACAGCCGGACATTGGCGGTCATCAGCACCGCGCCCATCATCGGGATCGCGTGGTAGCACTCCAGGTAGCGATGGCTGTCCCAGTCCAGCACGGCGACGACGTCGCCCGCGCCGACACCGATCGACGACAGTCCGCTCGCGAGTTGCCCGATGCGATGCCGGAACGCCCAGTAATCATGCCGAACCCGGTCGCCGTACACGATTTCCTGCTCGGGCCGCGTCGCCAGCGGCGCATGAAGTAACTGCTTGATCAGCAGCGGATACGCATGGCCGGACGGCGCCGGTTCGTCTTGCGGGTACGGGTATGACGAATGCATGAAGGTCTCCATGGGCGACCGGTCGGGTCGTCGAGCGTGCGGCCACGATACCGGACCGGCCGGCTTTCGCGTCCCCCCTGTCCGGGGGGAGCGAGCCCCCGTCGAAACCGGCGACGAGCCGTCCGGACGCGTATCACGGCGATGGATACGGGATACCCACCCGTTCGGGGAGGCGTTCGCCGCGGAACGGCGTTGTAGGATTCATCGCAGCACGTATCGTCCCTGCGAGATACCCGTCCGCACGACCGGGACATGACCGGAACGCCAGGTCGCCGCCGCGGAATCGCCGCGACGACTCACGCAGGCGCCCACCGGCCACGCCCGCCCCATCCGAACCCATCCCCCGAGCAAGGAGCAGCCATGACTTCCGACACGACGCAGACGGACCGCACGCCCGCCGCCGACCCGGCGGAGAACAACGCGTATTTCCCGTCGCCGTATTCGCTGTCGCAGTACACGTCGTCGAAGACCGACTTCGACGGCGCCGATTACCCGAATCCGTACACCGGCGGCAAGTGGAAAGTCCTGATGATCGCGACCGACGAGCGCTACATCCTGATGACGAACGGCAAGATGTTCTCGACCGGCAACCATCCGGTGGAGATGCTGCTGCCGATGCACCACATGGACAAGGCCGGCTTCGAGATCGACATCGCGACGCTGTCGGGTAACCCGGCCAAACTCGAACTCTGGGCGATGCCGCAGGATGACGAGGCCGTGCAGAGTACTTACCGGAAATACCTGCCGAAGCTGAAGACGCCGCTCAAGCTGTCCGACGTGCTCGACCAGCATTCCGGCGCCGATTCGCCGTATATCGCGGTGTTCATTCCCGGCGGCCACGGCGTGCTCGCCGGCATTCCGCACAGCAAGGACGTCAAGCGCACGCTGCGCTGGGCGCTCGACCACGACCGGCACATCATCACGCTGTGTCACGGGCCCGCATGCCTGCTGTCGGCCGCCGTCGACGAAGATCCTCAGGACTACCCGTTCAAGGACTACGAGATCTGCGTGTTTCCGGATGCGCTCGACACGGGGCCGAACCTCGACATCGGCTACATGCCGGGCCCGCTGCCGTGGCTCGTTGCGCAAAGCCTCGAAAAGCTCGGCGCGCGCGTGCTGAACAAGGACATGACCGGCCGCTGCCATCAGGACCGCAAACTGATCACGGGCGACAGCCCGCTCGCGTCGAACGGCGTCGGCAAGCTCGCGGCCGCAGCGCTGCTGAAGGCGGTCGGGCACTGACGGTACGCGCCGCCCTGGCGCGGCGTCTCGCCGGGGCATGGCCGCCCGTCTCCATTCGACCGCCAGAGCCGTACGGTAGTATGGCGATTCGATGGAACCCCGCTGAATCCGAACGAGTGGCCATGCCCGAATTTCCTTCATCTCCCGGCGCCGGCCAAGGCGCGCAGGCGCTCGTCCTCATCGCCGAGGACGAACCCGAGATCGCCGAGATCCTGATCGCGTATTTCGCGCGCAACGGCCTGCGCACCGTGCACGCCGCCGACGGCCGCCGCGCGCTCGAACTCCACCTGTCGCTGAAGCCCGACCTCGTGCTGCTCGACGTGCAGATGCCGCACGTCGACGGCTGGAAGGTGCTTGCCGAGATCCGCCATCGCGGCGACACGCCGGTCATCATGCTGACCGCACTCGACCAGGACATCGACAAGCTGACCGGGCTGCGCATCGGCGCCGACGACTACGTGGTCAAGCCGTTCAACCCGGCCGAAGTCGTCGCGCGCGCCCAGGCCGTGCTGCGCCGTTCGATGGCCGGCGCGCGCCAGGAAGAGCAGCGCGTGCTGCGCGCCGCGCCGTTCGAGATCGATCTCGAGCACCACGAAGCGACGGTCGAAGTCGACGGCGTGCGCCACACGCTCGTGCTGACGCTCACCGAATTCAAGCTGCTCGCGCAGCTCGCGCGCGCGCCGCGCCGCGTGTTCAGCCGCGCCGAGCTGATGGCGACCTGCCTGCCAGAAGGCGACGCGCTGGAACGCACGGTCGACAGCCACGTCAGCAAGCTGCGCAAGAAACTCGACGATCTCGGCGTCGCGGGCGTACCGGCCAGTGTGCGCGGCGTCGGCTACAAACTGTGGAGCGGCGAGTGAGACTCGATGGCCTGAGTCGCCAGATCGCGCTGACGATGGGCGCGATCGCCTTCGGCATCACGGTGCTGATCGTCGTGACGGCCTATGCGTTCTACTACCTGCTGTACCAGTACTCGCCGGAGTCGTTCAAGCCGGAAAGCTGGCTCCCGAGCGGACCGGAGTGGGTGTGGATCACCTCGACCACACTGGTCGGCCTGTTGATCGCGGTCATCGTTGCAATCAACCTGTCGCGCCGCATCCTCGTGCCGCTGAATTCGGTGACGGACAGCATCCGCCGCGTTGCCCGCGGCGATCTCGGCGCACGCGCGGTCGCCGGCGATCGTTCGTTGAAGGAAGCGGCGCTGCTCGCCGACAACTTCAACGCGCTCGCGAGCGAACTGCAGCGCGTGACCGATGAGCAAACCTTCTGGAACGCGGCGATCGCGCACGAGCTGCGCACGCCCGTGACCGTGCTGCGCGGGCGCTTGCAGGGGCTCGCCGAAGGTGTGTTCACGCCGAGCGATGCGCTGTACCGCAGCCTGCTCGTGCAGGTCGAAGGGCTGACGCGGCTGATCGAGGATCTGCGCGTGGTCAGCCTCGCCGACAGCGGCCATCTGAGCATCGAGATCCGCGACACCGACCTTGCCGCCGAAGTGCGCGCCGTAGTCGACGCGTTCGCGCACGCGCTGCAGGCCGCCGGCCAGCAACCGGTGCTCGATCTCGACCCGCGGCGCATGCGCTGCGACCCGGTGCGCATCCGCCAGGCGTTGCTCGCGTTGCTGGAAAACGCACGCCGCCACGCAGTGCCGGGCGCGATCCGGATCCAGACCCGCATCGAAGACGGCATGTGCCGGCTGCGCGTCGAGGACGACGGCCCCGGTATCCCGGCCGAGTTCGCGCCGCACGTGTTCCAGGCTTTCCGGCGCGTCGACGAGTCGCAACCCGGCGGCACGGGCCTCGGGCTCGCCGTCGTCGCGGCGATCGCGCATGCCCATCGCGGCGAAGCGCTGTGCGTGCCGACCGGCGCGGGCGGCACGCGGTTCGAGGTGCAGTGGCCGGACGATCTCGTGCCGGCGCCCGAAAGCGAGCGGTTCGCGGCGTAACCTGGCGCCGTTACGTCGCGACACCCTCACGCGCGCGGTTCGCGCCCGACCTGGTCGAGCGGCGGGCTGAACCAGGTGCCCCGCGGCGATAAAGGTCCCATCGCCGCCCCACCACCACATTTTGTGCATCGCACGACCGAACCTGAGCAAAAAGTATCGGTTCGCGAATTCTTTTGATGTGGTGATCGCATCGCCCCCGTCACACCATTGTCCCTGCCGTCATCGGCGGCATTCGAACAAGCAGAATCAAGGAGACACGGGTGAACAAGATGCGAATCGTCGCAGCCGGCCTGCTGCTCGGCGCCTGTCTGCCGGGCGTCGCGGCCGCGCAAACCTGCAAGGTGCCGACCCTTCGGGTGCTCGCGCAGAAGAGCCTCGGCCTGTCGGTGATGGAGAAATCGCTGGCCGACTACGAGAAGAAGAACGGCACCAAGGTCGAGATCAGCTATTTCGGCGAAAACGACCGCCGCGCGAAATCGCGGCTCGACGCGTCGACCGGCGCGGGTTCGTACCAGATCTACTACGTCGACGAGGCGAACGTCGCCGAATTCGCGTCGGCCAACTGGATCGTGCCGCTCCTGAAGTACTACCCGAAGGACTACGACTACGACGACTTCCTGCCCGGCCGCCGCGCGGTCGCGAGCTACAACGGCGTCGCGTACTTCGCGCCGCTGATCGGCGGCGGCGACTTCCTGTTCTACCGCCGCGACCTGCTCGACGCCGCGCACATCCCGGTGCCGAAGACGCTCGACCAGCTCGTCGCCGCGATCAGGAAGCTGAACGCGCCGCCGAAGCTGTACGGCTGGGTCGCGCGCGGCCAGCGCGGCTCGGGAATGAACGTGTGGCGCTGGTCGCCGTTCATGCTCGGGATGGGCGGCGCGTGGACCGACAAGGGCGGCCAGCCCGCGTTCAATTCGCCGGCCGCGGTGAAGGCCACGCAGCTCTACAGCGACCTGTTCAAGTACGCGCCCCCCGGCTCGGCGACCTACGACTGGAGCAACGCGCTCGAAGCGTTCCGCTCGGGCAAGGTCGCGTTCATGATCGAATCGACGCCGTTCGCGGACTGGATGGAAGATGCGAGCAAGTCGAGCGTGGCCGGCAAGGTCGGCTATACGCGGCCGCCCGCGCCGCTGCCGTCGGCCGCGTACGGGCACGGCTTCGCGATCTCGGCGGTCGGCGCAAAGGACGACTGCACGCGGATGGCCGCCGGCCGCTTCATCGCGTGGGCGACCAGCAAGGACCAGGAGCAGGCGCGGCTGCGCAACGGCGTGTTCAGCGACTACAACCGCTCCAGCACGATCGCCAGCCCGTACTTCAAGCAGCACGTCGCGCCGCAGATCCAGGCCGGGCTGAACGACACCAACCCCGTCACGCAGGTGACGATCTGGCGGACGCCGCTGTGGCCGGATATCGGCGACAACCTCGGCATCGCGCTCGAACAGGTGTTCACCGGCACGCAGACGGACATCCGCGGCACGCTCGACGACGCGGACCAGTATGCGAAGGACGCGCTCGAACATGGCGCTCGCAAATGACGGCACGGGCGGACGCACGCTCGGCGTCCGCCCGGCCCCTTCCGCCACGTCGG
The DNA here is from genome assembly GCF_015712215.1 of Burkholderia sp. 9779_493. Classification (NCBI taxonomy): domain Bacteria; kingdom Pseudomonadati; phylum Pseudomonadota; class Betaproteobacteria; order Burkholderiales; family Burkholderiaceae; genus Burkholderia; species Burkholderia sp. 9779_493. Next base: position 134,121 of record NZ_JACCQA010000006.1, read on the forward strand.
CCCGGCGCGGCCGCGCGCGCCGCGACCGCACGAGCCTGCCGTGGGTGTTCCTCGCGCCGACGCTCGCGCTGCTCGCGGTCCTGAGCCTCGTCCCGACGATCGCCGCGATCAATCTCGCGCTGCGCAACCGCGTGCTGCGCTACCCGGACAGCCAATACGTCGGCCTGCGCAACTTCGTCCGGCTCGCGTCGGACCGGCGCTTCCTGAACGCGATCGAGGTGTCGGTGCTGTGGGAAGTCGTCACGGTCGCCGGCGCGGTGCTGGTCGGGATCGCGCTCGCGGTGTTCCTGTTCGAGCGCGTGCACGGCCGCTGGCGCCGCTTCGCGTCGCTGGTGCTGATCATGCCGGTGCTGCTGCCGCGCGTGTCGGCCGCGTTCATCTGGAAGTTCATGTACGCGCCACTCACCGGCATCCTGAGCTGGCTGCTCGGCACGCTCGGCGTCGAGCACACCGCGTTTCTCGCCGATCCGCATCTCGCGCTGTACGCGGTCGCGCTCGTCGACGTGTGGCAGTGGGGGCTGTTCTTCGCGGTCGTGATCCTGAAGCTGCTGGAGACGCTGCCGCCGGAGCCGCTCGAGGCCGCGCGGCTCGACTACGCGACGACCTGGCAGGTGCATGCGTACATCGCGCTGCCGATGCTGAAGGCGCCGCTCGTCAGCCTCGTGTTCATCAAGATGGTCGAATCGCTGCGCTCGTTCGACCTGATCTACGTGATGACCAAGGGCGGCCCCGGCATCGCGACCGAAACGCTCGATCTCTACGCGTACCAGCAGGGCATCGGCCTCGCCGGCAAGGTGTCGTATGCGTCGGGCATGGCCGTGCTGATGATGGTCGCGACCACGCTGGTCTTCACGCTCATCTGGAAGAGGGTCAACAAATGGGACGACTGATGGCCCGCCGCGGCCCCGCCGCCGTTTCCACCGTCGCGATCGCCGGCGCGATCCTGCTCGTCGCCGCGTTCCCGCTGTTCTGGGCCGTGCTCAATTCGCTCAAGCACCTGCTCGACATCGTCACGCCGACGCCGCGCTTCTTCTTCACGCCGACGCTCGCGAACTACGAACAGGTGCTGTCGAGCCCCGAAGTGCTGATCGGGCTCGGCAACAGCATCGCGATCGTCGGCGCGGCGGTGCTGATCGGCGCCGTGCTCGGCGTGCCGGCCGCGTATGCGATCGCGCGCTACCCGGTGCGCGGCAAGCGCGACATCCAGTTCTTCCTGCTGTCGCTGCGGTTCCTGCCGCCCGTCGCGGTCGCATTGCCGCTGATCGCGATCTGGGTCGATCTCGGGCTGTACGACACCAAGCTGTCGATGATCGTCACGTACCTGCTCGTCACGCTGTCGACCATCACGTGGCTGTCGATCCCCGTGTTTCGCCGGCTGCCGCGCGAGATCGAGGAAGCCGCCGCGCTCGACGGCTACGGCCCGTACGCGGTGTTCTGGCACATCGCGCTGCCGGTGTGCGCGAGCACGCTGCTCGGCGGCATCGTGTTCAGCTTCGTGCTGGTGTGGAACGAACTGATGATCGCGCTCGCCCTCACGTCGTCGCGCAGCGCGACGCTGCCGGTGGTCGCGTCCGCGTTCACGTCGCTCGGCCAGGAAGTGCCGTGGGGCGTGATCAACGCGTCGACGGTGCTGCTCGCGCTGCCGCCGCTCGTCTTCGTCGGCATGCTGAGCCGCCTGCTCAATTCGATGGTCAAGGGAAAATAAGGAGAACACGTTGAAAGCGCTCGTACTCGAACGCACGCGCGAGCTCGCGCTGCGCGACATCGACCTGCCGCAAGCAGTCGGCCCCGGCGACGTCCGGATCAAGGTCCATACGGTCGGCGTCTGCGGCAGCGACGTGCATTACTACGTTCACGGCGGGATCGGCCCGTTCCGCGTCGACGCGCCGATGGTGCTCGGCCATGAAGCGTCCGGCACGGTCGTCGAGACCGGCGCCGGCGTCACGCACCTGCGCGTCGGCGACCGCGTGTGCATGGAGCCCGGCGTGCCGCGCCTCGATTCGCCCGCGACGCTGCGCGGGCTCTACAACCTCGATCCCGACGTGCGCTTCTGGGCGACGCCGCCGATCCACGGCTGCCTGACGCCGTTCGTCGTGCATCCGGCCGCGTTCACGTACCGGCTGCCCGACAACGTGTCGTTCGCCGAAGGCGCGATCGTCGAGCCGCTGTCGATCGGCCTGCAGGCCGCGAAGAAGGCGGCGATGAAGCCCGGCGACCTCGCGGTCGTGATCGGCGCCGGCACGATCGGCGCGATGACGGCGCTCGCCGCGCTCGCCGGCGGCGCCGCGCGCGTGATCCTCGCCGACGTCGTGCCGGACAAGCTCGCGCTGTTCGCCGGCAACCCGGCCGTCACGACCGTCGACGTGCGTACGCGGCCGCTGGCCGACGCGGTGGCCGAAGCGTCCGGCGGCTGGGGCGCGGACGTCGTGTTCGAGGCGAGCGGCAGCGCGAATGCGTATGCGGGCCTCGTCGACCTGATGTGCCCGGGCGGCTGCGCGGTGCTGATCGGGATGCCGGTCGCGCCGGTGCCGCTCGACGTGGTCGCGCTGCAGGCGAAGGAGGGCCGCATCGAATCGGTGTTCCGCTACGCGAACATCTTCCCGCGCGCGCTCGCGCTGATCGCGTCCGGCGCGATCGACGTGAAGCCGTTCATCTCGCGCACGTTCCCGTTTTCCGAAGGCGTGCGCGCGTTCGAGGAAGCGGCGAGCGGACACCCGCGCGACGTCAAGATTCAGATCGAAATGGATTGAGCCATGGCCCAGATCACCTGCAAGGCTTTGTCGAAGCACTACGACGGCGGCCCCGCCGTGCTGCATCCGCTCGACCTCGAGATCGCCGACGGCGAATTCATCGTGCTGCTCGGCCCGTCCGGCTGCGGCAAGTCGACGATGCTGCGGATGATCGCGGGCCTCGAGGCGATCACCGGCGGCGAGCTCGTGATCGGCGATGCGGTCGTCAACGACCTGCCGTCGCGCGAGCGCAATGTGGCGATGGTGTTCCAGAACTACGCGCTATACCCGCACATGACGGTGTACGACAACATCGCGTTCGGCCTGCGGCGGCTGAAGGTGCCCGCCGACGAGATCGACCGCCGCGTGCGCGACGTCGCGCGCATCCTGAGCCTCGACGCGCTGCTCGACCGCCGTCCGCGCGCGATGTCGGGCGGCCAGCAGCAGCGCGCGGCGATCGCGCGCGCGATGATCAAGACGCCCGCCGTGTTCCTGTTCGACGAGCCGCTGTCGAACCTCGACGCGAAGCTGCGCACGCAGTTGCGCGGCGACATCAAACGGCTGCACCGGCAACTGAAGACAACCACGCTGTACGTCACGCACGATCAGCTCGAGGCGATGACGCTCGCCGACCGCGTCGTGCTGATGCGCGGCGGCCACATCGAGCAGATCGGCACGCCGGCCGAGCTGTACGGCCAGCCGCACACGGTATTCGCGGCCGGGTTCGTCGGCACGCCGGCAATGAACTTCGCGGACGGCACGATCGCGCGCGTCGGCACGAACGTGCTGCTCGACTGCAACGGCGCGCGCTGGCCGCTCGCGTCCTCGCGCTTCGCACGGCTGCAGGACGGCCAGCAGGTGAAGGCGGCGATCCGCCCGAATCACCTGCAACTCGTCGCCGAAGGCGATCCGACCCCGGGCACGCTCACGCTGACCGGCACGGTCGAACTCGTCGAGCTGCTCGGCGCCGAGGCGCTCGTCACGCTGGACTGGCGCGGCCAGCCGTGCGCGGCCCTCGTGCCGGCCCCGATGGCCCCGGCGCCGGGCGCCGTGGTAGCGTTCCGCTTCGACGAAGAAGCCCTGCATCTGTTCGACGCCGGCACCGAGCGCAACGTCACGCTGCCGGACGCGAACCCGATCGCGCACGCGGCGCCGCCGGCGGCCGCGACGCGCACCACGCCGCCTGCCGCGACGGGCTGGTCGATGTCCCGTTCGTAGCACGCCGGCACGCCCCGACGGAGTACACGATGAACCCGGATCTCGAGATCGTTCCCACCCACCGCGACGAATCGTTTCGCGCGTGGGTCCACGACTATCCGCATTCGGTCGCGAAGTGGCACTTCCATCCCGAGTACGAGATTCATCTGATCCAGGCGTCGCACGGCAAGGTGTTCGTCGGCGACCACATCGGCGATTTCGGCCCCGGCAACCTGATCGTCACCGGGCCGAACCTGCCGCACAACTGGGTCAGCGAGCTGGCCGACGGCGAACGCGTGCCGTCGCGCGACGTCGTGCTGCAGTTCTCGCGCGATGCGATCGAGAAGATGGTCGGCGCGTTCAGCGAGCTGCAGCCGGTGATCGTCCTGATCGACGACGCGGCGCGCGGCGTGCAGTTTCCCGACCGCGTGGGCGTCGAGGTCGCGCCGCTGATGCTCGAACTCGCGAATGCGCACGGCTGCCGCCGCGTCGAGATCCTGATGTCGCTGTTCGACCGGCTGTCGTCGTGCCGCGAGCGGCGCGTGCTCGCCGGCCCCGGCTACCGCAGCGACGCGCAGCACTACATGTCGTCGACCATCAACCAGGTGCTGTCGTACCTGCAGCAGAACCTGCCCGGCATGCTGCGCGAAGCCGACGTCGCCGCGTTCGCCGGCATGAGCGTCAGCACCTTCACGCGGTTTTTCCGGCGTCATACCGGCTCGTCGTTCGTGCGCTACCTGAACCGGCTGCGCATCAACGAAGCGTGCGAGCTGCTGATGTTTTCCGACCTGACGGTGACCGACATCTGCTACCGGGTTGGCTTCAACAACCTGTCGAACTTCAACCGTCAGTTTCTCGCGATGAAGCAGGTGCCGCCGTCGAAGTTCCGCGCGCTGCACCGGCTCAACGAACCGCACGGTCGCGACGACGCGCCGCCCCCGCGACGCGCGCCGCCCCGCGCCCCAGACAGGACGCTTCATACGTGACATATCTCGGCATCGACCTCGGCACGTCCGAGGTCAAGGTTCTGCTCACCGATTCCCGATCGGTGCCCCTCGCGACCGGCTCGGCCGCGCTGTCGATCAGCCGGCCGCATCCGCACTGGTCCGAACAAAGCCCGCAGGCGTGGTGGCACGCGATGCTCGACGCGATCGCGTCGGTGCGCGCCGCGCATCCGGCCGGCTTCGCCGCGCTGCGCGGCATCGCGCTGTCCGGCCAGATGCACGGCGCGACGCTGATCGACCGCGCGGACCAGGTGCTGCGCCCCGCGATCCTGTGGAACGACACGCGCGCCGGCACCGAATGCGTCGAGCTGGAAGCGCTGGTGCCGGAATCGCGCGCGATCACCGGCAACATGGCGATGCCCGGCTTCACCGCGCCGAAGCTGCTGTGGCTCGCGAAATACGAGCCCGCCGTGTTTCGCGCGGTGCACAAGGTGCTGCTGCCGAAGGACTACCTGATCTGGCGCCTGTCCGGCGAATTCGTGTCCGACATGTCCGACGCGGCGGGCACGCTGTGGCTCGACTGCGCGCGCCGCGACTGGTCGGACCGGATGCTCGCCGCAACCGAGCTGTCGCGCGCGCAGATGCCGCGCCTCGTCGAAGGCAACGCGCCCGCCGCGCAGTTGCGCGATGCGTTGCGGCGCGAATGGGGCATCGACGAGCCCGTGACGATCGCCGGCGGCGCCGGCGACAACGCGGCGTCCGCGATCGGCATGGGGGTCACGGGTGCCGGCAGCGGCTTCCTGTCGCTCGGCACGTCGGGCGTGCTGTTCGCCGGCAACGACCGCTTCGCGCCGAACCCGGACGCCGCCGTGCACGCGTTCTGCCACTGCGTCGAAGGACGCTGGCACCAGATGAGCGTGATCCTGTCGGCGGCCGCGAGCCTCGACTGGCTCGCGCGTGCGCACGGCACGACCGCCGGCGCGCTCGCTGCGCGCGCCGAACGCGCCGATCCGGCCCGCGCGCCGCTGTTCCTGCCGTATCTCGGCGGCGAGCGCACGCCGCACAACGACGCGCATGCGCGCGGCGTGTTCTTCGGACTGTCGAACGAACACGATGCGGACGATCTCGCGTATGCGGTGATGGAAGGCGTCGCGTTCGCGATGGCCGACGGCTACGACGCGCTGCGCGCGGCCGGCACGACGCTCGACGCGGTGTCCTTCATCGGCGGCGGCTCGAAGAGCGCGTTCTGGGCGCGGCTGTGCGCGAATGCGACCGGGCTCGCCATGCAGCGCCATGCGGACGGCGCGGTCGGCGCGGCACTCGGCGCCGCGCGGCTCGCGCGGCTGGCGGCGACGAACGACACGCTGGAGGAGGTCTGCGTCGCGCCGCCCGTCACGGAGACGGTCGCGCCCGATGCCGCGTCGGTCGATCTGCTGGCGGGGCGGCTCGCGCGCTACCGGCGGTTGTATCGCGCGCTGCGGGACGAGTTCGCGGCGGCCGACTGAACGCCCGCGATCGCGCTTGACCCGGCCCTTGGGATCGCCTTTATGCTGGGCGCAACGAATCGACAGCAAAGAGGTGACGGATGGGTACCGCCACACCCGGCTTGAACGCGTCGGCCGCCGCCGCGCGGCTCGGCGTCTCGATCAAGGCGCTGCGGCTGTACGAGCGGCACGGCCTCGTCACGCCGGCGCGCACGCCGGCCGGATACCGCACGTACGGCCCGGACGATCTCGCCCGCGCCGCCGACATCGCGGCACTGCGCAAGCTCGGCCTCACGCTCGCGCAGGTCGCGAGCGTGCTCGACGGCGACGCGCGCGGTCTCGACGCAGCGCTGGCCGCCCACGAAGCGGCGCTCGATCACGGGATTCACGATTTCGTCAGCAAGCTCGACCGCGTGCGCGCGATGCGCGCCGGCCTGGCACGCGGGCGGATGCCGGCGGACGGCGAACTCACGCGGCTGCTCGACCCCGGCAGCGCCGGCGTCGCGTTCAGCCTGCCGTGGCCGTGGGGCGGCGAGTGGTTCGAGTGTCGCGATATCCGGCCGCTGAACTACATCATCGGTTCGCCGGGGAGCGGCAAGACGCGGCTCGCGCTTCGGCTGGCGGAGGCGCTGCCTGGCGCCGTGTTCGTCGGCCTCGATCGGCTGGACGACGATTGTGCCGCGGCATTCGATGCAGTGCGCGCCGATCCGGAATTGAAGTCGCGCGTCGATCGCACGTCGGCGTTGCTCGCCGCCAAAGGCGCAACGCCGTCGCCAGCACTGACGGCACTCCTCGTCAGCCTCGAAGCGCAAGGCCCGCGTGCGCAGATCGTCGACATGATCGAACAGGGCCTCGACCGGGCCACGCAACTGGCGTTGATCGCTCATCTGCGCGAATCCGCAGCCGCCGGCATGCGGCCGCTGTTCCTGCTGACGCGCTCGTCGGCGATCCTCGATCTGGCGGCGGTCGGCCCCGACGAAACCATCCTGCTGTGCCCGGCCAATCACAGCCCGCCTGCGCGCGTGGCGCCTTACCCCGGCGCGCCGGGGTATGAAGCCGTGGCCACGTGCCTGGCGGCGCCGGAAGTCCGCGAGCGGATCGCGCGGCGGCCGGAAGCGCGCGCTATGATGCTCGGTACGGAACGCGAAATGAATTGAATGTTTCGCGACCTGTCCGTCGGAGAACATGATGGCACGCGACACGCGGGTAGAAATCGAACTCGACGATATCGAATCGACCGAACAGTTGCACGTACGACTGATGAAGAAGTTGAGTTTCCCGGATTGGTATGGAAGAAACTGGGATGCGTTCTGGGACGCCATTACCGCGCTGGTCGATATGCCGCTCATTCTCCGGCTGAAAGGTTGGTCGGAATTCGAACGCCGCTTTCCCCGCGACGCGAAGCTGATGCGCGACTGCCTGCAGGACATGGCCCGGCAATATCCGGCCTTCGCACCCCGTGTCGAATACGATTGATCGAACTCGCCGCGAGCCGCAAGATCGTGCGTCCGTTCCTTCCAGACTAGATCGCGACAACCTCAAATGGATTTGCCCCCGGATTGACGCCATTGTGACAGTTACGCCACCGTCACGATCCCAGCCGCCCCATCCTGCGCGCCATCGCCGGGCTCACCGCATGCACGGGATCGAAGCCGAAGAATTCGAGCACGTGCCGCGCGACGTCGTCGCGATCGTTGTCCGCGCAGATCATGTGATAGCTGTTCTCCAGCACGATCCCGCGCGCGTCGGGCAGCTTCTCCAGCAGGAAGTCGGCCGAGCGCAGGCTCGTCAGCTCGTCCTCGCGCGCATGCAGCACGAGCGTCGGGCACGGCGTGCCGGCCGCGGCGTCGAGCGCCCAGTCGCGCATCCGGTCCACCTGCCGCACGCACGCGAGCGGCACCCACGCATAGTGGAAACTGTCCTGCCGCTCGAACTTCTTCTTCACGATCGCGCGGATCGTCGCGTTCTTGATACCGAACGGATCGCCTTCCTCCACGCGCATTCGCTCGGCGACACCCGGCACGCGGTACAGCACGTGCCGCAGCGACCGGTACCACGGCGTCGACCAGCCGTCGATGAACATCGGCGTCGCCAGCAGCGCGAGCCGGCCGCGCGCATGCTGCACGCGATGACACAGCAGCAGCGCGACGAGCGCGCCCATGCACATCCCCGCGACGTGCAGCGTGTCGTACTCGCGCGCCAGCGCGCGGTATTGTTCGGTCACCGCATCGAGCCACGCCTCCGCGCGCACGCCGACCAGATCCTCCGGGCGCGTGCCGTGCCCCGGCAGCGTGATCATGTGCGTGTCGCCGCCCGCGCGCCGCATCGCCTTGTGCAGCGAACCGAGATCGTATTGCGTGCCGCCGAGCCCGTGGATCAGCAGCACGCCCGTGCGGCCCGTCATGACGCGTACCCGCTCATTCGTCCGCCGGCCACACGCGCTCGAGCTGCCACACGCCCGCCACCACCGTCACGTCGACGTTCGAATCCAGCAGCGGCGCGCCGTGGTCGGTGATCGTCCGCGTGCCGCCGTCGCGCAGCACGATACGCAGCGACAGCGACGCGCGGTCCTCGCCCGCGATCTCCGCATTCCAGTAGTCGCGCAGCGCGTCGCGATCGCCCGGCTGCACGCGTTCGAGCACGAGCGGCACGGTCGCGATCTGCGCGGCGTCGACGCCGACGCCGAACACGCGCTCGACGTCGCCGCTCCACTCGATCCGGCCCGACTCGGGATCGAGCACGTACGCGATCTGGCCGGCGCTCGCGAGCGCGAGCTCCATGTTGTTCTGCAGGACGGCCGCATGCTCGTGCACGCGCTCGCGCGTCGTCTTCAGCGTGCTGACCGTCAGCACCAGCAGCGACGCGACCGCCAGATAGAGCTGCGCTTCGAGCAGCGCGCTGCCGTAATGCGCGTGAAGCGACGCGAACGGGCCGTCGCCTTGTGCGGTCTGCTCGATCACGATCAGCGCGAGCACCAGCACCGACGACGAACCCGCCCGGCCGCCGAGCAGCAGCGTCACCGCGACCGTCAGGAACAACGGGACATACGTGAGCGCGAAGCCGGCGCCCGTGCCGAATTTCCGCGACGTATCGCCGTCGAAGATCACGAGCGCGACGGCCGCGAGCAGCACGAACGCAACGATGCCGAGCACCAGGTCGAAGCGCTCGTGGTCGCCCGAACGGTGCGCGCGAAAGCGCGACCACGACGCGAGCACCGGCGTGACCAGCAGCACGCCGACGAAATCGGATGCGGCCCACACCGACCACACGTCGAAGAACGGCGCGCCCTTGAGCGTCGTGTACCACGCCGCGCCGCCGATCGCGCCGACGACGCCCGCGATCATCCCGGCGAGGACCACCGAGCGCAGGAAATACAGCCCTTCGAGCGAAAAGCGCACGCGCTGCACGAGCCAGACCGCGAGCGCAGCCGCGCCGACCTCGTCGACCGTGAACAGCACCGCGTTGACGAGGCTGCCGTGCTCGATGGCGGTCAGCGCGAGCTGCCCGACCAGGAACGCGCCGGCCAGCGTCAGCCAGTCGCGCATCGGCCGCAGCATGAATGCGCCGACCGTCACGCCGGCCGGCAGCCAGATGTAGCCCGTCAGCCGGACGGGGCCGTTGAATTCGTGCGAGATGTAGCCGGTCGCGAGATACAGCGCCGCCCAGAGCAGCGCGGCGACGAGCCCCGGCCGCGATCGTTTGGTGTCCATCGAGAATCCCTGTGTATTGCGCCGTGCGTGCGAGCGATGTGCGAATGATAGGCGGGCGGGTTGAACGGCGGAATACCGGAAGGCGGCAGCACGTTCGGGGCACCGGCGCGCGCCCGCAAGCTGGCGAGTGTGACCGGGAAGGTATCGGAAAAGTTCGCCGCTTGCCGGGCGCTATCGGGACACGTCTGCAAGCCGTCTTGTCCGGATGGCCAAAATCGCACGCGGCCGGTCATTCGGCCCTGCGATGAAAGGCAGTCGAAAGCATTCGTTTCGGGTATCGTCCAGCTCTCCCATCTGCATTCCATACGACCGCAAATGAAAACAGTCCCGACCCGGCCGATATCTGCCTCTTCGACGCGATGAGCCGATTTCGCGTCACGTACGACGGGCCCGCGCTCGAATCGTCCGAGATGGACGTGCGCGAACTCGCGCCCGCGCTGCTCGCCTTCGGCGATTTACTCGACGCGTCGACGCGCGCACTGTGCGGCGCTCAGGTCCGGCCGCAGGTCAACGTGCGCGGCAGCTTCAAGACCGGCAGCTTCGGTATCGACTTCACGCTCGCGACCTCGCTGCTCGGCCGCATGCGCGACATGCTGAGCGGCAACGAAGGCACGGCGCTCGCCAATGCGGTCACGATCCTGACCGCGCTCGGCATCGCCGCACCCAAGGCGAGGAAGGGGCTTTTTGCCGTCCTCAAACGGCTGCGCGGGCGCGAGATCACGCACGTACGGATGCAGGACCGCACCGCGGTGCTGGACGTCGACGGCGACACACTCGAAATCGACCTGCCCGTTCTCACGCTGCTACGCGACGTCCGCGTTCGCCAAGCCACCGCGCAAGTGCTCGCGCCACTCGCGCGCGAAGGCATCGAGATTTTTGCGGTCGGCACCGATACCGAGGTGTACGAGATGGTCGCCCGCAACGAGATGGCATGGTTTCATGCGCCGGAGCCAACCGATGCACTCCTGCTCGACGAGCATCGCAAGATGGCGTTCTCGATCGTGTCGCTCGCGTTCAAGGACGACAACAAGTGGCGGCTGCACGACGGCACGTCGACGATTCACGCGACGATCACCGATGCCGGCTTCCTGTCGCGCGTGAACAACAGCCAGATCAGTTTCAGCAAGGGAGATCTGCTCTTGTGCAATGTCCGTGTGCAGCAGTGGCAAACTTCGGACGGGGCAAAAACCGAATACGAGGTCACGGATGTCCTCGAACATCGCCCGGCCGGCCTGCAGATTCCGTTGCCGGGCCTGTGATCCACGTCGCGGCCTCGCGCCCGACGCAACGTCTCACCACTCATGAAACCCGCGATCCATCTGCGTGCCGCGTCCCGGGAAGACCTCCCGTTCCTGTTGACGCTCCGTCGACTCACGATGACCGAGCACCTGCAGCGCGTCGGCGCGCCGACCGACGATGAAGCGCACGACCGGCGCATCCGCGCGAACTTCGACGATGCGATGATCGTCTGCGAAGGCGTCGACGCGATCGGCCTGCTGAAGGTGACGCGCGCTGCCGGCGAATGGCACATTCACCAGATCCAGATCCTCCCCGCGCGCCAGGGGCACGGAATCGGCGAAGCCGTGCTGCACGCATTGCTGACCGACGCGGCACGCGCGCACGTGCCCGTGTCGCTCAGCGTGCTGCACGGCAACCCTGCGCGGCGGCTCTACGAACGGCTCGGCTTTCGCGTCGCGTCGGACACCGACACGAGCGCGAACATGATCTGGCACGCGTGACGGCCGGCGCTCGGCGCCGCCGCATGGCCATTACTGCGTGATCTTCGCGTCCTTCAGCAGATTGCCGATCATCTGCGCACTCGCCTTCTCGGCCGCGATCGCCTGCAGTTGCTGCTGAAGCGTCGGCTTCGCGGTCTCGAAGCCCGGCACCTGCGTCGGCCGCTTCGCATCCAGCTTCACGATCGCCCGCACGCCATCGACCGGAATCGAATCCTTCGTCACCGCGCCGACCGACAGCTTCTCGAGCGCCTGCGCGACGGGCAGCGGCAATCCGGCCGTCTTGCCTTCCACCGCCGGCGTGTTGAAGCTCACCCACGGCAGCTCGCCGCCGGTATCGCGGCTCGGCGCCACGCTGTACTGGCGCGCGAGCCCGTCGAACGACTTGCCCGCTTTCAGCTCGCTCAGCACGGTCGCCGCCGCGACCGGATCCTTGACGACGATCAAACGCGGCTTGAATTCGTTCTTGCCGAGCGCGGCGACGAGTTCGTCATAGCGCGCCTTGACCTGCTCGTCGGTCACCGGCTCCGGCTTCACGTGGTCGCGCAGGTACAGCTGCACCTCGGCCGTCACCTTCGCCTGCTGCATCGCCGCCTTGACCTCGGGCTTGTCCGCGTAGTTCGCCTTTTCGGCCGCCTGCTGAACCAGCACGCGCGTGATCAGCTGATTCTTGATCGCCTGGCGGATCTGCGGCGAATCGGGCTGACCGGACGCGCGCAGCAGCGTATCGACGTCGGTCTGCGTGATCGGCGTGCCGTTGACGGTCGCGACGGTCGCCGCCGTCTGGGCGTGGACAGGGCCGCTCAGTGCGCTGGCCAGCGCAACGATCGTCAACAGGCGGTTCGGTGTCGTTTTCATTTTCATCGGGGTTGTCACTTCGAGCATAAGAAACGCGGCAGCGGCAGCCGCGCCCGTTCATCGGGCACGCCCGCGCAGCGTCCGCGGGTGCCGCTGTCATTGTGCACGGAACCGCGTTTGCGCGTCGGGAGGTTGGGGCGGCTGGCCACCGTGGTGCGGCACGCAGTGTGCCCACCGTTCATTGCATGCGCGTTGCGCAACCATCCCGAGAAAATGCGTCGATGGTCTTCACGACTTTCCGTCCGCGTCCGCAGCCGCGGCCCGAAGCGACCGCACCAGCACGTTCAGCCCGTCAGGGCGTCCACCGGTACACGGTGATGCTGTTCCCCTTCACGTTGTTCTTCATCACCACGTACTCGCCGTTCGACCGGCGGTACGCGCGGATGCTGTACATCGCATCGATCGCGCTGCTGGTGTCGACCGTCGCGGGGCTCGTGTTGACGAGCGTCGTGTCGAGCTTGCCGGTGGTGAGGTTGAACGCGTCGACGTTCGGCCACAGCGGCCCGCTGCTGCTGAACCAGTAGCCGACGAACAGGTGGTTGCCCGCCGCGTCGATCGATTTCGCGCCGCTGTGCGGCAGCGTGATCACCGGGTCCGGCTTCGTCGTATTGCCTGCTCGCCAGCCGTGATACACCTCGATGCGCGTGCCGATCGACGTCCAGTCGTTGCTGCCGAGCGCGCCCTGCGCGAGCACCATCGTGTCGCTGTCCGCGAGATACACGATGCGCGTGAGCGGCTGGATGCTGGCCGGAATGCGGGTCGCGACGCCCGGCCCCCACGACGGCTTGCCATCCGCGTCGAAGCCGGTCAGCGGGTAATGCGTGATCGCGCCGGTCTTGTCGAGGCCGGCCCACACGCCATCCTGGCTGTCGAGGCTGAAGCCGCCCGTCACGCGTTGCGTCGTGTTGAACGCGGGGCCCGGAATCGAGCCGTCCGGAATCGCGATGTAGCCGTTCGCCGCGTTGAAGTGATAGAAGTAGAAAATCGGCGGATTCTGGCCGGCCGCGACGAGGATCCGGTTCGCGCCGACCGACGTGATCATCCCGAAGTGCTCGTCGCGCTGCGTGTCGCTCATGTTGATGCGCGGATCCGACGGGTACGTGAACGGATCGACGGTATTCGCGACGAACTTGCCGCCCGCGCTGCCGCTGTAGATATGCGTACCGCCGTAGAACAGCGCACCGTCCGTGACCGGGTCCGGCGCGGCGATGCCTTCGAAGTTCAGCGACTGCAGCGTCCAGCGCAGGTTGCCGTTGCTGCCGTACGCATGAATGTCGGTCGCGCCGTTGCGCCCGAGATCCCAGCTGCCGCCCCACGGATTGTTGAGCACATAGAGGTTGCCGCCGGTGTCCTTGCCGATCCCGACGATGCGCGTGAAGCGTTGCGGGCCGACCTGCCCCTTGATGCCCGTCGTCGTGTCGAGATAGCCGCCGCGCACGCCGAACGTGCCGGCCAGCGCAGGCTGGCCCGATATCGAATAACGCTTGATGTTCTGGTCGGGGCCTTCGTCGCCCACCAGCAGTTGCCCGGCCGCCGCATCGACATGCAGCGCCGACGGATGCGAGCCGGCCGGCATCCGGATCGTATTCAGCAGCGCGCCGGTCGGCCTGAAGCCGACGATCGAGCCGGCGCTTTTCTGCGCGACCCACACGTTGCCCGCGCCGTCCACCGCGAGCGCGCCCGGCGCCGACACGCCGATGTCCCGCTGCCACACGCCGTCGGTCGTGAATACGCGCACGCGATTGCCGTAGAAGTCGCTCGCATAGAGCAGCGAGCCGGCCGTCGCGAGCCCGGTGACGACATCGATGCGCGGCTGGTTGGTCGCCGCGCTGATCTGGATGACACGATCGCGAACCTTCGTCGCGCGGCTGTAGCGCCCCACCGCGCCGCTGCCGTACGTCTTGCCGGGCTGCAGCGCGACGAACAGCGACGTTGCATTGCCGGTGATCGCGCTGCCCTGGAATTCCGAATGCGCGCCGATCGAGCCGATGCTCTTGCCGTTCTGGTAGATCGCGACGCCGCCCTCATCCTCGTCCCACATCGACGCCGTGTAGATCACGCCTTCGGGCGCGACCCACATCGCGCGCGCGACGTTGCCGACGTGCGCGGCGAGCGTGCCGTACGTATTCGCGAGCCAGTCGGTGGTGTTGGCTGCATGAGCAGCGGGTGCACATGCGGCGATCGCCGCGGCAACGAGCGCGGCCTGGATGCGTTTTCTGGCGACCATGACGGATGCTCTCCTGAACAGGGTAGTCATTCACATGAGGGATCGGCCGGCCAGATGGCTTGAAGCCCGCGAGATGTAAATTCTTCCCCGAATCATCCGGCGCAGTCGGTATGACATACGGCATGCATTCGATCATGCGCAGGGCGAGAATAACGTCATATAAATCGAAAAAAATTGCGAATCGCCCCATGCTTGCGGCGAGCGCCGCCGCCCGTCAGTGAATGGTCACTTACGCGCCGGATCGGGAATGGGGAAAATCAGGCGAGCGCCTGTCGGAATATCGCCGCCGATTCGACGTCGATCGATTGAAACGGCGAATGCCATTTCGGCAACATCGGGAAAAGCCGCCGCCCCAAAACACATTGCCGGCCCGAATCCGTATCGAATCCGGGCCGGCGAATGTCATTTGCCGCGGGTTGGGCAACGCGGCGTTGCGCCGCCGCGTTGCCACGCGTCATGCCGACGTTTCCCGCACCTTCACCTCGGCTACGCGCGCACCGTCCGAATCGTCGTCGTCGCGCGGCGCGTCGAGCTGCCCTTCCCACTTCGCGACCACGGCCGCCGCGATCGAGTTGCCGACGGCGTTGGTGGCCGAACGCCCCATGTCGAGGAACATGTCGACGCCCATGATCAGCAGCAAACCGGCTTCGGGCATGTTGAACTGGTTGAGCGTCGCCGCGATCACGACCAGCGACGCGCGCGGCACGCCCGCCATCCCCTTCGACGTCACCATCAGCATCAGCAACATCGTGATCTGCGTGCCGAGCGGCAGATGGATGCCGTACACCTGCGCGATGAACAGCACCGCGAACGTGCAGTACATCATCGAGCCGTCGAGGTTGAACGAATAGCCGATCGGCAGCACGAAGCTCGAGATCTTGCGGTTCACGCCGAAGCGGTCGAGCGCGTCCAGCAGCTTCGGATACGCGGCCTCGGAGCTGGCCGTCGCGAACGACAGCAGGAACGGCTCGCGAATCAGCCGGATCAGCGTGAACGCGCGCTTGCCGAGGAACGTCACGCCGGCCAGCGTCAGCACGGCCCACAGCAGCGCGAGCGCCAGGTAGAAGCTGGCCATGAACTTCGCGAACGTGAGCAGGATGCCGAGCCCTTCGGTCGTGATCGTCGACGCGAGCGCCGCGAACACCGCGACCGGCGCGAACCCCATCACCGCCCCCGTCACCTTCAGCATCACCTGCGCGAGATCCTCGATCACCCCGGTCAGGCGCTTGCCTGCGTCGCCGAGCGCGGACAGCGCGGTGCCGAAGAAGATCGAGAACACGACGATCTGCAGGATTTCGTTGTTCGCCATCGCCTCGGCGATCGACTTCGGCACCAGGTGCACCACGAAATCCTTCAGCGTGAACGCGCCCGTCTTCAGGTTGAGCGCCGCATCGGACGGCGGCAGCGGCAGGCTCAGGTGGCTGCCCGGCTGCAGGAGCGTCGCAGTCAGCAGGCCGAGCAGCAGCGACGTGAACGACGCGATGAAGAACCAGCCGAACGCCTTGACGCCCACGCGGCCCACCGCGCTGCCGTCGCCCATCTGCGCGATGCCGACGGTCAGCGTCGCGAACACCAGCGGCGCGATGATCATCTTGATCAGGCGCAGGAACACATCGGACAGCAACGACACGTACCCGGCGACCTCCTTCGCCATCTTCGGGTCGGGAAACGCGCTATGGCAGGCGTAACCCACGGCGATGCCAAGAATCATCGCGACAACGATGTACCTGGTAATGTTGTGCTTCTTTTTCATTAGTGATCCAAATTACAAAGCGTATGTTGCTAACGGCTGGCCCATCATTCGCGTCCGGCTGCGAATCGAAACCTGTGTCTCCAAGCGGGCGACCCTGTCCGGTTCGGGCGGTCGCCCGGGCGGACAAGGGGGGGCATTCTAACGCAAATGGTCGGCCGGCTTTCAAATCTGAAAGCGCCGCGGGTTGATTTGCGTCCTGATGTCGTCGGGAAAGGGCAGGTGTCGCGGTCCGGCTCGCTTCCGGTGCGGCCGGATGCCGGGGAATTTCAGCGGATCGGATAGCGCGCGGCTTGCCGGAAGGCCGCGGCGAACGTGTCGACGCGATGCGCGCCGGTGGCGTCGGGCGTCAGGCAACCAGCACGTAGGTGCGGAAGAAATCGCCGAGCGCGGCGGCCGTCTGTTTCATGTCGACGGACGTGCCGAGGCTGCGGTCGAGCCACAGGCCGTTGAACAGCGCGAAGACGATGTTCGTCGCACCGGCAGGATCCAGCGATGGCCGGACCCAGCCTTCGGCCTGGCCGCGCGCCAGCAGCGCCGCAAGATCCGCGCGCATCTTCCGGTCGAGCCCGACGATATCGGGGCGGCGTTCGGCATCGCGCGCCAGTTCGAGCCAGCTGTCGACACCGAGGCCGTCATCGCCTTGCGCCATCATCCCGGCCAGCTCGTCGGCCGTGATGCCGGCCAGCCCAAGCAGGCCGTCCCTGCTGAGGATGCGGTTGAAGTCCCGCGTATAACGCTCGACCTCGACCGCGATGATCGCGTCGATCATCTCGCGCTTGTCGGCGAAATACCGGAACACCGCGCCCGCGCTCATGTCGGCCGCCGCACAGATATCTTCCGTGCGCGCGCCGTGGAACCCCTTGGCCTTGAAGACCCGGGCGGCCGCGGTCAGGATCTGCTCGCGGCGCTGCTGATGAAGGTTTTCGTTCCGTGTACGCGCCATGCTTCCCGAAATAACCGGACTAAATCGTCGCATTATAGGGAAGGCATCGACCCGAATCAAATCCGGCGCCATCGTTGCAATCGAAATCGCGATCGCGGGAAATCGTCACGCACCGGGCGACACGATCCAGCGATCACGACAGATTCTCACAAAGATGCGCAGACCTCGACACTACGGCACGTAAACGATCTGTAATATTTGGAAATGATTCGCATTGACGCCGTACGCCGACGTCGATGCGCAATCCCGGGCCGGAAACGCGGCACCGCGTTCGCGTCAAGGCTTCCATCAGGTCGAGTCCGGCATTTCATCAGTATTCCTCTGAAATGACGGATCGATAAAAAAGCGGCATCGTGATGAACATTCTGTACACCAACTTCCACGGCGATTACGGCGGCGGCCAGGACACCTACGTCCGCGATCTCGCCGTCGCGATGAGCCGCCATCACCGCGTGACCGTCGCGTCGCCGGCAGGCAGCCGCCTGTCGCGACTGCTGAAGGACAGTCCCGACGTGGCGATCTTCGACATGGAATTCAAGCCGCGCTGGAACCGGCTGTGCCGGGAGATTCTCCGGCTGCGCCGGCGGATCGCCGCCGAGCGCTTCGACGTGATCCATGTGAACGGGGCCGCCGATCACCGGCAGGTGATGCTGGCGCTGCTCGGCTGCCGGTATCGGCCCGCGATCGTGCTGACCAAGCACAACACCTATCGCGCCGACAGCCTCGGCAACGTGCTGCGTGCGCGGCTGGCCACCGACCACACGATCGCGGTCAGCGACTACGTCGCCAGCATGCTCGCGCTGCGCTCGCCGTACGGCAACGTCACGGTGGTCAAGCACGGCGTGCGCCGGCCGGCCGCCGAACGACTGGCCGGCGACGAGATCCGCCGCCGCAAGATCGCGCTGTTCGGCGCGTCCGGCGCGGAGGCGATCGTGCTCGGCAGCAGCGCCGGCACCACGCCCGAAAAAGGCTGGATGGACCTGATCGCGGCGCTGGGCCGCCTGCCGGAAGCCGAGCGCGAGCGGTTTCGCGTGCTGCTGATCGGCGCGGAGCCGTCCGGCGAGCAGCGCGAACAGCTCGCGCGGCACGGCATGGCGTCGCGCACCGCGTTCACCGGACGGCTCGACGACGTGTGGGCGCCGTTCTCGATCATCGACGTGTCGTTCGTGCTGTCGTACCACGAGAGCCTGTCGTATGCGTGCCGCGAAGCGATGTCGCTCGGCTGCCCGGCGATCGTGACGCGCGTGGGCGGGCTGCCCGAGAACGTCGAGCCGGGCGTGGACGGCTGGGTCGTCCCGCCCCGCGAGCCCGCGGCGATCGAAGCGATCCTGCGCGCGATCGTGCAGGAACCCGGCTGCGTCCGCGCGATGGGGCGCAGCGCGCGGCTGAAAGGCAAGCGCGAATTTTCGTTCGACGCGTTCGTCGACGCGACCTTGTCCATCTATCAGAAGTCGATTCGACACAACCCGTACCGCTGAGTGACTTCCTTGAGATCCACGAAATGGCATTGAATATCTGGAAGAAGTACTGGGACCTGCGCACGCAGGAATGTCCGTGTGACGTGCACTTCGTCGAATGGCTGGAATCCGTGCACCTCAAGGGCATCCGCATCTATCACTTCGGCACCGGCGGCCACCACCATGTCGGCATCGAATGCGCGCGGCCGCACCTGAACAACACCGTCTTCGGCGTGACGGCATCGCCGAAGGAATACAAGTCGTATGTCGATCTCGTCACGCGGCAACCGGAGGTGAGCAAGACCTACCTCGCGTATTTCGGCGACATCTATACGAGCCATTCGCGCCTGCTGCCGACGTTCGACGTCGTCACGCTGTTCCATCTGTGCGAATTCCGCGGCGAAGCGAACAGCCGCTACGGCGCGAAGACCGACGAAGAAGTGCTCGACCTGTTCGCGCGCCATACCGCGCCCAACGGCCATCTGTTGTTCTACACGGGATCGTCGGCGTATCGAAAGGCCGAACCGATCATCGCGCGGTGGGCCGCCAATGCCGATTTCGTCGAGGTCGGCGACTTCAAGACCCTGCGGATTTTCCGCAAGGCCGCGTAATCCCGCTTTCCTGCGACCCGCCGATGCTTGCGCGCACCCCACGCTATCCGATCCTGATGTATCACCAGATCCGCCCGCTGCCGCCGCCGACCGACCGGCTGCGCAGCCTGAGCGTCGCGCCCGACGCGTTCCGCCGCCAGATGACGCTGTTCCGGCGGCTCGGCTACCGCGGCCTGAGCGTGCGCGAACTGCAGCCGTACCTGCGCGGGGAGCGGCAGGGCAAGGTCTTCGGCATTTCGTTCGACGACGGCTTTCTCAACGTGCTGACGCATGCGATGCCCGTGCTGGATGCGCTCGGATTCACCGCGACCTGCTACTTCGTCGCCGGCCGGTTCGGCGGCGCGAACGACTGGGACGCGGGCGCGCCGACCACGCGCTCGCCGCTGATGACCTGCGAGGACATGCTCGCGTGGCGCGATCACGGCCATGAAATCGGCTCGCATACGCTCGATCACGTCGCGCTGTCGTATGTGCCGGCGCCTGTTTCGGACTTTCAGCTTACCGAATCGAAGCGGCAACTCGAAATGCTGAGCGGGCAATGTGTCGAATCGTTCTGCTATCCGTACGGCGATCTCGACGCACGCGTGCGCGATCAAGTCATCGCTGCCGGTTACGGCAACGCGACGACGACCCGACGCGGATGCGCCGGCGCGGCCGACGATCCGTTTCTGTTGCCGCGGATTCCGGTCGCGGGCGGGGTCGGGGCTGCGAGGCTGTGGTTCAAGTGCTGGAAGGGGCGGATAGCGGGGCGCCGATAAGTATCCAGGCAGTTCGTCCGGATGAACCGGTACCACGCCGAGCCAATACCCGTCTCCTTCGATGTCACTGTCATCATCCGCACCTTGTGTGGGCCATATTCATCGTTCTGGTCAGCAATCCTTCACGCTCCGACCGCACTCGAAGCATGTCGCGAGCAAGGGACCAGGAAGCGTCCGCGGCCGGCCCATGCGCCGCCGAATCTCGGCGGCAATCATCACGTCGCACGCAGCGCGGCGACTGCAACGTGCGTGCGCCGTGTCCCGGGCAATGCGATTCAGAAGCGGTATCCGACCGACAGGAACGTCACGATCGGATTGACCCGGAATTTGCTGGTGCTCGTGACCGTGCCGACGGATGACCGGGTAGTGAGCGTGGCGCGCGTCGATACCCACGAATACGCGACCGACGCGTTGATCGACCAGTGCGAATCGATGTTGTAGGTCAGGCCGCCGTTGACGACGGGCGCGAAGGAATGACTGAGCGACACGGATGTCGGTCCCTCGAGCGCAGTCCCGACGGTCGGCGAGAAATAGATCTGGCCGGTGGAAACGGGATTGCTGAGCTTGATGTTGCTGAACCACGTGTAGGTGACGCCGGCGCCCAGATACGGCCTCAACCGTGCATTCGGCTGGCCGAAGTAGTAGTTGAAGATGATCGCTGGACTCCAGGCCCGCGCGGTCCCCAGCTCGCCGAAACCGCTGAGCGTACCTGCGCCGTTCAAGTGCCAGGTCGGCGGAAAGCCCATGACCGTCGTCGCCGCGATATGGTCGGTCAGGAAGTACGTTGCGGTCAGTCCGAACGTATCGCCGCTTGCGATGTCCCCGCCGCTGCCGGTCATCACTTGCGACTGGCCGAGTGCATTGAGGGTCAGCGGATCCGCCGATCCCTGCGGGGCAAAGTGGGACCAACCGGCACTGACCACCCACTGACCGGCTGATTGCGCATGCGCGCCAGAAATGGCCGCGACCAATACGACGGCTCCTGCACTGATTCGTTTCATGATTGTCTCCAGATTTTGGTGTTGGTGTTCAAGAATCGTGAAACCTGTCTTCATCGCCGTGCGCCACGCATGACTTGCGGGCTGTTCCCGCGCGTGTGACGCGCGACGCCAAAAACGTCGGGTGCTGCTTCGTCAAGCGAAATTCCCGCTCCATAAATTCGGATTCCGAATCTATTTGCTCAATTCAATGCCGAACGTTCCGGGAATCGACAATCAGTGATGTTCGGGTTCCACGGAAGTCGAAAAGGCGAACGGGAAGCGGCCCACCACCGTATTGGCCTTCGCTGTCTGCGCGTGATCGCTCAGCGCCACATGCAGGGTGAGCCCGCGCGACGGATCGTCCACCATGCTCACCCGCGCACCCTCGACGCCGGCATCCTTCAGCGCGGAGACCAGCGCGTCGAACGTCTCCCATCGTTTGAGTTCGGGCTTGAAGATCTTGCCGACCGCCGTAAGCGGCATCGCATCGACGATATGAATCCGCTTCGGTATCGCGGCGCGCTCGCCGATCATGCCGCGTATGAACGTGTCGAGCTCCGTCTCGGTTGCCGTTGCGCCGGCTTTCAACTGCACGTACGCGACCGGCAGCTCGCCGGCATGCACGTCGGGACGTCCGATTGCCGCAGCGATCTGCACGGCCGGGTGGCGGTGCAGCGGTTCTTCGATCGTCGCCGGATCGATGTTGTGCCCGCCCCGGATGATGAGCTCCTTGCGGCGGCCCGTGAGCCAGAAGTAGCCCTGCGCATCGCGTCGCGCGAGGTCCCCGGTGTTGAGCCACTGCCGGCCGTCACCGAGATCGAGCCACAGGCTCTTGTTCTGATCTTCCTGAAGATAGCCCGCGAACACGTTCGGCCCGGAAATCGTCAGCACACCGACTTCGTTCTCGACGCAATCGCGCACGTAGCGGCCGGCGTCGTCGAGTATCACCGCCTTCATCATCTGGCCGGGGATGCGCAAGCCGATCGAACCGAGACGCCGTTCGCCGCCTGGCGGATTGACGCTGCTGACGCAGGCGCCCTCGGTGAGCCCGTAGCCTTCGAGGATCCGGACCCCGGTGCGATCCTGGAACGTGCGGAATACTTCCACGGGCATCGGCGCGGCACCGCACAGTCCATATTCCAGCGAGTCGATGTTCCGGCCGTCGACGGGCACGTCGAGCAACGCCGAATACAAGGTCGGCACCGCGCTGAAGAAATTGATCCTGTGGTGCTCGACGATTTCCCAGAATCGTTTGACGACGCCGTCGCCGCGATAGCCCTGTGGCGTACCCAGCACCACATGTGCGCCGCGCGAGAACGGCACCAGGCCGGTTGCCAGCACGGCATTGACATGGAACAGCGGCAGTCCGCAGAACACGGTCTTCCCCGGGCCCATCCCGGCGCCGACGACCTGCCCGACGCTCCAGGCATTGGCCACCTCGTTGCCGTGCCGGCGAATCGCGATTTTCGGCAATCCCGTGGTGCCGCCCGTACAGAAGTAGGACGATATGTCGTCGGCTTCGAAACGCCGTGGGATCAGCAGCGAATCGCCGGATTCACGCGACATCGCACTGTCGAAATCGTGGATCGCGACGTGGCGCGGAACGGCGCCGCGCACGCCGGCGCGCCCGTGCAACCGTTTGCATTCGCGACGCTGCATCGCGCGTGCGGCAATGCGGCGCCACCCCTGCACGCGCTCGGCCAGATCGATCAGGACGAGGCTTTGCAGCGACGGCACCTCGCTCAGGACGGGCTGGATCTTCGACCAGATATCCGTTCCCGGAAAAGGCGCCAGCGTCACCAGCACCTTTGCGTTTGCGGCCTTGAGCAGCGATGCGATCGCCGGCCCCTCCAGCAACGGATTGATCGCGCACACGATCCCGGCCGCTTCGCCTCCCCAGATGACGAAATGCGTTTCCGGCAAATTCGGCAGCACGTAGGCGACCACCGCGTGGCGATCGATACCGAGGCGCGAAAACATGTTCGCGGCGCGGGTGATATCCCGCAGAAGCGCCGCATAGGTCCAGCGCAATGGCTTGCGATGATCGTCGGCGCGCAGGAAAAACGACAAGGCCGGCGCGCTCGGGTCGATTGCCGCACCACGGCCGATCATCTCGTAAGTGCTGGCCGGGAGGTCGGCGGGCGGCCCCTGGTTTTCGATCCGAAGCACGTCCGCTTCGGTTGCGATGGCGTTCATGCGAGCTCGTCCACGATTCGGTTGCGTTGCACACCGAGGTCGATCGCCCCGTCCCTGCTCCGGATCCGCGACTCGACCAGATCCCCGGCCTTCAGGTACTGCGGGCGCGCGGCCTGAACCTTCGTGAAAATCCGCCACTTCATGTGCTCCGGCAGCAACGCGGCAATTCGTTGCTTCGCCGGCGACGGAATGCTGAGCGCGCACCCGGAAGGCGTGCCGGTTGCAAGCAAGTCACCGGCGTTCAGATCCTGAACACCCGAAAGTTCCGTGAGCGTTTCGGCCGGACCGTACACGAGGTTCCCCGTCGAATCGCTCTGCCGCACGTCCCCGTTCACGGTCAGTGTCAGCGTCAGCGCGTGCAGCCGTGCGATATCGCTGGCCTCCAGCAGGCACAGATACGGCCCGACCGGCCCGAACGTCCGATAGCTTTTTCCCTTGTAAAACTGCATTTGGGGAATCTGGATATCGCGTGCGGAATAGTCGTTGACGATCACGAGGCCCGCGACGTACTCGTGCAGGTTCTTGTCCGTGATGGCTTGCCGGGACGTGATATCGCGGCGAAGCACGAGCCCCAGTTCGATCTCGTAGTCCAGAAACCGCACATGTTGCGGCCGGATGACGTCGGAATCGGCGGCGACGATGCAGCTCGTCGCCTTCGTGAAGATCATGTTGAATGACTTCGCATCCGGATTCATGCCGGACTCGATCATGTGCTGGCGATAGTTGGCGCCCTGGCAAACGAACCGTTGATTGCGCGTGACCGGCGACAGCCACTCGACGTCCGATTCGGGAATCGTTTCTCCGTCGAGCGCGGCGAGGTCATCGATCCGATGTGCGCGCACGAATTCGCCGGTCGTCGGGTAGTCGCCCGGTATCGGCGTGATCCGGTGATGCCTCACCACGCCCCATTGGGCGCGCCCCTGATGCCGGTAGTGCAAGACGTGCAATGCCATGAAGATGCCTCGAACAGGTCTGAGTGAAGATGAAGGTCACGCAAACAGCTTCGCGAGCGTGCGCAGCTTCGCGAACGTGACGTCCGGACTGGCCCGGAGGTTTCGGATGAGCGATGCGATGCTGGCGGCGGTGATCTTCGGTTTGGTGAAGCTGCGCGGCATCCGCGGGCCCCACTGCGACATCGCTTCACGGCTGACTTCATGGATGCCCGTCGCCACGTCCGCCGTGAACATGTCCCCATCGCAATAGTGTTCGTGCTTGTCGCCCCAGGGGTCCTGCCAATAGTCGAAGACCTGGCTGCCGAGAATGTGGCGACCCATTCCCCATGCGTGCGTCCATCCTTTTTCGCTCAGCACACGCTGCCCGATCCCCACGGCGTCCGCGTCCACCAGCTCGAATGCCGAGTGGCTGTAAAGCGCTGCGAACCCCTGTGCCAATGCCAGCGTATGGTGATCCGTGGGGGTCGCCCCGCGATCGAGCCGCAAGAACGCGACGGCGGGCGATCCATCCGGCAACACCTGAACGTCGCTCGGGATGAAACCGAAGTGAGACGTGTACCACGCACAAGTCGCCTGGAAATCGGCGAGTTCGAGCACGACATGACCGAGGCGAATCACTTCCGGCGCCGCCAGCGGCGCACGCTGGGTATCGTTCACGCGAACGACGGAATCGGGCGAGTTGAACGGTAACGCCGACCGGTGCGGCAGGGCGCCGGCCCGCGCTTGTCCCGCGACCGCGTCGACACGAAAACCCGACGGATCGACGAGCGTGACGCGATGGCCGCCACCGGGCCACGGCGACAGCGCCACGTCCGACGCGCCCGGCACGCCGGCAAGCTTTCGCAGTGCGTCGATGCCGTCCACTTCAAGCCCGAAGCCGACGAACCGGTTTTTTTCAGCCCGCCGGACGACGTAGCAGAACGGTGTGGCGGCCGTGCCTCGAAGGAACAAATGTTCGCCGTCACGGGATACCGTCCGCAGGCCGAAATCGTTGAGAAATCGTTCGGCCCGTTCGAGATCGGGACGCTCGAACATCAGATAGGAAAGCGCCCGAGCCTTCGTCGTCGGCTGGGGACTCCGTGCGGGTTGTGCAGTCGTGAGCTTCATGGGGGCCTCAGGAAATCGGCTGGGCAATGTGATCGGACAGCGACGACAACGCGGTGCGCGCACCAAGCAATCGCAGGGATTCGAGAACCAGACGGGTCGAGTCGGCCACCGGGCCTTCGTGCAGGACCGTTTTGTCCGGCCGAATCACGGCCGCCCAGCCAAACCGCACGACACCCGGCATGAACGTACCGTCCAGGTCCTCCCATCCGTCATCCTCGATGCGATGAAGGCGCTGCCCGCGGTGCATCACCTGCACCACGACGCCGCCCGCCGCAATAAACGCGGCTCGCGCGCCGGCGTCGAGCTCGACGCCCGGATCCCGTCCGAATCCGATCAGCGCGAGACCACTCCCGAACACGTCGTCGCTCAGGCGGATCGTCCCATCGTGCCTGCGCAGCCATCCCTGCGGCAGGGCTGCGCCGCGCACGAGCCGCGTGGACGAATGGCCAGGGACGAACAGACCGCTCCGGAACGCATTCTTCGGCTTGATCCCGAGTTCGTCGAAATGATTCCGTAGCGGCGGAACGAGCCGCGTCAATCGCATCAGACCATGCGTGAACAACGCGATCCCGGCGTTTCGCGGCATCACGAGCTTGCCCATGAATTTCGCGACGCCGATCATCGCCTTGGCGTGCGGTCGGCGTTCCCGATCGTAGGAATCCAGAATTTGCGGGGTTGCGTGGCCTTTGACGACCCACGCCAGTTTCCAGCCGAGATTCGCGGCATCGCGCAGGCCGGCGACGAGCCCCTGGCCGACGAACGGCGGCGTGATATGGGCGGCATCGCCCGCGAGAAAAACGCGCCCTTTGCTGAACGTCGTGACGGTTCGGGCATGAAAACGGTACACGGCCTTGCGTTCGATCACCATGTCCTCGATGCCACCCCACGGCGCGAGCAGTTCGCGGATGCGTTCGTCGGATTCCATCTCTTCGCGCGTCTCGTCAGGATGGAGCATGAACTCCCAACGCTCGCGCCCCCCGGGTGCGGTCATATGAGGCGTCGGTCGCCGGTGGTCACAGATGAACTCGACATGGTCGATGGGTCGGCGCACGTTTCGCGCATCGACGATCAACCAGTCCTCCGCGAACGTCTTGCCTTTGAAATCCTGTCCGATCAGCTGGCGCACGATCGAGCTGGCGCCGTCGGCACCGACGACGTAGCGGGCGCGCACGACGTGCCGTGCGCCCGGCCCGCTGTCGAGCGTGGCGGCGACGTGGTCGGCGTGCTCGTCGAGCGAGACGAGCGTCACACCGAGCGCCATTCGGGCCGTGCGGTGCGCGGCCAGTCGGGCACGCAAGCATCGCTCCAGGTCCGGTTGATAGAACGTCACGAGCTTCGGATGGCCGTCGATGCTCCCCAGCGTATTGATGCGCCCGAACTCGCCGAACCAGGGCGAGCGCATCCGGACGTACGGAATCGCCACCGTATCGAGGTCGGCTTCGTTCACCCCGACGTACTGCAGGATGCGAAGCGCGTCGTTGTCGAGCGCGATCGCACGCGGCGCCATGAAGATCTCCGCCGCCCTGTCGACGACGAGCACGCGCACGCCGTCCCGGCCGAGAAGCGCACCGATCGCCGCGCCGACGGGACCGCAGCCCACCACGAGCACGTCTACCTCCGACGGCAAGTCGCGGCCGCCGGCACAGTTCGCGTTGTCGTTGCCTTCATGGACGCCCGGCTCGCACGTCAGTTTTGTCTCCACCACCGTTCCGTCTCCCATTCTCGGGACTGGCCACTGCCGGCCGCCTTGATGACATTAAAGTCATAACTGATAACTTTGTCAATTTTGATGTTCGAACGTATACTCGAACACCGAAACCATGCGCACGCCGATGCCCAACACTTCTTCCCGTCGCACCAGAACACCGTCGCCGGCCGTCTCGAACGGGCAAGCGCCGTCGAGCCCCGAGGTTCGCGAGCCGCGGGGCGCGCGCCGCAAGCGCGAGACGCGCGCGCGCCTCCTGGATGCCGCCTTTGTACTCATGGCGCAAAAGGGGATGGAAGGCGTCGCGATCAATGAAATTACGGAAGCCGCGGACGTGGGTTTCGGGTCGTTCTACAACCACTTCGAATCGAAAGAGGCGATTCATGCCGCGGTGTTGGAAATCGTGTTCGAGGAGTTCGCGGATACTCTGGACCGCATCGCAGGCGGCCTCACCGACCCGGCCGAGATCATTTCCGTGTCGCTGCGCCATACATTGCTGCGAGCCAGAAGCGAGCCGGTCTGGGGACAATTTCTCCTGCGCGAGGGGTTGTCCATGCGAGCGCTCAGCCGCGGCCTCGGACCGCGGTTGTTGAGGGATATTCAGAAAGGCATCCTCGCGGGGAGGTTCTCGGCAAGCGACCCGCTGATGAGCGTGATCACGGTCGGGGGCGCGGTACTGACCGCCATTGCGATCGAGCTCCGATTCGATGCGGACGAGAAGCCGGTTACCGACATGTTGAACATGATCGGGTACAGTCAGAACGGCTTTGCCGAACGGGCAGCTTCATCCCTGTTGCAGACCTTGGGTGTGCCGCGAACTGAAGCGATAGAGATTGCGAATCGCCCGTTGCCGCCGGCTGTGACGTCTGCGCCCAACGAATCGCAAGAACGTTAGCGGTCCATCGTTCGGCTGTGATGGGCAGAACCTTGGCGGGTACTCGCGTAGCGCTGACGACCGCGGTCACGCACTCCCACGCCCCGTACCGGCAATCGTCAATTTAACTGTACCGGTACTGTACAGAAAACCGTCGCTACACTGACTCCATCCCAGCCTCGAACCGAATGGAGAATCCGCGATGGAATTCCTCACCCTCAGCGCGCTGCCCGCCGGCATGCTGTTCGCGCTCGTCACGACGATCACGCCCGGCCCGAACAACACGATGCTGCTCGCGTCCGGCGTCAACTTCGGTTTTCGCCGCACGATGCCGCACCTGTTCGGCATCAGCATCGGCGTCGCGATCCTGATGCTCTGCGTCGGCTTCGGCCTCGGCGAAGCGTTCAAGCGCCTGCCGCTGCTGTACACGCTCCTCGAAGTGGCGAGCGTCGCCTATCTGCTGTACCTCGCGTGGCGCATCGGCACGTCGGGCGAAGTGAAGGCGCACGGCGCCAAATCGCGGCCGATGACGTTCATCGAAGCCGCCGCGTTCCAGTGGGTCAACCCGAAGGCGTGGATGATGGTGCTGACCGCCGCGACGACGATCCGCCTGTCCGCCGACTATGGAATGAATGCCGCATGGATGGCCATCCTGTTCATCCTGATCGGCTTCCCGTGCATCAGCCTGTGGGCCGCGTTCGGCCTCGGCCTGCGCCGCTTCCTGTCGAATCCCCGCGCGCTGCGCATCTTCAACGTGACGATGGCCGTGCTGCTGATCCTGTCGCTGTACCCGCTCGTCGCCCATCTGCTGCCGCAGTAAGCGCTCACGAGCGCCCGTTGAGCTTCAGGTGATGCAGGCGTACCCTTTCGGTACGGGCGCGTGCAACCGCTTCGGCGGTTGCACCGCTGCTCTGCATGGAGATTGCCGATGAAGCCAATGCTCAGAGCGGGCGAGCACATCGAGGGTATGCACTGGATCGCCGAGTATCACCCGCTCACGCACGATATCCGCGTGCTGCGCGAGAACATCGAAGTCGGCACCTACTGCGCGCCGCCGACGCTGTTCGGCGACGAGGCGGGAATGGGCGCCGCGAACCATGACGATCATCGCGGCCGGGAAGCCGCGCTGCGCGCGTATCTGCGCAACTTCGTCAAGGAGCACGACGCGGAGGAGTAACGGTGCGACGGCCGCAATGTCGACGGGCCGCGAAGGCGGCCCGGTCTGTCGTCGTGCGCCGGTCGATCTGCTCTCGACCGGCCCGAATCCATCACGCGCCGGGCCGATGCAACGCACCGGCCCGCGCGCCGCTCAATGTCCGAGCGACTCGATCTTGCCCGCCGGCTGCGCCACGCCATGCGGGCGCGCCATCTGCTTGATCAGCAGCGCGACACACGCGAGCACGCCCGCGACGGCGATCGTCGCGAACACCCCCGCGAACGAGAAGTGCCGGCGCGTCAGCTCGGCGACGAGGAACGACCCCGCGATCCCGCCGAAACGGCCGACGCCGAGCATCCACGCGACACCCGTGCCGCGCCCTTCGGTCGGATAGAACGCGGCGGCCAGCGCCGGCATCGACGACTGCGCAGTGTTCATCAGCACGCCGGCCACGAACACGACCAGCACCAGCAGCCCGACGTTGCCGGCCGCCTGCCCGATCGCATACACGCTCACCGCCGTCAGCGCGTAGCACACGGCGATCACGCGGTTCGCGTTGAAGCGGTCCATCAGCACGCCGCACAGCACGGCGCCCACGCCGCCGAGCGGGAACAGCGCCGAGATCAGCGTCGCGCTCTTCGGCGTCAGGCCCGCATCCTTCAGCAGGATCGGCATCCAGTTGATCGACGCGTAGAAGATCACGAGGCCCATGAAGTACGCGAGCCACAGCATCACCGAGCCGACGATGTACGAGCGCGACAGCACGACGCCGAGGCCCTTGCCGCCCGTCTGCGGTGCGGCTTCGGTCAATGCGAACGAGCCGGCGTTCAACGCGTCGCGCGAGATGCGTGCGAGCGTGGCGCGGATCTTGTCGACGGACTGACCGGTCGCGACCATGAAACGCACCGATTCCGGCATCTTCAGCAGCAACAGCACGCCGAGCAGCAGCGGCGTCACGCCGCCGAGCACCAGCACGCTGCGCCAGCCGAAATGTGGAATCATCCACGCGGCCAGGAAGCCGCCGAACGCGGCGCCGAGCGGAAAGCCGCAGAACATCAGGTTGATCACGGTCGCGCGGCGCTTGTCCGGGCAGAATTCGCCCATCATCGTGACCGCGTTCGGCATCGCGGCGCCGAGCCCGACGCCGGTGATGAAGCGCAGGATGGTCAGGTGTCCGATCGTGTTCGAGAACGCGGACATCAGGCACGCGACGCCGAACAGGAACACCGAGCCGAGCAGCAGCGAGCGGCGGCCGAGCCGGTCGGACAGCGGGCCCGACACGAGCGCGCCGCACGCGAGGCCGAACAGCGCGGCGCTCAACACGGGCGCGAGATCGGGCTTGGTGAGGTTCCATTCGCCGAGCAGCGACGGCGCGATGAAGCCGATCGCGGCCGTATCGAAGCCGTCGAGCAGCACGATCACGAAACACATGAGGAACACGAGCCATTGAAAGCCGCCGAACGGCTGCTCGTTGATGAAGGTCTGGACATCGACCACGGGTGCGCGATTCATCGCTAGTCTCCTTGTCGGCCGGCGTGGGCGCGTCTGCGCTTGCGCCGGTCCCATGCAACATTGATATATGCAAGAAGCGCGGCCTCGTGGCCGCGCCTTTCCTTCGTTCACGCACCGATTCGCTGCCGGTGCGCTCTTCATCGACGACTGCCCGCCAACCTCGGCGGGCCGCCCGATCGGATCATCGCCGGCGCTTAACCGGCCGCATCCTGTTCCTTGAAGATCTTGTCCGCGAGATGGAACGCGGAATTCGCGGCCGGCACGCCGCAATAGATCGCGGTCTGCAGCAGCACTTCCTTGATCTCGTCGCGCGTCACGCCGTTGTTGCGCGCGGCGCGCAGGTGCAGCGCCAGTTCCTCGCCGCGGTTCAGCGCGACCATCATCGCGATGGTCAGCAGGCTGCGCGTATGGCGCGGCAGCCCGTCGCGGGTCCAGATCTCGCCCCATGCATAGCGCGTGATCAGGTTCTGGAATTCGTCGGTCACCTCGGTGCGGTTCTCGATCGAACGGTCGACGTGCGCGTCGCCGAGCACCGCGCGACGCACCTTCATCCCTGCTTCATAACGTTCCTGGTCATCCATCGCCGGTGCCTCACGCAGTCAGGAAATCGAGCAGCGCGCGGTTGAACCCGCCGGTGCACTCGATGTTCGAAATGTGCGCGGCGTCGAATTCGACGTGCAGCGCACCGGGAATCGCGGCGGCCAGCGCGCGGCCCTGGTCGGGCGGCGTCGACATGTCCTTCGCGCCGGTCACGACGAGCACCGGCAACGCGATGCCCTTCACTTCCTCGCGCAGGTCGGCCGCGTTCAGCGCGTCGCAGTTCGCCGCATAGCCGTCCTTGTCGGTATGCACGAAGGTGTCGCGGATCGCATCGAACAGACGCGGCTCGCGTTCGACGAATGCGTCGGTGAACCAGCGCGGCAGCACGGCGTCAGCGAGCGCGGCCATGCCTTCGGCGCGCGCCTTCTGCGCACGCGGCGCCCACACTTCCGGCGAGCCGATCTTCGCGGCGGTATTCGACAGCACCGCGCGCACGATGCGCGACGGGTAGCGCGCGGCGAGCGCGGCGCCCGTCAGCCCGCCCATCGAGATGCCGCAGAAATGCGCGCAGTCGATGCCGACGTGGTCGAGCAGGCCGATCACGTCGCCCGCCAGTTGCTCGATCGTGTACGAACCGGACGGCGCGTCGGAATGGCCGTGGCCGCGCGTGTCGTAGCGCAGGATGTTGAAGTGCTGCGTGAGCGGGCGGATCTGGGGGGCCCACATCTGCAGGTCGGCGCCGAGCGAATTCGAGAAGACGAGCCACGGCGCGTCGTCGCGCGCGGCACGGTCGATCCGGTAATGCAGTTTCACGCCGTTGACAGTGGCGAAAGGCATCTCAAGGTTCTCCTGGTTAGTGCGCGCCCGCATGCAGCGCGAGCACGGCGTCGACATAGGCATGCGCCTCGCCGACGTAATGTGCGGGATCGAGCAGCCGCGCGAGCGCGTCGCGCGACAGGTGGGCCGACACGGTCGCATCGGCGGCGAGCACGTCGAACAGCGTCGCGCCCGTGCGCACGGCTTCCTTCGACGCGTGCTCGACGACGTGATGCGCATCGAGCCGGCCGATGCGGTCGCCGAGCGCGAGCATCACGGCTTCGCCGAGGATCAGCCCGTGCGTGAGGTCGAGGTTCGCGGCGAGGCGCTCGGTGTTGACGTCGAGGCCCGCGACGATCTGCGCGATCTGTGCGAGCGCGCCGCCCGTCAGGCGGGCGAGGTCGGGCAGCGCATCCCATTCGGCCTGCCAGCCGCCGAGGGCGCGCTCGTGCTCCTGCACCATCCCCGCGAACACGGTCGCGACGAGGTTCGGCGCGCGCACGGCAGCCGTCAGCACGGCTGCGCAGCCGACCGGGTTGCGCTTGTGCGGCATCGTCGACGAGCCGCCCTTGCCGGCAGCCGCCGGTTCGCCGAGCTCGCCGACTTCGGTCTGCATCTGCAGCGACACGTCGCGCGCGATCTTGCCGAGCGTGCCGATCAGCATCCCGAAGCACGACGCGGCTTCCGCGATGCGATCGCGCTGCGTATGCCACGGCACGGCCGGCACCGCGAGCTTGAGATCGGCCGCGAGCGCGGCGCTCACGCCGGCTGCGTGTTCGCGCAGGCTCGCGAGTGTGCCGGCCGCCCCGCCGAACTGCAGCACGAGCGCACGTTCGCGCAACTCGGCGAAACGCGCGCGATGGCGCAGCAGCGCATCGAGCCATTGGGCGAATTTGAGGCCGAGCGTGATCGGCAGCGCCTGCTGCAGCCACGTACGGCCGATCATC
Source organism: Burkholderia sp. 9779_493 (assembly GCF_015712215.1). NCBI lineage: Bacteria > Pseudomonadati > Pseudomonadota > Betaproteobacteria > Burkholderiales > Burkholderiaceae > Burkholderia > Burkholderia sp. 9779_493. The sequence continues at coordinate 167,314 of NZ_JACCQA010000006.1, forward strand.
GGCGTCGCGCGATGGGTGCGCGCGAGCGCCGCGAGCGACGCGCAGGCTTCGTCGAGCAGCGGATCGAGCACGTCGAGCGTGTCGCGCAACTGCAGCACGGTCGCGGTATCGATGATGTCCTGGCTCGTCGCGCCCCAGTGCACGAACTTCGCGGCCTCGGGGTCGTCGGCCTTCACTTGCGCGGTGAGCTGCTTGACGAGCGGAATCGCAAGATTGCCGCCGAGCGCCGCACCGTGCGCGAGCGCGTCGGCGTCGAGTCGGCCGGCGTCGCACGCACGTTCGATCGGCGCGACCGCGGCGGCGGGAATCACCTGCTGCGCGGCCAGCGCGCGCGAGAGCGCGGCCTCGACGTCGAGCATGCGCTGGATCGTCGCGCGGGGCGACCAGATCCGGTTGAGCGGCTCGGTGCCGCAGATCAGGGAGGTCAGGCGGGCGCTGTCTTCGAGCATGGCATCAGAATGGGGAAACGGCGTGCGCCTATTGTCTACCCAAGCGTGCCGGCGTGCGCTCGAATGCGCGCCCCGGCACGCTTGCCGTTCAGGCGGCGGCCTTTTGCGTCGCGTCGATCAGCGGCACGCCGGTCAGCTTCTGCAGCTCGTCGAACGACAGGTCGGTGAAGATCTCGCTCACCGCGAGGCCGTCGGCCGTCACGTCGAGCACGGCGAGATCCGTATAGATGCGGCTCACGCATTGCACGCCGGTGACCGGATACGAGCACTGCGCGACGATCTTGCTCTCGCCCTGCTTCGTCAGGTGCTCCATCATCACGAACACCTGCTTCGCGCCGATCGCGAGGTCCATCGCGCCGCCGACGGCCGGAATTGCATCGGGCGCGCCGGTATGCCAGTTCGCGAGATCGCCGTTCGCCGACACCTGGAACGCGCCGAGCACGCAGTAGTCGAGGTGGCCGCCGCGCATCATCGCGAACGAATCCGAGTGGTGGAAATACGCGCCGCCGGTGAGCAGCGTCACGTGCTGCTTGCCGGCGTTGATCAGCTCGTCGTCTTCCTCGCCGGGCGCGGGCGCCGGGCCCATGCCGAGCAGGCCGTTCTCGCTGTGCAGGAAGATCTCCTTGCTCGGGTCAAGGTGGTTCGCCACCAGCGTCGGCACGCCGATGCCGAGGTTCACGTACGCGCCTTCGGGGATGTCCTGGGCGACGCGCTTGGCCATTTCATCGCGGGTCAGTCGTTTCATGTCGGTTTCTCCAGGCGGGTCAGGCGGCTTGCGATGCAGCGTGTTCGGCGGCCAGCTCGGCCGCGTGCGCGGCCTGCGGCACCTCGACGATCCGCTGGACGAAAATGCCCGGCGTCACGATGTGTTCCGGGTTCAGCGCGCCGAGCGGCACGACTTCCGACACCTGGACGATCGCGACCTTCGCGGCGCTGGCCATGATCGGCCCGAAATTGCGCGCGGTCTTGCGGTACACGAGGTTGCCCCAGCGGTCGCCCTTGTATGCCTTCACCAGCGCGAAATCGGCGTGGATCGGCGTCTCGAACACGTACGGCTTGCCGTCGATCACGCGCGTTTCCTTGCCTTCCGCGAGCTTGGTGCCGTAGCCCGTCGGCGTGAAGAACCCGCCGATGCCGGCGCCCGCCGCGCGGATGCGCTCCGCGAGGTTGCCCTGCGGCACGAGCTCCAGTTCGATCTCGCCCGCGCGGTACAGCGCGTCGAACACCTGCGAGTCGCTCTGGCGCGGGAACGAACAGATGATCTTGCGCACCTTCTTCGCCTTCAGCAGCGCCGCGAGGCCCGTCTCGCCGTTGCCCGCGTTGTTGTTGACGATCGTCAGGTCGCGCGCGCCCTGTTCGATCAGCGCGTCGATCAGCTCGGACGGCATGCCGGCCGTGCCGAAGCCGCCGATCATGATTGTCGCGCCATCGTGGACGTCGGCAACCGCCGACTGAAGCGATTCGAAAATCTTGTTGACCATGTCTCTTCCTGATGCGAACCCGCGGCTCGTGCGCGGCCTGTCGAGGGGACACGCGCGTGCCGCGTGCCGCGCCGGAGGCCTTCGTCGACCCTCGGCTTTTGTTCGCTATTCGAACTCAGATTCGATTAGCGAACGATGGGCCGATCATAGAGTCGCGCACAGCGCGTTGTCAAGGCGGGTTGCCTCGGAGGCCGTCGCATCGTCGAACGGCAAGCCGACGTAGTTTTCAGCGAGCGACTGCGCGGCGGCCCGCGAGCGCGTCACGTACTTCAACTCGGCAAACTTCAGGCGATTGACGAACGGCGAATCGTCCGGCGACGCATGCAGCATGTTCGTCATGAAGTACGAGAAGTGCTCGGCGCGCCACACGCGTTCGAGGCAAGTCGCCGAATAGCGCTCGAGCGGCGTCGCGTCGCCCGTCCGGTAGCGTGCGCCGAGCGCGCGGGACAGCGCGCGGACGTCGGCCACCGCGAGGTTCATGCCCTTCGCGCCGGTCGGCGGCACGATGTGCGCGGCGTCGCCGGCGAGGAACAGGCGGCCGTGCTGCATCGTCTCCGACACGAAGCTGCGCATCGGCGTCACGCTCTTCTGCGTGATCCGGCCCTCGGTCGGCGTCCAGCCGGTGTCGTTCGAGAAGCGCGTGTGCAGTTCGTCCCAGATCCGCGCGTCGGACCATGCGGCGAGGTCTTCATCCGGCTTGCATTGCAGGTACAGCCGCGTGACCGTCGGCGAGCGCATCGAGAACAGCGCGAAGCCGTTGTCGTGGTGTGCGTACACGAGCTCGTCGAGCGACGGCGCCGCGTCGGCGAGGATGCCGAGCCACGCGAACGGGTAGACGCGCTCGAACGTGTTCAGCCGGTCGGCCGGAATCGTCTGCCGCGCGATGCCGTGGAAGCCGTCGCAGCCGGCGATGTAGTCGCAGTCGATGCGGTCGGCGCGGCCGTCCGCATGCTTGAACGTGACGAACGGCCGCTCGCTTTCGACATCGTGCAGCGCGACGTCGCTGACTTCGAAGTGCATCTGATGACCGTGCTCGACGCCGGCCGCGATCAGGTCGCGTACGACTTCGTGCTGGCTGTAGACGGTGATCGCGCGCCCGCCGGTCAGCTCGGACAGGTCGATGCGGTGACGCTGGCCGTCGAACAGCAGCTCGATGCCGTGATGTTCGAGCCCTTCGCGACGCATCCGGTCGCCGAGGCCGGCTTCGTTCAGCGTGTCGACCGTGCCCTGCTCGAGCACGCCGGCGCGGATGCGGTTCTCGCAGTATTCGCGCGAACGCGCTTCGACGAGGATGGAATCGACGCCTTGCAGGCGCAGCAGGTGGGAAAGCAGAAGGCCGGACGGACCGGCGCCGATGATCGCGACTTGGGTGCGCATTGTTCGTCTCCAGAACATTAATTCGAATCGTGGAACACATTTGAGCGCTTTCCCGACTATGCGGCAACGCGATTCAGGAGATATGTTGTATACGTTTCGAAGATACCGGCCCGGCCATGGATGCGCTCGATCTGAACCTGATTCCCTACCTCGTCGCGCTCGACGACGCGCGCAACGTGAGCCGCGCGGGCGACCTGCTCGGCGTGAGTCAGCCGCGCGTGAGCACCGCCCTCGGCCGGCTGCGCGAGTATTTCGGCGATCCGCTGTTCGTGCGCACGTCGCGCGGGATGGAGCCGACGCCGCGCGCGCTCGCGCTGCTGCCGGCCGCCCGCGACGCGCTCGCGCAGATCGAGCGCGGCCTCGTCGCGCCGCACGACTTCGACCCGGCCGCGAGCACGCATACGTTCTCGATCGCGCTGTCGGACGTCGGCGAGATCGTGTTCCTGCCGAAGCTGCTGCAGGCGTTCGCGACACATGCGCCGCACGCGAACCTGCGTTCGGTCTCGCTCGCGCACGACGAAGTCGGACGCGGCCTCGAAGCCGGGTCGATCGATCTCGCGGTCGGCTACTTCCCCGACCTCGACGGCAACAACTTCTTCCAGCAACGGCTGTTCACGCACCGGTTCGTCTGCCTGATGCGGCGCGGTCATCCGTTCGAGCAGACGCCGCCGTTCACGGTCGAGCAGTTCCTCGCGTGCGGGCACGCGGTGGTGCGCGCCGAAGGCCGCAGCCAGGAGGTGCTCGAGAAATATCTGGCGAAGCAGCGCATGCAGCGCCGCGCGGTGCTCGAAACGCCGCACTTCATGAGCCTCCCGTTCATCCTGAGCCGCACCGACCTGATCGCGACGGTGCCGCACGCGATCGGCTACGCCTATGCGGCCGAGCACGCGTTCATCGTGCCCGTCGAGCCGCCGCTCGCGTTGCCGCGCTTCGACCTGAAGCAGCACTGGCATCGCAAGTACCACAACGACCCGCGCACCGCGTGGCTGCGCGGCGTCGTCGCGTCGCTGTTCAACGACGAGCAGGACGAATGGCCGAAGTGACGAAGGGGCGCGGCGGCCCGCACGCACGACCGGCGAAAGCATGAAACAATGGCCGGATATCGGCCGCCGCAGGCGGCCTTCGATGGAGCCACTACATGGGTAAGGGAAAGAAATCCGCGCGGCCCGAGGCGGTCGCCTCCCGGCCGAGCCGTGAAGAAGCCGAAGACGCCGTCCGCGTGCTGTTGCGCTGGGCCGGCGACGATCCCGCGCGCGAAGGCCTGCTGGACACACCCGCACGCGTCGTGCGCGCGTACGAGCAGTTCTTCGCCGGCTATGCGCTCGACCCGCGCGACATCCTCGCGCGCACGTTCAGCGAAGTCGACGGCTACGACGAGATGATCGTGCTGAAGGACATCCGCTTCGAGAGCTACTGCGAGCACCACATGGTGCCGATCATCGGCCGCGCGCACGTCGCGTATCTGCCGAACCATCGTGTCGTCGGCATCTCGAAGCTCGCGCGCCTCGTCGATGCGTTCGCGAAGCGCCTGCAGATCCAGGAAAAGATGACCGTGCAGATCGCCGACACGCTGTTCGACGTGCTGCAGCCGAAGGGCGTCGGCGTGATCCTCGAAGCCGCGCACCAGTGCATCTCCACGCGCGGCGTGCACAAGCCGGGCGTCGAGATGGTCACGTCGCGCATGCTCGGCACGTTCCGCACCGATCCGTCGACGCGTCGCGAATTCCTGTCGATCGTCGCGAATCCTTCCTCGGTCAACCTGACGAATACCTGATGGAGCAGACGAAGCAAACGGCGCACGCGCCCGTCGTGCTCGTGACCGGCGCCGCGCGCCGGGCCGGGCGCGCGTTCGCCGAGTATTTCGCGGCGCACGGCTATCGCACCGCGGTGCACTACGACCGTTCGGCCGATGCCGCGCAGGCCGCCGCCCGCGCGATCGCCGAACGCGGGCACGATTCGGTGGCGCTGCAGGCCGACCTGTCCGATGCCGCGCAGATCACCACGCTGATCGACCAGGTGTACGCGCGCTTCGGGCGCCTCGACGTGCTGGTCAACAACGCGTCGGTGTTCTGGCAGGACCATTTCCCGAGCTTCGATCTCGCGGCGTTCGACCAGGCGTGGGCCGTCAACTGCCGCGCGCCGATCCTGCTCACGCGCGCGTTCTACGAACGGGCTCGCGCGGCCGGCACGCAGGGCGTGGTCGTGAACGTGGTCGACCAGAAGATCAAGGAAAACTTCCACCGCGACCATTTCAGCTACACGGTCGCGAAGGCCGCGCTCGGCAACCTGACGCAGATGCTCGCGCTGTCATCCGCGCCGGTGCTGCGCGTGAATGCGGTGTTCCCGGGGCTGATGCTGCCGAGCGACGACCAGACGCAGGCCGACTTCGAACACGCGAGCCGCGCCTCGACGCCGCTCGCGCGCATCGCCGGCCCCGACGACGTCGCCAGCGCGATCCTGCTGCTGACGGGCAATGCGTACAACGGCGTGGATTTCGTCGTCGATGCGGGCCAGAACCTGATCCGCGTGGACCAGGACGTGCTGTACAAGCACCGCTCGCCGGACGGCAAGCACTGACGCTTCGATGAACGAAGGCTGCTGCACGCCGCCCTCGTGCGCCGGGCCGAGCGGGCTTCGCACCGCTCACGCCCGCGAACGCCGGACGGCGGTCCGGCCGCCGATCCATTCCGCGTCATCCGCCGCGTTGCGCGGAACGGCGCCCGCGCATTCGCTGCCGCGTTACGGCTTCTCGGCGCTCCCGCCTTCGCGGACCTTGCCCTGCGCGACGCTCGTGCCGGGCGGCACGCTGTGCGTGAGCCACACGTTGCCGCCGATCACCGAGCCGCGCCCGATCGTCACGCGGCCGAGAATCGTCGCGCCCGCGTAGATCACCACGTCGTCCTCGACGATCGGGTGCCGTGCATTGCCCTTCACCAGCGCGCCGTCGCCATCGGCCGGGAAACTCTTCGCGCCGAGCGTGACGGCCTGGTACACGCGCACGCGCTCGCCGATGATCGCGGTCTCGCCGATCACGACACCAGTGCCGTGGTCGATGAAGAAGCTCGGGCCGATCTGCGCGCCGGGGTGGATGTCGATGCCGGTGGCCGAGTGGGCGATTTCATTGATGAACCGCGCGAGCAGCGGCACGCCGAGCTGGTGCAGCGCGTGGGCGAGCCGATGGTGCATCATCGCCAGCACGCCGGGATAGCACAGCAGGATCTCGGTGATGTGCTGCGCGGCCGGGTCGCCCGCGTACGCGGCCTGGATGTCGCTGACGAGCAGCGCGCGGATCGCCGGCAACTGCCGGCCGAATTCGCGTGCGATCTCGAACGCACGTTCGTCAAGCTCGGCGAACGGCGTATCGACGTGCTCGGGCAGGAACGGCAACGCGCGGCGGATCTGTTCGGACAGGATGCGCAGCGTGCTTTCGAGCGTGTGGCCGACGTAGTAGTCGACGCTTTCGTCGGTCAGGTCGGGCGCGCCGTAGTGCGTCGGAAACATCGACGCGCGCAGGCCGGTCACAATCTTGCAGATTGCATCGCGCGACGGCAGTTCGCGGATGCCGCGCGGATGGCGCGTGCGATGGAGTTCCTCGCGCGACTCGCGCAAGCCGGCGACGATTTCTTCGAGGCCCCACTGACGGGCGGGTGATGTCGACATATGCCAATGCGGGCAGCCGCGCGCGGATGCGCGGCTGCTAATAAAGTGACGGGTTCCGCAAGATTACCGCGTTTTTTGTCCGGGAGCGGCGCCCCGGGGATCGGCCGGACGGCCGGCGCTGCTCGACCGCGACGGCGTCACATCGAGATGCTGCTCGCGTCGATCCAGCGCACGGCCCAGTCGCGCGCGTGCGCGATCGCGTCGCCTTCGTCGTTGAACTGGAGCTCGATCGGAAAAAAACGGTTCGCAACCAGCTCCCCGTCGCTCGATCGGGAGATCACGACGTAGGGCTTGAATGAACCGTCACTGGCGCGTGCGGGCGCGCAATTCAACAGATAACCGCGGTGCGTGAAGGCAGTAGTCGCTTGCATGAATCCGCCACCTCTAGTCCCTTGCTTTGTTGTTCACTACCCGTCTTTAAGGGTGCTGCGGCGCCCCGGCGCGGGCAGAGGCGGCGAGACTTCATCCCCTGTCGCCGCTTCGCAGGAAAAGAATCATACTCTGTAGAAAACGCGTCTTCTAGCTGAAATAAATCATGACAAATCAGTGCGCGTCGCGCGACCGCGGCGATCGCCCGCGCGCCTTTTCCCGTCGTGCCCGGAACGGGATTTGCTTCGATCCGGAGCGTGTCGCCGCCAGGAGAGCCGTGATGGAATCATCCGCTCAAACAGGTCGTGCGCATCCGCGCAGCGTCGAACTCGACAACGACGACACGCACGACAGCACGGTCGATACCGACGGCAAGCACCGCGAAGCGTCGCGCCTCGCCGGGGTCGGGCCGATCTCGCCCGACCAGATCACGCGCAGCAACGCGTCGCTCGTCAATGCGATGCCGGAAGCCGGCGACGGCTTCGCCGGTTTCGACAGCCGCCCCGACGGCAATCATCCGGCGTTCGCGCTGCGTGCCGGCTACCGGGTGATCGAGAAAGGCTTCGACACGCCGCCCGCGGGCGACGCGCCGTTCGGTCCCGTTCACCGGATGTACGGCAGCGCGTACTGGCCCGGCCACGGCCGCCGCCCCGAGCGCGTCATCGAGTTGACCGCCGTGCCGGGATAGCCCGCGGCGTTTGAATCGATCGTTCGATTCGGAATCGCCGTCGAACGATGGCGGTGGATCGGCGCGTACGATTCGCGCTACGCGCCGATACTCGTTCGCGCGATGCCGAAGCGAACGGTTCCGCGCACGGGCCTCGGCGTTCACGGTCATGCCTGCCGCGCATCGCATCGACGCACATGCATTGACCGAAGTCATGGCGGCGCGGCGCGATTGCGATTGAATGGCGATGCGTGCCGCGCATCGGCGTGACTGCCGTGTCGGGTCGATGCGCGCGCATGCGGTTTCGCCGACGATCCGGCCACACCACGCGACACGCATCGCGCGGTGCAGCATGCGTCGCATGCATGGCCCTGCCCGGCCGCGACCGGAACCGCGCGACCGTGCGGCAGCGCGGGCATCTCGCTGCACGATCCTGCCCGTTGGTTTACTCTGCCTCGCAGCATCGCGCATTGCCCAGCCCGCTCGGCCATCCGGCCGACTTCGTTTCAACCCGCCACTCGGAGACACTATGTACAAGCGTATTCTGGTTGCCGTCGACGGCAGCGACACGTCCCGCCATGCGTTCGACGCCGCGCTGGCGCTCGCGAAAGCGCACGGCGCCGAGCTGCAGCCGTTCTACGTCGTCGAAAACGCGGCGATCTACTACAACGTGCCCGGCTACGATCCGTCCGTGCTGCGCGATCAGCTCGTCGCGCAGGGCAACACGCTCGCGCAGGATTTCGCGAAGCGGATGCAGGCCGCCGGCGTGAAAGGCGAAACGCGGCTGAACGAAGCGACGTCGCTCAACGACGTATCGTCGCTGATCCTCGACGGCGCGAAAGCGTTCGGCGCCGATCTGCTCGTGCTCGGCACGCACGGCCGTCGCGGCTTCCGCCGCCTCGTGCTCGGCAGCATCGCCGAACAGTGCGTGCGCCACGCGACGCTGCCCGTGCTGCTGATCCCGGCGGCCGCCAACGCGGACGAGCCGGCCGCCTGAGCGGCGCTCGGCAGGCGCGGCCGGTCGCGACGTTTTGTCACCCGACAGCGGCAACTTGCGGTGGGACAATGATTTCGTCGATTCAACGCCGGAGTAAACGATCATGCTGACGCCCGTCGCCACCCGCCCCGCCGCCACGCCCCATGCCGGTAGCTGGGCTCCTCGCCAGGCCGCGCACTGCTCGTCGTGCGCGATGCGGCACCTGTGCATGCCGCAGGGCCTGGCGCCCGAAGCGCTCAGTCGCCTCGAGTCGGTCATCTGCGCGGCACGCCCGGTCAAGCGCGGCGAAGCGCTGTTCCGCGAAGGCGACGCATTCGACAACCTGTACGCGGTGCGCTCGGGTTCGCTGAAAACCGTCGCGACGCGTCACGACGGCCGCGAACAGGTCACGGGCCTGCACCTTGCCGGCGAAGCGCTCGGCCTCGACGGCATCTGCGACGATACGCACCCGCGCACCGCGGTCGCGCTGGAAGACAGCTCGGTCTGCGTGATTCCGTACAGCGCGCTCAAGACGCTGTGCTCGGAAGCCGGCTCGATGCAGTTGCGCATGCACAAGCTGATGAGCGAACAGATCGTGCGCGAAACGTCGCAAACGATGCTGCTCGGTTCGCTGAATGCCGAAGAGCGCGTCGCCGCGTTCCTGCTCGACGTGTCGTCGCGCTACCTGAAGCGCGGCTACTCGCCGTCGGAATTCAACCTGCGGATGACACGCGAGGACATCGGCAGCTATCTCGGCATGACGCTCGAAACGGTCAGCCGCACGCTGTCGAAATTCCAGAAGCGCGGCCTGATCGAAATGCAGGGCCGCCACGTGCAGATCATCGACTTCGACGGCCTGCAACACCTCTGATACCGCACGGCGCGCGCCCGTCGCGCGCCGCCTGCCCAACGTCGCCGGTCAATCGAGAAACAGCGCGGCACGCGCTTTCAGCGCCGCGCTGAAATCGTCGAGCCAGCCGATCGACAGACGCCAGCTCTGCCAGTACAGATCGATGTCGATGGTTCGCCCGCGCGACATGTCGATCAACTCGCCCGCCGCCAGTTGGCGGTCGACCATCCGGTCCGGGCACATCCCCCATCCCAATCCCGTTTCGCACGCGCGCAGGTAGCCCGCGACGTGCGGTATCCAGTGCTGCGGCGGATCGAGATCCGCGCGCGTCACGCGCCGGATGAAGCGCGCCTGCAAGCCGTCCTTCGGATTGAACATCACGCACGGCGCGCGGCGCAGCGCATCGCGCGTGATCCCCGCGTCGAAATAACGTGCGTAAAACGCCGGCGAACACACCGCGCGATAGCGGATCCGCCCGAGCCGCTCCGACCGGCATCCCTGGATGGGCTCGGCCTGCGCGGTCACGGCGCCCTGCACGCTGCCGTCGCGGATGCGCGAGGCCGTGTAATCCTGATCGTCGATCACGAGGTCGAGCAGCGTCTCGCGCTCGGTGCAGAACGGCCCGACCGCGTCGATGAACCACGTCGCGACGCTGTCGTCGTTGACGGCCACGCGCAGCGTCGGCCACGCGCTCGCGATCTGGCCCGGCAACGCGGGCATCCGGCCGCCCAGTTCGGCTTCCAGCAACTGCACGCGTTCGGTATGCCGGCACAGCAGCGCGCCCGACGTGGTCGCGACGCACGGCTGCCCGCGCTTGACGAGCACGCTGCCGACCCGCTCCTCCAGCAGCTTCACGCGCTGCGACACCGCCGACGGCGTGACATTCAGCTCCTTGGCCGCCCGCTCGAACGAACCGTGCCGGATCACGGCGGCGAGGGCATCGAGCAACGCGTAGTCGAGCATTAGATTTCCTTAATCTGCATTAGGTGATTTAGCTTCTCTTATTCTCGCGCTGCTCGCAGACTAGCGCTACCCGATTCGTTCGTCTACTGCTTCCACGGCTGTCCCCCATCATGAACTGGCTCGCTTTTTCTCACGGCGCCGCCCTGTGCGCGTCGCTCATCGTCACCATCGGCGCGCAGAACGCATTCGTCCTGCGCCAGGGCATCATGCGCTCGCATGTCGGCAAGATCGTGCTGCTGTGCGCGGTGTCCGACATGATCCTGATCGGCGCGGGCGTCGGCGGCGCGTCGGTGCTCGTCGAGCGCTATCCGACCTTCGTCCACGCGGTGCTGTACGTCGGCCTCGCATATCTCGCGTGGTTCGGCATCAATGCGCTGCGCCGTGCGTTCAAGCCCGGCCACGACACGCTCGACGTGCGCGGCGACGCGGTCGCGCCGCCGCCGCAGAGCGCGCTCGCGATCGTGCTGATGACGCTCGCGTTCACGTGGCTCAACCCGCACGTGTATCTCGATACGTTCCTGCTGATCGGCACGGCCGGCGCGCGCGAGCCGGAAGGCGGGCGGCTCGCGTTCGCGATCGGCGCGATGACGGCCAGCGTCGTGTGGTTCCTCGGGCTCGGCTATGGCGCGCGCTTGCTGGCGCCGTGGTTCCGCAAGGCGGTCGCGTGGCGCGTGCTGGATGGCGCGATCGGCAGCATGGTGCTGTTTCTCGCGGCCGTGCAGTTGCGGTAGGGCGGGAGCGTCGCGGCAGACGCGGTCTGCCGCGACGTGAGGTCAGCCGGTCGCGGTCGCGACCGGTATCGCGTTCGGCGTCAGGCCGTCGAAGTCGCGTCGGGCAGCGTGCCGCCAACCGCCGCGGGCTGGTTGCTGGCGAGCTGCGGCTCGTTGGCTGCCATCGGGTCCTGCTGCTTCGCCGGATCGGCCTTGGCGAGTTGCGTGGCGGCCTGCTCGGCCTTGTCGCCCTCGTAACGCCAGTACAGGAACTTCTTGCCGCGCTTGCCCATGAAGTACTGGCGGTTGACCGACCAGCGGCTCGCTTCGGCGAAGCCGGCGTAACCGTCTTCCATCTGCTTCTTGAAGCCCGCAATCGAGTCGTGCACGTAGTGATCGAAGAACCGGTCGAACGTCGCGCGCGCCGCCGGATCGATGCCGCCGAGCCAGTTGCCGGTGACCCGCGTCGCCGCGTCGATCGCCTTGTACTGCTCCGAGATGGTCCGCGTCAGGATGCCCCCGTTGGCCCGACGCACGGCATCCGCATCTTCGTTCCATTCGCCGTCGGTGATGGCCATGTGGGGGTCCACGCCGCCCGGCGGCTTCAGCCGGCCGTCGTGCAGGCGCCGGCTGCGGCTGGCGCGCCACTGGTAGTAGCGGTTCATGTGCCAGATGATCTGCGACTCGAGCCGGTCGCTGTTCGACGCCACGCCCGCGCGACGCTCGTTGCCCTGCCCCATGTACACGTTCCAGGCCGCCTCCAGCTCGCGGGAAATCGCGAACAGCCCGCCGGCCGTTTCCATGACGTCCTTCGGCTCGCGGAACGGCACGCCGGCCTTCCAGGCCTCGATGAAGAGATTGTTCAGCGCGACGTTGGCCAGTTCGTTGGTTCGCCCTTCCTGGTAATTGCGCTCGTAGCCGCCGCCCACGTCCGAGTGCATGCCGGGGTAATACACCTCGCGGCAGTTCGCGGGAAGCTTCTGATCCTCGCGCACCGAGTCGCCGGGGAATTTCTCCCGGACCTCATGCGACGCGACATAGTGCACGCATTGCCGGACGTAGTCCGGAATGCGGATGTCGTTCGCCCATTCCGCATGGCCGCCCTTGTCGATGCCGTGCAGCACGCCGCCATAGACCGGCCCGAGGATCGCGCCCACGATGTAGGGCGCCGCCTTCTCCAGGCGGCTGCCGCCGAAGCCCGTCGACGCCACCGTATCGAGGATGCCCATGAAGTAGACGACCACTTCGGGACGCATCCCCTTCATGTTCTTCTTGTTCCACCAGAGCCGGCCGCCGATGTTCTCGGCCAGTTGCTCGGTCAGCATGCGGACGAACGCGCGTGCCTCGGTGGCGCCGCGCGAGAAACCGAACGCGGCCACGTTGATCTGGCTCACGGCCGGCATGTGGTTCGTCACGTGTTTTTCGAGCTCGCGGAGCATCCAGCGGATGCGCGCCTCGCCCTTGCTCGCGGCCGCCATGCCCAACACGCCGTCGAGACCCTTGCCCGAATCGCCGACCTTGCTGCAGGGGGTGCCGACGCCCTCGACGTACCGGCCCATCGTGCGCGGATTGGCCTTGTTGAACGGGACATGGGCGAACATCGCGAGCTTGGCGATGTTGCTGTACTTGGTCCTCGCGACGTCCGTCGAGCCGTTGCCGTCCTCGCCGTAGTTGTTGCCCGTGCCATCGAAGAAGGCCGTGAACCACACGGGCTTCGGACACTCCTTGCATTGCTCGACCCGCAGCGGATCGAGCGCCTCGCGGTGCGCGTGGCGGATCGAATCCTCGACCGGCGTGATATCGGTGATGCGTCGAATGAGGGGAGGATTGCTCATGGCGGTTACGCTCCTGTTCCGATCAGGTGTCCGGCGTCAATTCCACTGGGCCGGCTTCTTGCGCCCATAGAACGGATTGGGAATTTCCTTCAGGCACGCGCGGTCGGCCAGCTTGGGCTGCGCGTCACGCTTGGACAGGGCCACCTTCGGGTCCGGGCCGTCGACTTCGAAATCCATGTCGCCTTCCACCCGGCCATCGGGGAAGAAGTGCAGCACGATGCCGCCGCTCTTGTCCTTGACGGGCGGCCGCGTGACCGTGATCTCGCCTTCGCACCACGCCATCCCCGGCTGGGTTTCCCGGTGCGTGTACGGGTCGTAGTTCGCGGACGACGCTTCCATCGCGCGCTTGTCGACCACGCGCTCCCACCACACCTTGAACGTCTTCGGGGTCTTCCAGCGGAAATCCCACGCGAGACTCGGGCGCGAGCCGCCCCCGCCGGACCAGTACTTCGCATTCCGGGGCGTGGCGTGCGCGCCGTCGGCGCTCGCCGCGTCGTCGAGGCTGTTCTTGTCGGGCGGCAGCAGATAGACGCCGTAGATGTCGTAGTCCGTATAGTTGAAGGACCCGGCGGTGATGACGTCGTAGTTCGGGTCGTTCCATTTATTCACTTCGCCCGGCGCCAAGCTGTCCTTTTCGGCATCGTTCACGCTCTTGCTGCAGGCAGCCGTGGAGAAAACCATCACGGACAGCAAGGTGATCCAGCAGCGGTTCATATTGAACTTCCTTCTCTTTCAGTCGATTTCATTCGCGTCGCGTCGCGCACGCGCCATCACGCGGCCGCTTCCTGCATCCGCCGCCAGTCTTCCGCCGACACCCGCGCCAGCGCCTCCGGAAACGCCTGCCCCTGCGCTACCGCGTCGAACACGGCGGCCATCGCCGGATCCTCGTCGAAGCGCGCGCCGTACCGCAACGCCAGTTCGCAATAGATCAGCAGCGACGCCGCGCTGTCGGCGCCGTGCGCACGGCAGCGCGCCAGTTGGTCTCGCACGAAGTCGTAGTGCTGCGCGGCCGGCAACGACGCCAGCAGCGCGGGCTTTTCGACCCGCAGCCGCTCGAGCAGCGTGTACGGATAGCACGCGGCGAGCAGTTCGTCCTCCTGCGCCTGGGTCAACTGCAGCGGAAATTCGGCGGCCTGCCTGACGTCGGCGGGCGCGGCGATGTCCGCCGTGCGAAGCTGCAGCGCGGTATCGCGGTGAATCCAGTGCCGCACACCCTGCGCCAGATACGCGCGATGCGCGGCGGGCAGCATGTCGAGCCAGAACGGCAGCACGCGCGGATCGAAGAAGCGCATCAGCATCACGCTCTCCATCTGCTCGAGCTGGACGTCCACCATCGGCGCCAGATGCGCGGCCAGTCGCGCGAGCGACAGCGGCGACACGAGCACGCTCGCCGCCGGCCATGGAATGCTGCGCACCTCGATCGCGTCCGCGGCATCGGCGCCGTCGGCGCCCGGCTGCCATTCGAACAGCAGCGGCCCGACGATTCTCGCCTCGTCGTCGGCGTCGTCGAGCAGCGAAGCCGCGACGAACGCGGGCCACGACGCCTTCTCATCGTCCGGCAAGGTATCGAGCAAGGCACCGTCGATCAGGACGTAAGCGCGCAGCCCGTCCTGCGACGACAGCGCCGCCTGCAGCGCGTCGGCCGCCTGCGCGGCTGTCGGGTCATTCGTCATGCGCTGCCCTGCCTCACGCCTTGGCCGCGAACGGTGACGCCATCGACGCCGCGTTGACCATGCACGGCGCGCACGCCGTGCCCGGGAACGCGCGCGCGGGCACCGGCAGGCTGTCCGGCCCGATGAACGTATGCGACGCGGCATGCGCGGTGAATTCGCCCTTGGTCCCGTGCACGATGCCGCTGCCGTTCCAGCGCGTATAGCTGGTGCCGCCGTTGATCAGGACTTCTTCCTTCGCGGTGATGGTGATGCGGTTCGCATCGACCTTCACGTCCAGCTTGGCCAGCACGTTGATGCTGTCCTTCAGCGCCTGGATGTCGATGTCGGCGGCGGCGGCCACGAGCCGGATGCCCTTCTCGAACGCGGCGACGCGCACCGCCTCCTGCGCGCTGACCAGCATGCTCTTGCCCGCACCGATGCTCGTGTGGGCGCCGCTCGTCAACGCGACGTGCTGATCGCTCGCGACATGAGTCGACCCCGTCGTCGTGGCCAGGATCCCGGCCGGGCTGGCGAGCGCGAGAAACGGCTGCGCGAACTCCGGAAACTCGCCTTGCTGCGGATTGCCGCCGCTGCCTCTCAGGCCGTCGTTCTGCGTGCGAAGCGCCTGGTGGACGGCATCCTGGTCGCCGGACTCCTGCGCCTTCACGTCGTGCGCGGAACCCGACAGCGACTCGTGCAGGTCGTGCGCCTTGTCGAGACGGGCGACGGTCTCGCCGATGTCGGTCGCGTGGGCACGCGCGTCGTAGCGCGCCTCGCTGGTGACGAGCAGGCCCTTGGCCGCCCGCACCGCGCCATGCGCGTCGGTCCGCAACTCGAAGCCGCGGGCGCGCTGATCGGTGCGCCCCTGGGTTGCATCGATGCGGACGTTGTGCCCGAGCGTCAGCTCGCTCGCGTCGGTATCGCTGCGCAGCTTCAGCTGGAGCTGCTGCGGCGTGTCGTCGAGCAGCACGTGGTTCGAACGCCCGCCCGCCGCGTTGCCGCTGTCGCCCGACAGCTCGCGGCTGCGCAGGCCGGTCAGCACGTGCTGGTCGGGCAGCGCCCACGGCGGCATCCGTTCCGCGTTGTACGTGGTGCCCGACACGACGGGGCGATCGGGATTGCCGTCGAGGCACATCACGAGCACCTCGCTGCCCACGCGCGGATGCGCGATCATGCCCTTCTCGCCGCCCGCCCAGCCGGCGGCCACGCGGATCCGCGCGCTGATCTGCGCCGCACGATCCCAGTGATAGACGATGCAGACGCGGCCATATTCGTCGACGTCGACGCTGCCGGCCCCTTTCGCGCCGGCGACGGTCGCGGTTTGCGGCGCCAGCACGCGCACCGGTTCGCTGTTGAACCCGCGGCCCGGGCGCCACGGCGTACGTCGATGGCCCGCGACGAAGCGGTTGCGATACTCGGGTTTGCCGTCGGCCTGCAGGTAATTGTTCGCCGCTTCGTGACGGGCTTCGAGAATCAGGTACTCGTGATCCTGCGGGCTACCCGACGCCGCGCTGAAGTGATCGGACAGCTGGAACCAGCGGCCGGGCAGGATGCCGTGATGGTTGCCGGCCGCGTCGAAACGCGTCGCGGCCGCCTCGATCTCTTCCATCCGCACGCGCGCGAGCGCATCGCCGGCGCGCGTCTGCTTCGCGAACCCGTAGTGCCCCACGTACTCGTGATGCTCGACCTGCGGCGCGACGCCCGGCGGATGCAGCGTCGGAATCTGCGCATGGGCCGCATGCGGCGCCTTGAAATCGAACGCGGTCGCGCTGTAGCTGCCGGCGGACAACGACCGCACCGCGGACCATTGGGAAATGGCGTCGGCGGCCATCGGGCCGTCGTGGGTCTGGAAACGGATCACCGGCGAGCGGCCGTCGACGGCCGGGCACTGCACCGTGCTGTCGTCGCCGACGATCAGCTTCAGGCCTTTCTCGTCGTGCTCCCACCAGTACAGGAACCCGACGGCTTCCAGATGGCGGACGATGTAGTTCCAGTCGCTTTCGCCGAGCCCGCCGCCCTGGACGTTCATCGTGCGCGCCGGATCGTCGCCGCGCACGCGCCACTCCCACGACGGCGCGAGCCCCTGGTAATCGGCGAGCAGCGTGCCGATCTGCTGCTGAAGCGATTGGCCGAGGAACAGGCGGTTGTTCACGCGAGTCCGCAGGAAATGGCTCCACGGGCGCAGCACCGCGCGGTATTCCGCAATCGAATCGTCGTTGCGGACCAGCGAAAACGCGGTGCAATAGCCGGTGAAATAACGCAGGCCGCCGTCGGGGCGCACCATCGACACCGCGAGCAGCTTGCCCAGCATGTCGGCCAGCGTGATGCCCGCCTCGCTGGACAGCAGCGTCACGTCGAACGTGAAATCGATCCCCAGCCCTTCGTGCGCGACGAGACGCTCGGCAACCAGCCGCGCCGGACGTTGCCGCCCGTACGCGTCGGTCACCGACGGTGCGTCGTCGTGCGGAAAAGACAGCGCGAGCAGGCGTTTGTCTTGCAGGAAAAACGGGGTTCGAATGAATGCCGCCAGGTCAGCCATGACCGCCTCAGAATGATTTTTCGTTCGTATGGAAACGGCCCGCTGCCATCCCTAATTTTGGGATGAAAGGATATCGTAGACAACGCAGCGCGACAACGTTGACGCCCTACGTCATTTCCCTGTGCCGGCACGGAAAATCGGTAATAAATACAGCACGTTGCGCGCGTGGGAGCCGGTGCTCGAACGGACGTCGCCGCCATGATGACGTCGCCTCGTCCGGCATCCCGACGCACGCGCGCGAAACCCGCCGGTTGCTGCGCCGGCGGCGGAACCTCGCCACGCGCTTCGCCGTCTCAACGCGACCGGCTTCACGTCCCGCAGTCCCTCCCGTCACCCGCAGCTTACGGAGCAGAACATGGCACATCGCACCCTCGGTACATCCGGCATCCAGGTTTCGCCGCTCGCGTTCGGCGGCAACGTCTTCGGCTGGACCGTCGACGAAAACGCATCGTTCGCGTTGCTCGACGCGCTCGCCGACACCGGCATCAACTTCATCGACACGGCCGACGTCTATTCGGCCTGGGTTCCCGGCAATCACGGCGGCGAATCGGAAACGATCATCGGCAAGTGGCTGAAGCGCTCCGGCAAGCGCGAGCAGGTCGTGATCGCGACCAAGGTCGGCCTGCTCGACGCGCGCGCGGGGCTGTCGAAAGACAACATCCTGAAGGCCGTCGACGATTCGCTGCGCCGCCTGCAGACCGACTACATCGACCTGTATTTCTCGCACCGCGATCTCGCCGACACGGCCCCGCTCGAAGAAACGCTCGGCGCGTATCAGACGCTGATCGACGCGGGCAAGGTGCGCATCATCGGCGCGTCGAACTACAGCGGCGCACGCCTGCGCGAGGCCGCCGCGATCAGCGCGCGCGACGGGCTGCCCGCCTACCAGGTCATCCAGCCCGAATACAACCTGCTCGACCGCGCCGACTACGAACGCGATCTCGAGCCGGTCGTGCGCGACCTGAAGCTCGGCGTCGTCAACTACTACGCGCTCGCGAGCGGGTTCCTGTCGGGCAAGTACCGCAGCGAAGCCGACCTGAAGAAGAGCGTGCGCGGCGATCGCGTCGCCGGCTATCTGAACGCGCGCGGCCTGCGCATCCTCGCCGCGCTCGACGCGGTGTCGGCGAAGCACAATACGCAGCCGGCCGCGATCGCGCTCGCGTGGCAGATCGCGCGGCCGACGATCACCGCGCCGATCGCGAGCGCGACGTCGCTCGCGCAGCTCGCGCTGCTCGGCGAGGCGATCCGCGTCACGCTCGATCAGGACGACATCCGCCGGATCGACGAAGCCAGCGCCCCCTGAAGTCCGCCGCGGCGGCAAGCCGATGGAATCGCACGGGCAGGCGGCTCCACGGCCTGCCCGCGATTCGCCCAGGGCGGATGGATACAATGGCGAGCATCCGATGGCCGCGGGGCTCGACCGGGCTTCTTCGCGCCGAATCAAAACCACGCATAAGAAACCGCCGATGATCCACCTTGCCCGCCGCTCCCGTGCTGCCCGTCATGTCCGTCCGCTCGCCACGACGATCGCCGCGCTGCTCGCCTGCGCACCGGCCGTATCGTTCGCGGGCTGGTACGAAATCGCGAACTACACCGGCACGATCGGCAACGCGCCGGTGCACGTGTCGCTGCAGACCTACGACGCGATCAACCACAACGACGCGGGCCGCTGGCGCGTCGACGGCAGCTACTATTACGACGCGCATCGCAAGCCGATCCCGTTGCGCGGCCAGCGCGAGCCCGACGGCCGCCTGACGCTGTGCGAAGCGTCGTCGCCCGCATCGAACGCCGACGCGCCGGTCGTGCCGGCCGCCTCGCCGTCACGACCGAAGCCTTGCCCGATCGCGCTGACCGTCAGCGGCAAAGCGGCGACCGGCACGTGGGACGACGGCCGCAAGACGCTGCCGATCACGCTGAACGAAGTCGGGCGGCTGAACGACACCGACGACCCGCATCCGCAACTCGACGGCAGCGTCGATATCCCGATGTGGTATCGCACCAAGACGCACATGCTGGTCGGCGTCTACGCGCTGTCCGACAAGTGCGGCGTGGCGATGCAGTCGCTGCGGGCCGTGAACATCGCGACGGGGCGCGTCGATCGCACCATCGCGCTCGACTGCGACGCGGGGATGGTGATGACGTCGATCTACGCGAACGTCACCGGCGCGCACCGGGCGGACCACGTGAGCGTCGAATTCCGCGACGGCAAGATGGGCTACGCGGAGGACGTGTCGCTCGGGCTGCCATCGTCCTCGTCGAAGCCGAAGTAAGCCGGCCACGCCTACCCCACAAAGCCGCATACGTGTCTTGACTCGCACGGCCGCTTTCGTTGACCCGGACGGCCATCGATCGCGCAATCGCGCGCCGCGCCCCGCTGCAAGCGCGTCACGCGCATGTCCCGGGTCTTTCACGGATTGACCGCGACGTTCGGCGTGCCCGAGACTGCGCCGCTCGGGCCGTCATCGGGAGAACGTCATGCCGGACACCAGCACGGAGATCGCCACGATCTCGACGCGCGCCGTACGCGGCGCCGAGCGCGTCGACTTCTGGGTCGACCACGTCGCACGCACGCTCGTGCGGATCGAATGCAGCGGAAAGTCGTCCGAAGGGATCGATGCGTCGCTGCGCAAACGCGATCTCGGGCTGTTCCGCGCGTGCGACATCGTCGCGAACCGGCACGCGGTCGTGCGCACGTCGCACAACATCCACGCCGACCAGCGCGACGCCGTGTTCATCTGCCTGATGCACGAAGGGCACGGCTATACGTTCCAGGACGTCGACTGCATGCAGCACGGGCCCGGCGACCTCGTGCTGTACGACACGTCGATGCCGTACGGTCACGGCTTTCCCGCCGACATGGCGATGACCGTGCTCGACGTGCCGCGCGACGTGTTCGAAGCCCGCGTCGCCCCGTGGCGCTACCGCAGCCTCGTCAAGATCGATCGCGACGACGGGGTCTCGTCGTGGGCCGTGCGGCAGGTGGTTGCGCTGCTCGCCGCGCCGCAGGAGCCGACGCCCGACGCGCGCGAACGGCGCGCCGCCGCGATCCTCGAGCTCGTGCAGTCGATGCTGCGGCTGCGCGACGGCGACGCGTCGCCGACGAAATCGACGGTCCACACGCTGTCGCGCGCGAAGGCGTTCATCGACAGCCATCTCGCCGACGACGATCTCGACAGCCGGTCGGTCAGCCGCGCGATCAACCTGTCGCCGCGCCAGCTCGCCCGCGTGTTCGAGATCGAAGGCACGCCGCTCACGCGCTACATCCTCGCGCGGCGGCTCGAACGCTGCCGCGCCGACCTGCGCGACCGGTCGCTGAAGCACCTGACGGTCAGCGAAATTGCGTTCCGCTGGGGCTTCAACAACAGCGCGCACTTCAGCCGCAGCTATCGCGCGCGGTTCGGCGAAACGCCAAGCGACACGCGCGCGCCGGCCGACACGCGCTAACCGCTGCCACCCGCTCCTCGCACCGCCGCTCGCCGCATGTCCCGCCGAGGCAAGCACGGCGTCCGCGTCGGTCAAATCGGGCCGCAACCCGCTCGCTAAGCTGGCTTCCTGCGCGGCGGCATTCGTTCCGCCGCCCGACAGCAAGGAGAAGAAGCGGGATGGAGACGTACGACCACATCGTCGTCGGCGGCGGTTCGGCCGGCTGCACGGTTGCGCACCGGCTGGTGAAGGCCGGCCGGCGCGTGTTGCTGCTCGAGGACGGCCCGAAGGACGACAGCCTGTTCATCCGGATTCCGGCGACGTTCATCCGCGTGCTCGGCACGCAACGGACGGTGACGTTCGAGAGCGAGCCGCAGCCGGGCGCCGCGGGACGCAAGACCTACGTGCCGCAGGGCCGCACGCTCGGCGGCGGCAGCTCGGTCAACGCGATGCTGTACGTGCGCGGCACGCGCGACGACTACGACGACTGGGCCGCGCTCGGCTGCACCGGCTGGGGCTGGGACGACGTGCTGCCGGTGTTCAAGCGCGCCGAATCGCATCTGCGGCTGTCCGAGCCGTTCCACGGCACCGACGGGCCGTTGAAGGTCGGCGACACGCGCTTCCGGCATCCGCTGAGCCTCGCGTTCGTGAAGGCCGCGCAGGAAGCCGGCATCGCGTACAACGACGACTTCAACGGCGCCGCGCAGCATGGCGTCGGCTTCTATCACACGACGATCTTCGACGGCCAGCGCGGCAGCACCGCGGCCACCTATCTGGCCGACGCGATCGCCGATCCGAACCTGCGCGTGCTGACCGGCTGCCGCGTGACGCGCATCCGGTTCGACGGGCGCCGCGCGAGCGGCGTCGAATGGCGCACCGCGAGCGGCGCGACGGGAGCGGCCGCCGCGCGCGCCGACGTCGTGCTCGCGGCCGGCGCGCTGAGCACGCCGAAGCTGCTGATGCTGTCGGGCATCGGCCCCGGCGCGCACCTGCACGCGCACGGCATCGACGTGCTGCACGACAGCCGCGACGTCGGCGCGCACTACCAGGATCACCTCGAGGTATCGATCTACGGCCGCACCCAGGCACCGGTCAGCCTGCTCGGCGAGGATCGCGGGTGGCGGGCGTTGCGGCACGGGCTGCAATGGATGCTGTGCCGCTCCGGCCTGCTGACGTCGAACGTCGTCGAATCGGGCGCGTTCGTCGATACGACCGGTGGCGGCCGCCCGGACATCCAGTTCCACGTGCTGCCGACGCTCGTCGGCGACGTCGACCGCGCCCCGCTGCCCGGCCACGGCCTGTCGATCAACCCGTGCCTGCTCCGGCCGCGCTCGCGCGGCACCGTGCAACTGCGCGGCAACGATCCGGCCGCGCCGATCCTGTTCGACAGCGGCGCGCTGTCGGACCCGGCCGACGTCGAGGGCCTCGTGCGCGGCGTCAGGCTCGCGCGGCAGATTCTCCGCGCGCCATCGCTCGCCCGCCTCGTTCGCGAAGCCGAGACGCTGACCGACGCCGCGCTCGCCGACTACGTGCGGCGTCGCGCGAAAACCGTCTATCACCCGGCCGGTACGTGCCGCATGGGCAGCGACGCGCACGCGGTCGTCACACCGCGTCTCGCCGTGCAAGGCGTCGACGGGTTGCGGATCTGCGATGCATCGGTGATGCCGCGCATCGTGTCCGGCAACACGAACGCGCCGACGATCATGATCGCGGAGCGCTGCGCGGCGTTCATGTTGACGGCGTGACGCAATGCACGTGCGTGTGCGCCGCAGCACGCCGTGCCGAAAACGCAGACGGCGCGTGATGCACGCGCCGCCGTCGACCTGTCGGAAAACCGGCGTCAGCCCGCGGCGTCACGCGCCGCGTCGCGCAGCGCCATCGGCGACGCGCCGTAGCGCTCGCGGATCGCGCGGCTGAAGTGCGCCTGGCTCGAAAACCCCCAGCGAAACGCGATCTCGCCGATGCTCGTCTTGCGCAGCCGCGCGTCGGTCAGTTCGCGATGCGCGTGCGACAACCGCTCCGACCAGATGTGCTGCGTGATCGACTCGCCTTCGGCCGCGAAGAGGCGCCCCAGATGCCGCAGCGACAGCCCGACCGCATCGGCGACGGCCTGCGGCCCGAGTTCCGGTTCGCCGAGATGCGTCGCGATGTATTGCTTCGCGGTCAGCAGGTACGACAGCGACGCGCGCGATGCGCCCGCGCCGTTCACCTCCGCATCGACGAGCGCCGCGATCAGCGTGCGCGTGTGCTCGGCGAACCGCGCGGCGTCGCGCTCGACCGGCGCCTTCATGAACCGCTCGACGCTCGCGCGCAAGGTCGCGCCGAGCATCGCGCCCGCACCCGGCTTCGGCGCGATCCGCAGCGGCAGCGCGGCCAGCTCCGCATCGAGGCGGTCGTCGAGCGTCGTGATCGGGATATCGATCAGCAACTGCCGCATCGGCGTCAGGAATCCGAACAGATACGGCACGCGCGTGTCGTAGACGACGACATCGCCGGCTTCCGCGAGCAGGCACCGGTCGCGCTGGATGAAATACGCGCGCCCGCTCAGGATCTGGCACGCGAACAGCGATTCCTTCGGCAACTGGCGCACCAGCGCTGGGCTGCGCTCGATCACGTGATCCTGCCCGCTGATGTCGGCGATGCCGAGGCCCGGCAGCGCGATGTCGGTCTTCTCCACTTCGAGCCCGGCCGGCGACAGCGACGAGCAGCGCAGGCCGACCAGCGTCGCCGCGTTGAACGCATCCCAGTACGCCATCCTGTCGCGCGCCGGCACGTCGGCCGTCGAACCTCGCGTGCGTGAAAAAACGGTCGAATTCGTCACGTCGCCTCCTGCTGGCGCCTGTCGTGCGGAGCGGCACGGATTGGGGGATGGTTCGTCTGGATCCTGGTGCGATGCAATGTCCGGCGCGGTCAAGCAATTCGTCCAGCCCAGTCAAGAGCGGCGCGCACCGGCTGGCTAAAGTCGAGCCCACGACACCCCTACATACAAGGAGACACACCGTGGTCGACAAAGCCGTATCCGAATTCTGGCAAAACATCCCGGCGATTGCCAATCCGTTCAAGCCCGATGCGCTGCCCGAAGCCTACATCCCGAACGCGGCCACCGACGACGAGCGCTATTACGTTCCGTTCACCGAAACGGTTTCATCGCGGCCGCTGTGGATCTCGCCGTCGCAGAACAAATGGTGCGACATCCTGATGGCGAAGGAAGCCGGGCTCGTGAACCGGCACTATCACCCGCACGAGGTGTTCGCGTACACGCTGTCCGGGAAATGGGGCTACCTGGAACACGAATGGACCGCGACGCGCGGCGATTTCGTGTACGAGACGCCGGGCGAAGGCCACACGCTCGTCGCGTTCGATCACCCCGAGCCGATGCGCGCGTTCTTCATCGTCAAGGGCCCGCTGATCTGGCTCGACGACGAAGGCAATCCCGACGGCTACTTCGACGTGCACTCGTACATCGCGATGTGCAAGGCGCATTACGAGAAGGTCGGCCTCGGCGCGCAAGCGATCGAGAAGCTGTTCCGCTGACGCGCGGCGAGGCTCACGATGACTTCCCCGTCCTCCTCCCGGCCCGCCTGGACGTACGAGAACAGGCTGCTGCTGATCCTGTTCATGACGTTCGGCTTCGTGTTCTTCGACCGCCTCGCGCTGTCGTTCCTGTTTCCGTTCATGTCGGCCGAGCTGCACCTGACGAACACGCAGCTCGGCATGGTGTCGTCCGCGCTCGCACTCACATGGGCGCTGTCGGGCGCCGCCACGGGTGCATGGTCCGACGCGCGCGGCACCCGCAAGCCGCTGCTGATCGCGGCCGTGCTCGGCTTTTCCGTGTGCTCGGCGCTGTCGGGCCTCGTCGGCGGCTTCGCGAGCCTGATCGCGTTTCGCGCGCTGATGGGCATCGCCGAAGGGCCGGTGCTGCCGCTGTCGCAATCGCTGATGGTCGAAAGTTCGACGCCGAGCCGCCGCGGGCTGAACATGGGCCTGCTGCAGGGCTCGGCCGCCGGCCTGCTCGGCGCGATGATCGGCCCGCCGGTCGTGATCGGCATCGCCACCGCGTACGGCTGGCGCGAGGCGTTCTACGTGTCGTGCATTCCGGGCTTCCTGATCGCGTTCTGCATCTGGCGCTGGGTGCGCGAAGCGCCGCCCGGCGGCGTGCGCCACGCGCAGGCCGACACCACCGCGGCACCGGCCGCCGGCGGTGCGACGGTCAGCCGCTGGGCGCTGCTGAAGGAGCGCAACATCCTGCTCTGCGTGCTGATCAGCTGCTGCTTCCTCACGTGGTTCGTCGTGATCATCTCGTTCGCGCCGGTATTCCTCGTGGAAAGCCGCCACCTGTCGCCGGCCGACATGGGCGTCGTGATGACCTGCCTCGGCGCCGCGTGGGTGTTCTGGGGCTTCGCGGTGCCGGCGATCTCCGACCGGATCGGCCGCAAGCCGACGATGATCGCGTTCGCGCTGATCGCGGCCGTGTGCCCGGTCGTGCTGATCCACGTCGGTTCCGTCTGGGCGCTCGGCGCGCTGGTGTTCGTCACGTACACGGGCCTCGGCTGCTTCACGCTGTTCATGGCGACGATCCCGGCCGAGACGGTGCCGCCGCGCGCGATCGCGAGCGCGCTCGGGCTGATCATGGGCGCCGGCGAGCTGATCGGCGGCTTCGTCGCACCGACCGTCGCCGGCTTCGCCGCGGACAAGTACGGCCTGCAGTTCGCGATGTGGACGTCGACCACCGGCGCGATCCTCGCGTGCGTGCTGTCGTTCGGCCTCGTCGAAACCGCGCCGGCCGTGCTGCGCAAGCGCGCGCTCGCCGGCGCCGCGGCCGGCCGCCTCGATACGCAAAACCTCGGAGGACGCTGACATGCGCGCACTTCAATGGCATGGCCCGCGCGACGTCCGTCTCGTGGAAATCGACACGCCGCACGTCGGCCCCGGCGACGTGCGCATCGCGGTCGCGTATTGCGGCATCTGCGGCAGCGACCTGCACGAATATGCGGACGGCCCGCACGCGATTCCGGTCGACGCGCCGCATCCGCTGTCGCGCCGCACCGCGCCGCTGACGCTCGGCCACGAGTTCTGCGGCACCGTCGTCGAAGTCGGCGCAGGCGTGACGACGCTGCGCGCGGGCGACCGCGTCGCGGTCGAGCCCGAGTATCGCTGCAGCCAGTGCGCGTACTGCCGCGCGGGGTCGTACAACCTGTGCGTGTCGATGGGCTTCGCCGGGCTGATGGGCGACGGCGGGATGGCCGACTTCGCGGTCGTGCCCGCCTACATGCTGCATCGCCTGCCCGACGGCGTGAGCCTCGAACAGGCCGCGGTGATGGAGCCGGCCGCCGTTGCGCTGCACGCGCTGCGACGCGGCGAGCTGCGACTCGGCGAGACCTGCGCGGTGTTCGGGCTCGGCCCGATCGGCCTGCTGCTGATCATGCTCGCGAAGCGGCAGGGCGCGACGACGATCGTCGCCGTCGACGTGTCGCCCGAACGGCTCGCGGCCGCCACGCGCTTCGGCGCGACGCACGCGTTCGATGCGCGCGGGCTCGATGCGTCCGCGCTGCAGGACGCGATTCGCGCGGCCACGGGCGGGCTCGGCGTCGATGCGAGCTTCGAGGCGGCCGGATTGCAGGCCACGTTCGAATCAGCGATGCGGGCACTGCGCAAGGGCGGCCGCGTCGTGATGGTGGGCCTGATGCCGCACGCGGGTTTCGACGCGTTCCGCGCGGTCAACGACGAACTCACCTTCACCGCGAGCGTCGGCTATCGGCATGCGTACGAAGACCTGCTGCGCATCGTCGCGTCGGGCGCGCTCGACCTCACGTCGATCGTCACGCGCACCGTGTCGCTCGAAGACGCCGTCGCCGACGGCTTCGACGCGCTGCTCGCCGATCGCACGCAGATCAAGATCCTCGTTTCACCCGCGCAGCGGCCAGCCCGTCGCGCCACCACCATCGGGAGTGCCGAACATGAATCGTCAGTGGGCGTTTGACGGGCAGTCCGTCGTGGTGACAGGCGGCACGTCGGGCATCGGCGCGCGCACCGCGCTGCGGTTCGCGCAGGCCGGCGCGTCGGTCGTCGCGCTCGGGCTCGACGCCGCCGGTCCGCACGCGCCGGTGCATGACCGCATCCGGTGCGTGGAACTCGACGTGGCCGACGGCGCGGCACTGACGCGCACGATCGCCGGGCTGCCGCGGCTCGGCGCGCTCGTCAACGGCGTCGGCATCAGCCGCCACGCGGACGAATACCGGATGGACCAGTTCGAGCACGTGCTGAACGTGAACCTGACGTCGGTGATGCGGGCCTCCGACGCCGCGCTGCCCGCGCTGGCGGCCACCGGCGGCAGCATCGTCAATATCGCGTCGATGTACACGTACTTCGGCAGCAAGGACCGGCCCGCGTACAGCGCGAGCAAGGGCGGCATCGCGCAGCTCACGCGTTCGCTCGCGCAGGCGTGGGCCGATCACGGCATCCGTGTGAACGCGGTCGCGCCGGGCTGGATCGACACGCCGCTCAGCAGCGCGCTGATGGCCGACACGCAGGCGTCGCGCCGCATCGTCGAGCGCACGCCGCTCGGGCGCTGGGGCACGACCGACGAAGTCGCGGAAGTGATCCTGTTCCTGTGCTCGCCCGGCGCGTCGTTCGTCACCGGCGCGGTCGTGCCGGTGGACGGCGGGTATTCGACGGTCTAGCGCTCGACACGCCGCGCATCGACGGATCGACGCGGATCTGCCGAGGCGCGTTGCACGTCACGGCTTCCCGTGACCGTCGCCGAACCGGGTTCGCCCGGTTCCCGTTTCTTCATATCAATCAGTAGTCCCATTAAAAAATATCCGGCTCGACCGGATCATGTGAGGAGCACTTTGGAGATGACGAAAAAGACCTTTCTGGCCCTCGCGGCCTGCACGCTTCCGGCCGCGGCATTCGCCCAGAGCAGCGTGACGATGTTCGGGCTGATGGATGCCGGCATCAGCTACGTCAGCAATCAGGGCGGCCACGGCGCCGCGAAATTCGACGACAACATCTTCTTTCCGAACCTGCTCGGCTTCGAAGGCAAGGAGGATCTCGGCGCGGGCACGCGCGCGATCTTCCGGCTCGTCAACCAGTATTCGCTCGGCAACGGCTCGATCATCGGCGGCGGGCTGTTCGCGCGCACGGCCTATGTCGGGTTGCAGAACGACCGGTACGGCACGCTGACGCTCGGCAACCAGTACGAATTCATGGTCGATGCGCTGGCCGCCAGCGGCAACGAGATCGCGCAGGATCTCGTCGGCCTGTACGGCTTTCGCAACGGGCCGTTCGACCGGCTCGCGCTGCCGAACAACCCGACCGGCGCATTCGACTGGGACCGCGTCGCGGGCAGCAATCGCGTCGCGAATTCGGTCAAGTACACGAGCCCGTCGCTGTCGGGCCTGACTGTCGGCGCGCTGTACGGCTTCGGCAACGTCGCGGGATCGATCGGTGCGAACAACACGGTCAGCATCGGCGCGAGCTACGATCGCGGCCCGTTCGGCGCGGGCGCCGCCTATACGAACCAGAAATACGGCGCGGCCGGCGGGCTGCCGCCCACCAGCGTGCGCAACTGGGGCGCGGGCGTGCACTACACGTTCGGCACGGTCACGGGCAAGGCGCTCGTCACGACCGTGCACAACGCGCGGAACGGCGCGGGGGCGTGGTCGGCGGAAGCCGGCGCCGCGTGGCGGCCGTCGCCGGTATGGGTGATCGGCGCGAGCTACACGTACATGAAAGGCAACGACACGCTCGACAACGCGCACGCGCACCAGTTGCTCGCCGCCGTCCAGTACTGGCTGTCGAAGCGCACGATGGTGTACGTGGCCGGCGTGCATCAACGCGCGAGCCACGGCAGCAATGCGCAGATCAACGGCGTGATGGATGCGAACGGCGCATCGAGCGGCGCGCTGCAGTCGATCGCGCGGGTGGGGTTCAGTACGCGGTTCTGATCCGGCGCGGGCTGTCGACGTTCCGGCAGCCCGCGCGGTTCGCCGACAACACGATTGCGCGCGCAGGTCACAGAAACAGCAGCGCCGGATTCAGCGCCGTTTCGTCGCACGGCCGCGCACGCCAACCCAGCGCCACCGGAACCGAATAAAGCCGCCGCGCGCCGAAACGCGGCCAGAAATGGCACAGCCCGGGCGCGATCACCTGCACCACGGACAACCCGATGTCGGGCCGCGTCTTGTCGACGACGAGCACGTCCATCCCGGCCGCCGCGATCCGCCCGACACAATGCGCGATCGCCGCCGGCAACGACGCGATATCGAGCGGCTGCCACGTCGAATGCGTCGTGGCGGGCGTGCCTGGCGCCGGATACAGAAATCCCGTCGACGAAAGCATGTCGCGATCCCACGGATCGGGCGCATCCGCCGCGATATCGAGCAACTGGTTGACCTCGGTCAGCGCGCGCTGCACCGCGATCCTGCCATCAGGATGACAGCCGAAACCGATCGAGAAACGTCCGTCCTGCAGATTTTCCGCGAGCGCGGCCACGGTCGGCACCGTGAGATCGGTGGTGATGTCGAGCGCCCACACACGCCATCCGAACGTCGCGTATTCGTGCACGAGCGCGTCGAAGTACGGATCGGCGAAGCTCGCGAGATCGATGCCGGGGCGTTCGATCCGGTTGTACCACCAGATCGCGACCGCATCGCGCTCGATCAGCTCGAGCATGCCTTGCAGCATCGCCTCGTCGAGGCTCGATCCCGCCGCGCAGCCGTTCGGATTGTGCACGCAGGCGGCAGGCGCCCGCGCACTGTCGGGCGTTTCCGCGTAGCAATAGCTCAGCGGCACGAGACGGCGCCGACCGTCGACGAGCGACCACGCAGGCGTCCAGTCGATCACGTCGCGCGACGTGAAGCGCGGCGGCACCTGCTTGCGGACATCGCGCGTCAATGCGTTGATCGCGTCGCGCGCGTCGAATTGCCGTTCGCTGAACTGCTGAAGCGCGTTCACGTGGATCGGCTCGGCGTCGCAAGCCGGATCGGCGCGCAGGCCGTCGATGCTGCCGGTCACCGTTGCCTCGTCGCCTTGATACACGCTGCTGAAGCGTTCGAGCGCCTCGCACAGCGCGCTGGTGCGGGCCTGCTCGTCGGTGCGCCCCTTGCCGGAGCAGAGCCTGTCGAACCGGTTGCTGTCCGGTACGGCGGCCGGGCACACGAGAAAGCCCGACGCATAGACCTTGCGCAGGCCCGCGTGCCGCTTCGGCATCGGATGCAGATACGCGATCGCGCCGCTGACCGGCGAGATCAGGTGCGCGTGGCGCGCGAACACCTGCTGCGGATCGGCGGTCCGGTAGCCGCCGTCCGCGCGCGCCAGCGGCGCAGGCGCGGCGAGCCGCGGCGCACGCGCCGCCTGCTCGCGCATCCACAAGGGATGGCCGCAGCACGGGCATTGCGGCCGCCTGACCACGCGGTGCCGTTCGACGGTCAGCGTGTCGAGGCGCTGCGCGACGATATGCGTCTGCAAACGCTCCGCGACCGCGCGGTTGACCGCGATCTGCTCGACCGTCGCGGCCACGAGCGCGGCCGCCGCCGCGGCCCCGGCTCGCGAGGCTGCCGGCGGCACGTGCGTCGCGTCGCGGCCATGACGGCGCGCCAGCAGCGCCTCGACCGGCCGGTTGACGCGAATCCAGTAGCGCACGCATTCGACGCACGGCGCGTCGGCAAGCGCGTCGACGCCGCCGGCCAGCAACGGCCCGATCAGCGTCTGCACACCGCCGGCCGCGACGACGAGCAGCGCACCGCCGCGCGCCGCCACGCGGGCGGCGCATGCGGCGAGATCGTCGCGGTCGTGCGTATCGACGATCGCGACGGTCAGTTCGGCTTCCTTGGCGATGCCGATACCGGCCATGTCGAGCGCGCGCCGGAGCGGCGCGCCGTCCGCACCGAACGTCTCCACCGCGACCCGCAGTTGCGCGACGCGCGCGCACGCCGCGTCGCCGTCGAGCCCGGCGCGCTCGAAATAGCCGCGCGCCGCATCGTCGCCGTGCGGCGGATCGGCGCGCACGTAGCCGCGCCGCACCAGATGGTCGAGCCGCGCGAGCACGTCCCATTCGCCGAACGTGCCGGCCAGCGACGTCACGATCTCGGCAATCGTCATGCGCGCTCGCAGGCACGCGGCGATCCGCACGAAGATCGCGCCGGACAGCATCGCGCGCTTGAATTCGTCGACGACGAACAGCGTATCGGGCCCGGCATCGAGCACGAGCAAGTGCGGCTTGAAGCGCAACACGCGCGAAAGATCATCGAGCATGCATCGGGCTCCGTGCGACGGGTCGGACAAACGTCGCGCGGCCCGGGCAACCGCTCCGGGCCGCGTGACGGTGCGCGGGTCGGCCGCGCCCGGTCAACAGCAGGTGAACAGGTAACACGGCCCCGCGTCGCAGTAGGCCGCGAGCGCCACGGCCTCCTCGTCCAGGTGCACCGGCTGCTCCGGTATGCCGACCGTCATCACGTTGCGCGGCAGGTTCCAGCTCCCGCCGCCTTTCCCGTCGCTCGTCCAGCCATGATCGCCGCCCGTCTTCTCGATATCGATGTCGATGATCCACGGGCACTGATAGCCGAAGTATTTCGCGAGCGTATCCAGCGGCCGGTCCAGCAATTCGGTCTTGAACGCCGGGTCGCGCCACGAAAGCGCGATCGCACGCAGATAGACCTTCTGAAACTCCAGCATCGATTCGAGCGTCGGATTCGCGTTGTCCTTTGCCATGTCGGTTTCCCCGGAGTCATTCCATGATGGTGATGTGGTCCGCGTTGTACGCGGCCAGCGCCTGCGCGAACTGCGTCTCGTCGGCCGGCGCGGGCGGCAGGTACAGCGTGAGCCTGTTTTTCTGGCCGGCCGTCCAGTCGCCGTTGACGGTCGGCGTCCATTCCGACGATTTGAGCTGCACCTTCAGGTCGAGCTTGAACGGGAAGTGATAGTCGAACTGCTCGCGCAATGCGTGGACCGGATCGGCCTCGAGCTTGTCGAGAAACGCCGGCGAATGCCACGCGAGGGCGATCGCCCGGATGACGGTCGCGCGGTATTCGAGAAACTGTTCGTACGTCGGTAATCGAAGATCCTTGCTCATCGGTCTGCTCTCCTGAATGACGGGTTTGAACTGCTTACGGCAACGACTGCAACGTCGCTTCGGCGAGCCTGGCGATGCGGCCCATGCCCGCCGTCGTTGCAATTTCGACTGCGCGCCGGCATGCGTCCAGCGCGGCCACGCCGCCGCAACGCGGATCGGCCCGGCACAAGTACTCGCTCTGCTTCAGCAATAGTTGTGCTTCGTAATACCGTTCGCCGCTCGATTCGCACCAGGCGAGACACTGCCCGATCTGCGCGAGCGCCGCGTCATGGTCGCCGCGTTCGGCATCCAGTTCGGCCAGCAGCGATGCGTAGTAGGTCAGCCCAAGCAGGCCGCCCGACTGCCGCTGCGCGTCGAGATGCGCGACGACGCCCGCGCGATCGCGTTGCGTCCACGCGTGAATGATCGCGGCGTAGTGCCCGACCGCGCGCAGCCGGTGCGCGTCCGCGAGGCGGAGAATCGCCTCGGACACTGCTCGCGCCGCGTCGCGATCGCCCGCGAGCTGATGCGTGCGCGCGAGGTACATCATCGTGACGCCGAGCGTCGGCAGATGATCGAGGCAGGTCGCGCGATACACGGCTTCGTGCGCCATCGCGAGCGCCGGCTGAGGATCGTCGTCCATGCACCAGCGCACGCTGGCGAGCGACGCCATCGTCCATGCGCGCGTATCGAGCCCCAGGATGCGCCGGTGCCCCGCGTCGCGTCGCACGTCGTAACCGGCCAGCACCGCGTCGAACGCGGCACGCGCGCGCGCATAGTCGCCGTCGACCCACAGGCTCATGCCGCGCATCGCGTCCGCCGCGACCTGCACGCCCGCCTCGCCGCGCTCGGTCGCGAGCGTGTCGAGCCGCTTGCCGATCCGGCGCACGGTCGCGCGGTCGCCAGCGACGTGGTAGTAGGTCGACAGCGTCCACAACGCGCTGATCTCGAGCTCCGGGTCGTCGAGCGTCTGCGTCTGCCGCAGCAACTGTTCCGCATGCTCGCGTACCTGCGCATCGGCCCAGCCGAAGCGCGCCATCGTCGCGTGCGTCAACGTGGCGCGGATGCGTGCGCGGTCGTGCTCGCGCTGCGCGTGATCGGCGGTGGCGAGCCAATCGAACACGGCCTGCCCGTAACGGATCGCATCGTCGTATCGCGAACGTTCGAGCGCGCGGCGCGCCGCGTCGATGCCGTGCGCGATCGCGTCCGCGCACGCGCCGGCGCGCGCGAAGTGTCCGGCGACGCCGAACGCATGCGCCCCGGCGCCGCGATCGGCCTGCGCGAGCAGCGCACGGCCGACGCGCGCGTGGTTGCCGCGCCGCACCGCGGGCGGCATCGATTCGTATGCGGCGTCGCGAATCAGCGCATGGCGGAACGCATAGAACACGCGGTCGCGCCGATGTTGCGCATACACGATCCGCTCCTCGCGCAGCAGCCGCAGATGCGCGTCGAGCGTGACCCGATCGTGCGGCGACGCGTCGGCGAGCAATTGCGCATCCACTTCGAGCCCGATGGTTGCGGCGAGCTGCGCAGTGTCGCGCGCGTCGTCGATCCGGTCGAAGGCCAGGCCGAGCATGCCACCGAGGCTGAGCGGCAGCGGATACGGGTCCGTTGCCGCAGGCCCCGCGAGCGGACCGTCCGCGCCGCTCACCGTCAGCTCGCGCGCGACGGCCTCGATGAACAGCGGAATGCCGGCGGTGCGATCGGCGAGCCGGTCGAGCCACACCGGATCGAACGCGCCCGGGCCCAGATGCGCCGACATCAGACGTTGTGCGTCGTCGCGCGGCAGGCGGCGCAGCACCACGCGATCGGTCGCGCCGCGCCAGCGCGCGAGCTTGTCGGGGCGCGACGTGAGCACGATGCACAGTGCCGCTGCGCGCGGCGAGTGCTGCAGATACGCGAGAAACTCCTCGGTCGAGCGATCGAGCCACTGAACGTCCTCGATCACGAGCAGCACCGGCGCGCCGTTGCCGAGCGACACGATCAGTTGCTCGAGGACGTCGAACAGCGCGTGCTGCTCGCGCGCGCTCGACCACAGCAGCCCGTTCGCATCGCAGGGCAGCCCGAGCCAGGTCGCGAGCGCGACACGCGCCGCCGCATGGTCGCAATCGAGCGGCGCGATCATCGCGTCGATCGCCGCGAGCGCCGCGCCGGGCGCGCGATCGGCGTCGACCTGCCAGTGCGCGGCGATGAACCGCAGGACCGGAAACAACGCGTGGTTCTCGCGTTCGGGCAGGCAGCCGCACTGCGCGAAGGCATGGCCGCGGGTCCGCACGGCCTCGCACAGCTCGTGCACGAGCCGCGACTTGCCGAAGCCCGCATCGCCGATCACCAGCCGCGGCACGCCGGGCGGCGCCGGCTCGCCGCGCCTCGCGCGACGATGCCGCTCGTGCGCGTCCTGCCACGCGCGCAGCAACGCGTCGAGCTCGCGCGCGCGGCCGACCATGGGCGTGCGCCTGCCGGCATCGAGCGAATCGAACGGCGTATCGGCGTGCCGCTCGCCGAGCAGTTCATGAACCGGCTGCGACACGACACCCGCGCGCGCGAGCCGCAACGCGGTCGGCCGCGAATCGGCATGCCGTTCGAGCACGAGCCGCGCATCGTCGCTGATCAGAATCTGTCCCGGGCCGGCCAGCCGCAACAGCCGCGATGCCGCGGCGGGCGTCGACACGCCCGACATGTGCGACGCCTGCGCGAGCACCTGCCCGACGTGAATCGCGGCGGCCACTTCGACCCGCCAGCCTTCTTCCGCGCCGGCAGCAGCACGGCCGCCGGCGGCCGGCGGCACCGGCAGCCGCGCGCGCTCGGCGACGCGCACCATGTCGAGCGCCGCCCGCACTGCCCGGCGGGCGGGCCGGTCGATGTCGCCTTGCAGGCCGAAATGGAACAGCAGCGTGTCGCCGAGCCGTCCGCCCGCATGCGCGCCGTAACCGACAGCGATATCGGCGCACTTCGTCAGCCACTGTTCCTCGTAGCCGTCGAGCACCATCCCGTGCTCGGTTCCGGCATGGCGCTGGCGGCCCTCTCCGGCGATCGTCACGCAGCAGCACAGGGTAGTGATCTGCCGGTACTCGCCCACCTCCGCGATCGTCTCGCCGCGCGGCGCAAGCGGTCGCGAACGCGCGTGCCGGCCGGCGCGACCGGCGTCGAACTGGCCGACGAGCGCGGCGAAGTTGAGCGCACGAAACTGCGCCGCGAGCGCCTCGGCCGACGCGGCGCGCTGCCGCGGATTCTTGTTCAGCGCATGCCGCAGCACCGCGCCGAGCGGCAGCGCCGCGATCGACGGCGGGAGCGCCACATCCACCGGGCTCAGTTGCTGATAGAGGATCTCGGCCACGCTTGCGCCTTGCATGACGACCTCGCCCGTCAGGCATTCGATCACGATCAGGCCCCACGCATACAGGTCGCTGGCGGGCGTCGGCGGCTCGTTGCGCAACTGCTCGGGCGCGCAGTAGGGCGGCGAGCCGAGCACCTCGGTCGCGAGCGTCGCGGTCTGGCGCGCGATGTCTTCGGTGCCGGGCAGCAACGCGCCGATGCCGAAATCGAGCAGCTTCGCGTGCGGCCCGTCGTCGGCCATCGCGATCACGATGTTCTGCGGCTTCAGATCGCGATGCACGATGCCGCGCCGATGGGCGGCCGCGAGCGCGTCGAGCACCTCCGTCATCAGCCGCCCGGTGTCGATGGCCGACAGCGGCCCGTCCGCCGCGAGCCGGTCGCGCACCGTCCGGCCCTCGACCAGTTCGAATACGGCGAACAGCCGCCCGTCGGGCGCCTCGCCCTGGTCCAGCAGCGCCACGATGTTCGGATGCCGCAGCGCCTCGCACAGGCTCGTCTCGCGCCGGAAGCGTGCCCGCCGTCGCATCCGCTCCGGCGCAACCAGCGCGGCGTCGTCGCGCATCAGCTTGAGCGCGACGGCGTGCCCCGTCTCGTCGCAGGTCGCCCGAAACACCACGCCGTTGCCGCCTTCGCCGAGCAGCGCGCCGAGCCGGTAATGCCATTTGCCGGCGAGCGTCGCGAAAGGCGCCGCGCGCTTCGACGGTTCTGGTGCGTCCGGGCGGACGGCGGGGTGAGACGCGGTCGGTAGCACGGCCGGTTCTCCCGCGTTCACGGGCAATGGACGACCGGGCCCGGCACCGCGCGCGGCACGCCGAGACGCGGCCCGACGGCCGGCACCGACTCGCATTCGAGATGCTCGCCGCGCATGATCCGGAACGGCACATCGCCGAAGCGGACGCTGCCGCGCCGACGCTCCACGAGCTGGCTCGCGCCCAACCCCGGCAGCGCCGCGAACTGGCTCCGGGCGCGATGGATCTGCACGTTGACATGGGACGCGTCGATGCCGAGCATGCGCGCGAGCCGGTCGAGTTCGATCCACCCTTGCGTGGCGGCGTCGTAGCCGGCCTGCATGTCGGCCGAGCGCGCGCGGGCAAGCGTGACGAGGCTGTAGTGATGGGCGCGTTCGCCGAGGTCGACCACGCCGCCACGGACATGCAGCAGCATGCGCACGTGCTCCTCGTCGCGGCTGACGAAGAATTCGAGCAATTGCGCCGGCGCGGCCGGATCGGCGGGGGCGGCGAGCATCACCGTCGAGCCGTGGCGCGCGAGCGCGAGGCGCCACGCGAAGTCGCCGGTCGACACTTCGTCGCCGTCATGCAGCGCGCGCGGCGGCAACGTGTCGTCGCACAGCCATTCGCCGGCCGGCGAACGAACGATCGTGACCGGCTGCGCGGCAGGCGCCGGCAGGATCTGGCATGGCGCGAGCACGATCGGCGCGGCGGCGCCGCGGATCGGCCACAGCGTATCGGCCGGATCGTCGAGCGACTCGACGCGCCACGGCGCGATGCCGGCCCTGCCGAAGCGGATCACGTCGCCTTGCTGCAGCACCGCATGCTCGCCGTCGCGCAGCGAGACGCCCGATACCGACGTGCCGTTGCTGCTGTGATCGTGGAGCTCCCAGAGCCCGCCGACCCAGCGGATATGGGCGTGGACGCGGGACACCGAGCCGTCCCGGATGACCGTGTCGCAGCGCGCGTCGTCGCGGCCGAACACGTGATACGCGCGGAGCAGGCATGCGTCTCCGGAAGCGTCGTTCTTGAGTATCGCCATGGCCGCCCCGTGTCGGATTCGCCCGGATCGTTCGAGTGACGCATCGACGCTGCCGGGCAAGCGATTGCTTCAATGATCGCGAACAGTGCCGCCCGTTCGCCGCCTCGTTACCTGTTTTTCTGGTCAGCTTCCTGCAAGGGTCGCCCAAGCGTCGCGCGTTATTTCGGCAAATTGAATGGTCGATCGCTTTGTTGTTTTAAAGTCTGGCATCCCGATGAAAATCCTGCCAAATAAAATCGTGCTCCGCAACCGGCATACCTGGATAACGATTTTATATTGCAATGCTTTACCTTTTCGATGAATTTTCGGGTGACGGATAAAGGGTCGAAATTCTTCATCGTGGCTCGCTCTGCCGTGATCCATGCGCCATGGCCGACACGATGATATTGAATGACGGAGTCGGATTAATGACCTTTGCCAACGCGGAATTCTTGTTTGCACGGTGGAAAATAAAATAAAACCGTTTCGATTTTTAAAATAGTTTTCTTCGGCGTTTTTATAATCTTCCCTGTTTAACTTATTCATGAATCCCGCCGCATCGCGGCGAATGTCTCGCGGGGTAGTCGGCAAACGCAGGTGTATCCGCACGACCATGCATCGGGAGGCGTCGATCGAACGGCCGCGACACCGGATGCGGCATCGCGCCCGCCCGGTCGCCGGGATCGATTCACCCACGACATCGCAGGAACGCCCCCAACGGCCGCCTCGTCGCACGCCCCGCCCCACCATCCCGCCCTCAATAATCCCCTTGACGCTGTATCTTTCGATATATATCTTTAGATATGTTTTACGACACACAGGACACGATCATGCGACACAACCACTTCCGCGGCCATGCCCGATGCGACGGTCATGGTGCGCATGACCACCCCGAGGGATTCGCCGGTCTCTGGTACGCGATCGGTCGCCACCGTCGCGGCCACGATGCATTCGGCGGCGGCCCGTTCGGCGGCCGTGGCGGGCGCGGCTTCGGCGATTTCGGCGACGACGGCATGCCGCGCGGCCGCCAGTTCAGCTCCGACGATCTCCAGCTGCTGCTGCTCGCGCTGGTGGCCGAACAGCCCAGCCACGGCTACGAACTGATCAAGGCGCTCGACACACGCTCGAACGGCTTCTACAGCCCGAGCCCCGGCATGGTGTATCCGGCGCTCACCTATCTCGAGGAAGTCGGCTTCGTCGCGTCGCAAGCGGAAGGCAACCGCAAGCGCTATGCGCTGACCGACGCAGGCCGCGCGCATCTCGACGCCCAGCGCGAACGCGTCGACACGCTGTTCGCGCGCCTCACGCACCTCGCCCGCAAGATGGAGTTCATGCGGCGCGCGTTCGCCGGGGAATCGGCGGGCAACGAAGCGCAGGACGAATCGCAAGCCGGCTGGCTGCCGGAATTCGTCGAGGCGCGTCTCGCGCTCAAGCGCGCGCTGCTGCACAAGAGCGCCGCCGACGCCGACGAACAACGCCGCATCGCGGCCATCATGCGCCGCGCGACGGCCGAAATCGAAGGCGGCGCCGGCGCGTGATCCGCGCCGTCCCGTCACCACCCAAGGAGAACGGATCGATGCAGAACACATCCGAGCGCACCGTCACCCGCGTGCGCCACACCCTCAAGTTCCGCCTGCTGCAAGTGCTGCGCGTGCATCCCGTGACGCCGCATCTGCTGCGCGTCACGCTCGGCGGCCCCGATCTCGCGGATTTCGAATCCGCGTCGTTCGACGATCACGTGAAGGTATTTTTCCCGCCGCCGGGCGCGGAACGCCCCGCGCTGCCGACGCTCGGCGCGAACGGCCCCGAGTTTCCGGCCGGCGAACCGAAGCCGGTCGCGCGCGACTTCACGCCGCGCCGCTTCGACCGCGCCGCCCGCGAACTCGATCTGGAATTCGTGCTGAACCATCCGGGCCCGGCATCGCAGTGGGCCGCGCAGGCACGCGTCGGCCAATGGCTCGGCATCGGCGGCCCGCGCGGTTCGTTCGTCGTCCCGACCGGTTTCGACTGGCATCTGCTGATCGGCGACGATACGGCGCTGCCGGCCGTCGCGCGGCGTCTCTCGGAATTGCCGGCCGGCGCGCGCGCGGCGGTCGTGCTGGAAGTCGCGGATCGCACCGCGCAGATCTCGTTCGATACGCGCGCCGACGTGCATGAAATCTGGCGCTTTCGCGCCGAAGCCGACGCGGCGGACGGCGATGCGCTGCTGAATGCCGTGCGCGACCTGCCGCTGCCGTCGTCCGGCGACGGCTACGTGTGGGCGGCCGGCGAAGCGCTGTCGATGCGCGCGGTGCGCCAGCACCTGACCGGCGAGCGCGGCGTCGACAAGTCGCGCATCCGCGCGGCGGCCTACTGGAAGCGCGGCGCGGCGGCCGTGCACGAAACGCTGGAAGACTGAGCGGGGCGGATACCGCTCGACCGGCGGCTGAAACAATCGTGGCGCCGGCGCAGCAGCGGGCTTGGCACCGGCATCGCGGCGGGTATATATGTATGTCTGCGACGCCGCTGTCGGGCGACAGCCGCCGCAGCCCGCCCAGGAGCGCCCGGTCATGACAAAAGAAAGCCACGCTTCGCCTTTCCTTCGCCACCTGAAGATCGCCGGTTATTGCGGCCTCGCCGCGGTCGTCCTCGCGCTGTTCGTCGCGATGTGCGCGATCCTGAAGGAAAGCGCCCTCGACCGCGATGCCGCGCGGCATCCGGCCGATACGCCTGAACTGCACGATGCGGGCGGCAGCCCGTCCGCCTCGGCCGAATCGGCCCGCACATCCGGCTCGTCCGGCTGACGGCGTTCCGCCGCTTCCTTCTGCTTACGGCGCCTGCCGGCGCCCCATCACGACCGCATGCACCGAATCGCCGAGCCGTTCGAGCAGCGCGGTCACGCGTTGCCCGTACAGGTGCGCGGCCAGCGCGCCCACCGTGCCGACCAGCACCCCGCCCGCCATGTCGAACGGCCAGTGCACGCCCGCATAGACGCGCCCCCACGCGATCGCCACGGCCATCGCCGCCATCACGAAACCGGTGACCCGCGTCGTGCCGCCGAGCAGCAGGCCGACCGCCATGCTCCACGCGAACGTCA
Source organism: Burkholderia sp. 9779_493 (assembly GCF_015712215.1). NCBI lineage: Bacteria > Pseudomonadati > Pseudomonadota > Betaproteobacteria > Burkholderiales > Burkholderiaceae > Burkholderia > Burkholderia sp. 9779_493. The sequence goes on from NZ_JACCQA010000006.1 coordinate 207,479, forward strand.
TGTGATCGCTCGGAAACGAACTGTCCGGCGCGTGCGGAATCAGCTGCGTGCCGGCGCCGGCCATGAACGGGCGCGGCGAGAACCAGACATGCCCGAGCATCTGCGCGAGCACGAGCGCCACGCAGACGCCGACGCCGGCTTCGATCGCCTGGCGCCGCGCGGGGCGTGCGCCGAAGATCCAGGTCAGCAGCAGCATCGCGGGCAGCGCATAGACGAGCCAGTCGGCGGCGAAGATCGCGAGGCGGGCAACGCCCGGGTGCGGTGCACCGCCGGCGTTGATGGCGGAAAAGAGGGCGAGATTGAGGTTCTGCATGAATCCGGTTGCGTGGGGCGTCAAGGATCGGCCGGTTGCCCGGCCGGAGTCGAACGATGCTAGAGCGTCGCCGCTTAAGCGGTGCTTAATGCGGCAGCCGCCCGGACAAGGCCCGCGCGGCGAACGCACTTAGAGCCTGCACTGCAACACAAGTTCACACAATTGTCATATTCCCGCGCGACCGTTTCCCGTAAAGGCTCACCCTTGCTCCCGTAAAGACTCACCCTTTTCACACGATGACGTCATCGATGCGTGCGACCATGGCCCGGCCGGCACGCCGTCCAGGCCGTTTGTCTCATTCATCTCAATATTTACGCCGCAAATTATTCGAAATCGGCAACAATTAATTCCAGATGCGGCATCGCACAACGGCAACGCACAGGCATACGATTACGTCCACTCATCCACGAAACGATCAACAACAAGGAGTCCGCATGAAACCCAGCGATGTCCGATCGAAAGCGTTTGCGATGCCGTTGACCAGCCCTGCGTTCCCGATGGGCCCGTACCGTTTCGTCGATCGTGAGTTTCTGATCATCACGTACCGCACCGATCCGGACCGCCTCCGTGAAATCGTCCCCGAGCCGCTGCAGGTCACCGAGCCGCTCGTCCACTACGAATTCATTCGCATGGCCGATTCGACCGGCTTCGGCGATTACACCGAAAGCGGCCAGGTGATCCCGGTCGAATACAACGGTCAGGCGGGCGGCTATACGCTCGCGATGTATCTCGACGATCATCCGCCGATCGCCGGCGGCCGCGAGCTGTGGGGCTTCCCGAAGAAGCTCGCGTCGCCCACGCTGCACGTGAACACCGATCACATCCTGGGCACGCTCGACTACGGCAAGGTGCGCGTCGCGACCGGCACGATGGGCTACAAGCACAAGGAACTCGACATCGACGAGCAGACGAAGCGGCTCGCCGGCCCCAATTTCCTGCTGAAGATCATCCCGCACGTCGACGGCACCGCGCGCGTCTGCGAACTGGTGCGCTATTACATGCAGGACATCAAGATGAAGGGCGCATGGACGGGCCCCGCATCGCTGGAGCTGGCGCCGCACGCGCTCGCGCCGGTGGCCGATCTGCCGGTGCTCGAGATCGTCGAGGCGCGCCACCTCGTCGCGGATTTGACGCTGGGCCTCGGCGAAGTCGTCTACGATTACCTGGCTCAGTAACACGTCCGCAGTCCTTTCTCCCTGTCAATCCTTTCACCACGGGAATTCGAACATGAGCAACCTGAATGGCAAGACCGCAGTCGTCACGGGCGCCGCGAGCGGCATCGGCAAGGAAATCGCACTGGAGCTCGCCAAGGCAGGCGCGGCCGTCGCGATCGCCGACCTGAACCAGGACGGCGCGAACGCGGTCGCCGACGAGATCAACAAGGCGGGCGGCAAGGCGATCGGCGTCGCGATGGACGTGACCAACGAGGAAGCCGTGAACACCGGCATCGACAAGGTGGCCGAAGCGTTCGGCTCGGTCGACATCCTCGTGTCGAATGCGGGCATCCAGATCGTCAACCCGATCGAGAACTACTCGTTCGCCGACTGGAAGAAGATGCAGGCGATCCACGTGGACGGCGCGTTCCTGACGACGAAGGCCGCGCTCAAGCATATGTACAAGGACGATCGCGGCGGCGTCGTGATCTACATGGGTTCGGTGCACTCGCACGAAGCGTCGCCGCTGAAGTCGGCGTACGTGACGGCCAAGCACGGTCTGCTCGGCCTGGCGCGCGTGCTGGCGAAGGAAGGCGCGAAGCACAACGTGCGCTCGCACGTCGTGTGTCCGGGCTTCGTGCGCACGCCGCTGGTCGACAAGCAGATTCCGGAGCAGGCGAAGGAGCTCGGCATCAGCGAAGAGGAAGTGATCAAGAAGGTGATGCTCGGTAACACGGTCGACGGCGTGTTCACGACGGTGCAGGACGTCGCGCAGACGGTGCTGTTCCTGTCGGCGTTCCCGAGCGCCGCGCTCACGGGCCAGTCGTTCATCGTCAGCCACGGCTGGTTCATGCAATGAAGCCGCACGCCCGCACCGAAAAGCAGGCCGTGGATGCGGCGGACCTGCACCACGAAGCCGGCGCGCCGGCGGCCGCACGGTCGCTGCCGTACGAAACGATCGCGCTCGTCCTGCAGGGCGGCGGCGCGCTCGGCGCGTACCAGGCCGGCGTGTTCGAAGGGCTGCACGAGGCGGGCATTCCGCTCGACTGGATCGCGGGCATCTCGATCGGCGCGCTCAACACCGCGCTGATCGCCGGCAATGCGCCCGAGCATCGCGTCGAGCGCCTGCGCGAATTCTGGGAAACGATCTGCCAGCCGGCGTTCTTTCCGACGATTCCGGCCGCGTTCGAATTCGCGCTGTTCAACAGCATCGACCAGGTCCGCACGTTCTTCACCGCGTCGCAGGCCGCCAGCGCGATGATGCAGGGCCAGCAGGGCTTCTTCGTGCCGCGCTTTCCGCCGCCGCTGCCGGGCGTGTCCGACCATCCTGAAAAAATCAGCTGGTACGACACGTCGGCGCTGCGCGCGACGCTGCTGAAACTGTGCGATTTCGACCGGATCAATTCGGGCGAGACGCGCGTGTCGGTCGGCGCGGTCAACGTCGGCACCGGCAACTTCGTGTACTTCGACAACTCGCGCATCCGTCTCGCGCCCGAGCATTTCATGGCGTCCGGTGCGCTGCCGCCCGCGTTCCCGCCCGCCGAGATCGACGGCGAGTATTACTGGGACGGCGGTGTCGTGTCGAACACGCCGCTGATGGAAGTGCTCCGCGCCCGGCCGCGCCGCGACACGCTCGCGTTCCAGGTCGATCTGTGGAGCGCGCGCGGGCCGCTGCCGCGCACGATGGCCGACGTCGCCGAGCGCACGAAGGACGTGCAGTACTCGAGCCGCACGCGTTTCGTCACCGACACGCTGCAGCGCGAACAGCGCTACCGCAACGTGCTGCGCCACGTGCTCGAACAGGTGCCGGAAGAGCAGCGCAAGAACGACCCGTGGTGCGTCGAGGCCGAAGCGATGTCGAGCGGGAAGAAGTACAACATCCAGCATCTGATCTATCAGCAGAAGGCGTACGAGCATCACTACAAGGACTATCAGTTCGGTCTGTCGACGATGCGCGACCACTGGTCCGCGGGTCTCGACGACATCCGCAAGACGCTCGCGGTGAAGGACGGCCTCGCGCTGCCCGTCAACGACGCGGGCTTCGTCACGCACGACATTCACCGCCGCCGGTAATGCCGTGTGCAACGGGCCGGCATGCTGCATGCGCCGGCCCGTCCTCCTTTCCGATTCGACATGCCGATTTTCATTGCGCTATTCGCGCTCATCGCCCTCGGATGGGGCGCCGTTCACCTGTTTCACGTCATCGCCGCGCAGTTCGGCCAGCCGGTCGCGATCGCGGCCGCCGTGCTGGCCGCCGCGCTCCTGGTCGCGCTGATCGCGTGGTGGCTCAAGCGTCGCCGCGACATCGCACCGAACACGAAGGAAGAAGGCTGGACGCACGTCGTGCATCGCGCATGGGGCGAGTTGCGCGTGTCCGCGACGCAAGGGCTGCTGTGGCTGTCGCATGACGGCGCGGACGGCCGCTATACGCTGTCGCAGCTCGACGGCTGCGAGGCCGCGCCGATCGACGGCCGCTGGCATCTCATCGTGCGCGTGCGCGACGCCGTGCGCGGCGAATGGAAGCTGCCGATGATGGACAAGCGCGATGCGCAGCGCTGGGCGCGCGTGCTCACGCTGGCGAAGGACAACCGGCTCTGAACGCGCGTGCGGGCCGCACGGCTCGCACGGGCCGATCGCACAATGGTCGGCTATCGCGCACCGAGCGCCCACAGCGCGTCGAGCACGTGCTGCGTCGCCCGTTCGACCGGGCCGGCACGATGGGCAATCCCCAGCTCGCGCCACAACGCCGGACGTAGCGGCCGCATGACGATGCGCGCATCCGGCAGCGGGGCGCCCGCCTCGTGCGGCAGCAGCGTCGCGCCGTACCCCGCGGCGACCAGGCTCTTGATCGCATCGTTGTAGTTCAGTTCGATCCGCGGCTCGGGCCGATGGCCGCCCAGTGCGAACCATTCGGTCGTAAGCCGCGACAGGCGCGTCGTCGCATCGTTGAGGATCAGCGGCCGCGCGGCCAGATACGCCGGCGTCACACGGGCCGGAAGCGGCCAGTCCGCAGGCAGGAAAGCCATCACCGGATCGCGACGCCACGGCCGGATCGACAGCCCCGCGACCGGCGCCTGCGGCAGCGCAACCAGCCCGACATCGAGCGTGCCTTGTGCAATGCGCGCCAGCGTATCCTGCGACGTGAGCACTGCGATCTGCACGTCGATATCCGGATGCTGCGCGCGCAATCCGGCCACCGCCTGCGGCAACAGATGCGCGATCGCGCCGGTCGATGCGCCGAGCCGGACGCGCCCGCTCAACCCCTGCACCTGTCGCTGCACGTCGTCCAGCGTGGCTTCGACCTCGGCCAGCAGGCGCCGCGCCCGCTCCACCAGCACTTCGCCGATCACCGACGGGCGCACGTTGCCGCGTGTGCGCGACAGCAGCGGCGCGCCGACGCGGCTTTCCAGCTCGGCGACATGCAGACTGACGGTCGGCGGGGCGAGGTGAAGCCATTGCGCCGCCGCCACGAAGGAACCCTGGTCCGCGATCGCGACCAGCGTACGCAGGCGGTCCAGACTGATCTCGCGCATCGCATCCCTCTCGTTCAGGAAAGCTGAATCATACGATCAGCAAATTCAACTTTTCCTATTCTAGGCGTTCGGTGGACGATACGGTTTCCCCCGACGACCGAACGCGACGCACACGACCATCATGAGCTTCCCCACTGTCTTCATCGACGGCGACCAAGGCACGACCGGGTTGCAGATTCACGCGCGTCTGCGCGACCGCACCGACGTACGGCTGCTCACGCTTCCTGCCGCCGAACGCAAGGACCCCGCGCGCCGCGCCGATGCACTCAACGCGTGCGATATCGCCGTCCTGTGCCTGCCCGACGCGGCCGCGCGCGAAGCGGTCGGCTTCATCCGGAACCCGGCGGTACGCGTGATCGACGCGAGTTCGGCCCATCGCACGCAGCCCGACTGGGTCTACGGCTTTCCCGAGATGGCCGACGGACACGCGCAGGACATCGCACATGCGAAGCGCGTGACCAATCCCGGCTGCTACCCGACCGGCGCGATCGGCCTGCTTCGCCCGCTGCTGCAGGCCGGGCTGCTGCCGCGCGACTACCCGGTGAGCATCCACGCGGTGTCCGGTTACTCGGGTGGCGGCCGGGCGGCCGTCGACGCATTCGAATCGGCCGACGCCGCCACGCGCGCGTTGCCGCTGCAGGTGTACGGCCTCGCGCTCGAACACAAGCACGTGCCCGAGATCCGGCAGCATGCGGGTCTCGCGCACCGCCCGTTCTTCGTGCCGGCCTACGGTGCCTATCGGCAAGGCATCGTGCTGACCATTCCGATCGAGCTGCGTCTGCTTCCGGCCGGCGTGACCGGTGAGCGGCTGCATGCGTGTCTCGCGCACCACTACGCGGACGCGCGCCACGTCGACGTGACACCGCTCGCGGACGCCGCCGCGGCAACACATCTCGATCCGCAAGCGCTGAACGGCACCAATGATCTGCAGCTCGGCGTGTTCGTCAACGAAGCGCGCGGCCAGGTGCTGCTGTCCGCGGTGTTCGACAATCTCGGCAAAGGCGCATCCGGCGCGGCCGTGCAGAATCTCGACTTGATGCTCGGTGCGTCGAGCGCCGTGTAACGCGCCCGCAGGCGCCGTGGGCGGCGCCTGCGCACGCCCCCGTAAAAGCTCACCTTTAGCCGGTTTCAGGCCGTATCGTCGCTCGCGACGGCATTCAGGCCGGCCAGCGTCTCCACCAGGAAATCCACGCACACGCGTACCTTCGCCGACGCCGCGACGCGTTCCGGATACACGGCCCAGATGTTCGCGGGCTGAAGCGCGTCCGGCAGCACGCGGCACAACGCGCCGCGTTCGATCAGCGGCCCGGCCTCCCAGATCGAGCGCAGCACGATGCCGCGCCCGGCCAGCGCCCATTGCACGGCCACCTCGCCATGGTTCGTCGACAGTGCGCCGCCGACCTTCACCGTGGCCGTTTCGCCGCGCACGGTCAGCCGCCATACGCCGAACGGATGATCGCGCTCCTTGATCGCGAGACAGTCGTGCGAGGCCAGATCGGCCAGCGAGCGCGGCGTTCCGCGGCGGGCCAGATAGTCGGGCGACGCGCACAGCACGCGATGGTTCGTGGCGAGGCGGCGCGCGATCAGGTGATCGGCGATCTCGTCGCCGATGCGCACGTCGAGGTCGTAGCCTTCGCCGGCCACGTCGACGAGCCGGTCGAACAGATCGAGCCGCACGTTCAACTGCGGATAGCGCGCACTGAAGTCGAGCAGCGCCGGCGCGACGACGTGCCGGCCGAAGCCGAAGCTGCTCGACAGGCGCAGCGTGCCGCGCGGCACCGTGCGCGTGGTCGACACGTCCTCGACGAGATGATCGACGTCGTCGAGAATCTTCTCCGCGCGCGCGAACACGCGTTCGCCGGCTTCGGTGACCGTCATGCGGCGTGTCGAGCGATGCAGCAGGCGCGTGCCGAGCTGCGCCTCGAGCATCGCGATGCGCTTGCTGACGTACGCGGGCGATACCGCGAGCTGCTCGGCGGCCGCGCTGAAGCTCGCGAGGCGGACGACCAGGCTGAACACGCGCAGGTCGTCGAGGTTCGGCGATTTATTCACGATTCGTGGAAAGTCGATTAACTTTTGCGTGATTTTAATCCGGATGGAAATAAATAGAATGACGTGACGGGCCGTTGCCTTCCCGGCAGCTGGCCGACCAGCCAAGGAGATTTGCATGACCGACAGGACTTACAGGATTGCCGTGATCCCCGGCGACGGCATCGGCCGCGAAGTGATGCCGGAGGGGCTGCGCGTGCTCGCCGCCGTGACCGCGCGCTTCGGCGTGCGCTTCGACTTCGTCGAGATCGACTGGGCGAGCTGCGACTACTACGCGCGGCACGGCAAGATGATGCCGGACGACTGGAAAGCGCAGCTGTCGGACATGGATGCGATCCTGTTCGGCGCGGTCGGCTGGCCGGCGACCGTGCCCGATCACATTTCGCTGTGGGGCTCGCTGCTGAAATTCCGCCGCGAATTCGACCAGTACATCAACCTGCGGCCCGCGCGCCTGTTCGACGGCGTGCCGTCGCCGCTCGCCGGCCGCCGCGCCGGCGACATCGATTTCATGATCGTGCGCGAGAACACCGAGGGCGAATATTCGTCGGTGGGCGGCACGATGTTCGAAGGCACCGAACGCGAAGTCGTGATGCAGCAGTCGATCTTCACGCGGCACGGCACCGAGCGCGTGCTGAAATTCGCGTTCGAGCTCGCGCAGCGGCGCGCGAAGCGCGTGACCGTCGCGACGAAAAGCAACGGCATCGCGATCAGCATGCCGTGGTGGGACGCGCGCGCGGCCGAGATGGCCGAACGCTATCCGGAAATCGCGGTCGACAAGCAGCACATCGACATCCTGTGCGCGCGCTTCGTGCTGCAACCGGACCGCTTCGACGTCGTCGTCGCGTCGAACCTGTTCGGCGACATCCTGTCGGATCTCGGGCCGGCGTGTACGGGCACGATCGGCATCGCGCCGTCGGCGAACCTGAACCCCGACCGCACGTTCCCGTCGCTGTTCGAACCCGTGCACGGTTCCGCACCCGACATCGCGGGGCAATACATCGCGAATCCGGTCGCGATGATCTGGTCGGCGGCGATGATGCTCGACTTCCTCGGCAACGGCACGGGCCGCGAACGCGACGCGCACGATGCGATCGTCGCCGCCATCGAGGACGTGCTGCGCACGGGGCCGCGTACCCGCGATCTCGGCGGCCATGCAGGCACGCAGGAAGTGGGCGAGGCGATCGCCGCGCGGGTCGCCGGTTGAGGGGCGCGTCCGGCGTTCGCGCCGGGCGGCACTGCGTGAATAGTCTGCGGTGAGCGGCACGCGATGCGGTTGCGCACTTGTGCAGACTCCGCCGATACGTCGCGGTGAAGTCGAGCGGTGAGCGACGGCACATCGCAACGCGCACTGTTTGCGCGGATCTTCGTTGACGTCGAAATCAATTCGATCGGTGAGTTGCACGTCGCGCTCGCACCCACCGATCGTCAACACACGTTCGCTTCGACGCGATCGGTGAGATGCATCACGCAGCGACGCACACCGCAGCACGTCGAGACGTCCGCCGCTGCATCGGGCGCAAGGCCGCGTCGACCGGGTCGAAGCACACAGTCCGACGCAGCATTTCACCTCGTCCCGAAAAATCTCACCTTCAACGGACGGCTCCCGAATTTCCTCACCATTGAACCGCGGGGACGCGTTCGCCGCTCCGTTGAGCGCGTGCGCGGCATCACAGCCCGAGGTCGGACAGCCCCGGATGATCGTCCGGACGACGACCAAGCGGCCAGTGATAAAGGCGGTCCGCCTCGCGAATCGGCAGATCATTGATGCTCGCGTGGCGATGCGCCATCAGGCCGTTCTCGTCGAACGCCCAGTTCTCGTTGCCGTACGAACGGAACCAGTTACCCGCATCGTCATGCCACTCGTACGCAAAACGCACCGCGATGCGATTGCCGTCGAACGCCCACAGCTCCTTGATCAGCCGGTAGTCGAGTTCGCGCGCCCACTTCCGCTGCAGCAGCCCGACGATCTCGTCGCGGCCCGTCACGAATTCCGCGCGATTGCGCCAGCGGCTTTGCGGCGTATAGGCGAGCGACACGCGTTGCGGGTCGCGCGTGTTCCACGCGTCCTCGGCGGCGCGCACTTTCTGGCGCGCCGTGTCGAGCGTGAAGGGCGGAACGGGCGGACGAACTTCGGGGGAAGCGGACATGGGTTGCTCCTGTTCAGGGTTGTGGCCGCGAACGCACGCAGCCGGTTCGGGTTCGCTGCGTCGGCTACCGCGACACGGCATCGAGCAGCAGTTCGGCCGTCGCGCGCGCATCGCGCGCGGCGTTTGCATCGCCACTGACGAGCGCCACGCCGATCGCGCCGTCGATCAACACGAGCCACTGACGCGCGATGCGCGCGAGCCCGCGGCGCTCGATGCCGGTTTCGTCGGCACAGGCGTCGAAGCGCTCGCGCACGAACGCCAGCAGACGCGCCTTGTGCATGCGGGCAACGACGCGCACGGGATCGTCGGCGTCGGGTATCTCGCCCGCCGTATTCAGGAACGCGCAGCCGTGAAAGTCCGGCTGCCCGAACCAGTCGCGCAGCACGTCGAACATGCCGAGCAGTTGCGCGCGCGGCGTCTTGCCGCGCGCCAGCGTGGCGTCGACGAACCAGCGCATCCAGCGCTCGTCGCGACGTTCGAGCGCGGCGACCACCAGCGCCTCTTTCGATTCGAAATGCGAATAAAAGCTCTTTCGTGCCGCGCCGGATCGCTTGACGATCGCATCGACGCCGGTCGCATGGATGCCGCCCGAATAGATCAGCGCTTCGGCTGCGTCGAGCAGCCGGTCGCGCACGCCCGGTTCGCCGGAGGAGTCGAGAAGTGTGTTCATGGGTTTACGGTAGAACGATCGTTCTCCGGCGTCAACCTTCATGTGAAAAGCCCTGCCGGCGAGAGGGCCTCGTCGGGTCCTGGCGGAGACATCGAGGCCGGCCGCGTTTACGACATTTTTTCTTGAAGCGGCGACGCGACGCTCACTACACTTCGGTCACCCTGTCTGGGCGAAAGGACATCATGCAGCGACCGGAATCCGCGCGCCCCGCGCGCGCCTATGCGGCTTATGCGAAACGGCTCGACGGCCGCGTCATCGTGCGGCGCTTCGACCCGCGCAGCGATTCGTACGACACGCTGACCGCGCTGCTGCATCGCGCGTTCGCGCCGCTCGGCGCCTTGGGCTTCAATTGCCCGTGCGTCGATCAGCCGGCCGCGGCGACGCGCGAACGCGTGCTGACCGGCGAGTGCTTCGTCGCACTCGGCAACGCGCATCTGGTCGCGACGATGACGATGCGCTCGCACGATCCCGATTCGCGCTGCGATCCGTATCGCAGCCGGCGCGTCGCGACGCTCGAGCAGCTGGCCGTCGATCCTGTCTGGCAGGATCGCGGCATCGGCCGCGCGCTGCTCGCATTCGCGCAACGTCGTGCCGCCGCGCGCGGCGCGACGCATCTCGCGCTCGACGCGCCATACGCGGCGGCTCGGCTCATCGCGTTCTGTCGTCGCGACGGATTTCAGCCGGTCGACGTGGTGCGCTTTCCGGGGCACAACTACGACAGCACGATCCTGTGCAAGGCCGTCGGCGGCGCCGACGGCAGCACGCGCGCGCACGGCACGATGCAGATCGACGTCGCGCGGCAAGCCGGTGCGGCATCGTGAAACCCGATGTGCGCAAGCGCGATGACGACGACGATCGCGCACGGCTCGCCATCCGGCAGGCACGCGTGCGGGCGGCGCTACGGCTGCGTGGCGTGATGAAGCTGACGATCGTCACGATCGCGGTGGCGCACGTGTTGACGTTCGCGTTCGAAGGCGTGCTGGCCGCAGCCGGTTTCGCACCGGACGCGGCGACCGTGCTGCTGTTCCGCTTCGTGACGTGCGCGCTCGTGAGCTTCTGGCTGCAGGCAGATGCGTTGCGCGCGTACCGGTACGCGGCGCAACACGGGTTCGTCACGGCTCCCGGTGCGCATGGCGATCCGCTCGACGTTGCGCCGCAGTGTCCGAAGCGCTGGCTCGTCGTGTTGAGCCTTCAGCTCGACCCGCGCGGATCGAATGGTGAACGGATCAAGTAGCGGTCGGCGCACCGATCGAAGCCGATCGCCCGCGCATCAGTGAGTCGCAACGCGGGGGTGCGGCTCACGGTTGAGGTTTCGGTTCGGCATGATGTCGCATAGGGTGGCGGGCGAACGCGTGCACGCCAAGCGAAGCGGGGAACTGCGGGGAAGTGGAGAAACAGGCGCCGGATGGCGTGACGGGAGAGAAGCGAAGCAGCTGCCGACCGGTGAAGCGAACGTGCAATTGCCGGTCACCGATGCGGGATCGTGCGGCGATTCGGCACGCAAACACAGCTCCCGAATAATCTCACCTCAAGCGCTGCGTCACGCGTTTCGACGTGTGACGGTGCGCGTGCAAACGAAAACGGGGCAGGCGGCGATCGCGCCGCGCTGCCCCGTCTCGACACTCAGTCGACTCAGACGGTCCAGTCGAGAATCACCTTGCCGCTTTCGCCGGACAGCATCGCGGCGAAGCCTTGCTCGTAATCGTCGGCCGCGAAGCGGTGCGTGATGATCGGCGACAGGTCGAGGCCGCTCTGCAGCATCGCGACCATCTTGTACCAGGTCTCGAACATCTCGCGGCCGTAGATGCCCTTGATCTCGAGCCCCTTGAAGATCACCTGGTTCCAGTCGATCGCCGTCTGCGCGGGCGGGATGCCGAGCAGCGCAACCTTGCCGCCGTGGTTCATCGCCTCGAGCAGGCTCGTGAACGCGCTCGGCACGCCCGACATCTCGAGACCGACGTCGAAGCCTTCGGTCATGTGCAGGTCGGCCATCACGTCGCGCAGCGACTCGCGCGCGACGTTGACCGCCCGCGTCGCGCCCATCTTGCGCGCGAGCTCGAGCCGATAGTCGTTGATATCGGTGATGACGACGTTGCGCGCGCCGACGTGCTTCGCGATCGCGACGGCCATGATGCCGATCGGGCCGGCGCCGGTGATCAGCACGTCCTCGCCGACGAGGTTGAACGACAACGCCGTGTGCGTCGCGTTGCCGAACGGATCGAAGATCGACGCGAGATCGTCGGAAATCTCCGGCGGAATCTTGAACGCGTTGAATGCCGGAATCGCCAGGTATTCGGCGAACGCGCCTTCGCGGTTCACGCCGACGCCCACCGTGTTGCGGCACAGATGCCGGCGCCCGGCGCGACAGTTGCGGCAGAAACCGCACGTGATGTGACCTTCGCCGGACACGCGATCGCCGATCGCGAAGCCGCGCACTTCCTGCCCCATCTCGACGATCTCGCCGACGTATTCGTGGCCGACGTGCATCGGCACCGGAATCGTCTTCTGCGCCCAGTCGTCCCACTTCCAGATATGGATGTCGGTGCCGCAGATCGCCGTGCGGCGGATCTTGATCAGCACGTCGTTGTGGCCGACTTCGGGGCGCTTCACCCGCGTGAGCGTGAGGCCGGGGCCGCGTTCGAGCTTTGCCAGTGCTTTCATGGTCGCGCCTCCGTCAGATGATGCCGAGCGACTTGCCGACGCGCACGAACGCGGCGACCGTCTGGTCGATCTGCTCGGGCGTATGCGCGGCGCTCATCTGCGTACGGATGCGCGCACGGCCGCGCGGCACGACGGGGAACGAGAAGCCGATCACGTAGACGCCTTCGCCGAGCAGCCTGTCGGCCATGTTCGTCGCGAGCTGCGCGTCGCCGAGCATCACCGGGATGATCGGATGCGCGCCGGGCACGAGCGTGAAGCCGGCTTCGGTCATCTGCTTGCGGAATCGCGCGCCGTTCTCGCGCACGCGCTCGCGCAGCTTCGCGCCTTCGTCGCTGCCGAGCAGTTCCAGCACCTTCAGCGACGCCGCGGCGATGCTCGGCGTGAGCGTGTTCGAGAACAGATATGGACGCGAGCGCTGGCGCAGCAGCTCGATCACCTCGCGACGCGCGGCGACATAACCGCCCGAGGCGCCGCCGAGCGCCTTGCCGAGCGTGCCCGTGATGATGTCGACGCGGCCTTCGACGCCGCAGTGTTCGGGCGTGCCGCGGCCGTGCGTGCCGATGAAGCCGACCGCATGCGAATCGTCGACCATCACCAGTGCGCCGTAGCGATCGGCGAGATCGCAGATGCCTTTGAGATCGGCGATGATGCCGTCCATCGAGAACACGCCGTCGGTGGCGATCAGCTTGTGCCGCGCGCCCGCGGCATCGGCTTCCTTGAGCTTCGCCTCGAGGTCGGCGAGATCGTTGTTCTTGTAGCGGAAACGCTTCGCCTTGCACAGGCGAATGCCGTCGATGATGCTCGCGTGGTTCAGCTCGTCGCTGATCACTGCGTCGTTCTCGTCGAGCAATGTTTCGAACAGGCCGCCGTTCGCGTCGAAGCAGCTCGAATAGAGGATGCTGTCCTCGGTGCCGAGAAACGCGGCCAGCGCGCTTTCCAGTTGCTTGTGGACGGTTTGCGTGCCGCAGATGAAGCGCACCGATGCCATGCCGAAGCCGTCCTGGTCGAGGCCGGCCTTCGCCGCGTCGAGCAGGCGCGGATCGTTCGCCAGACCCAGATAGTTGTTCGCGCAGAAATTGAGCACGCCGGCACCGCCGGCGAGCCGCACGGCTGCCGCCTGGGGACTCGCGATCTCGCGCTCGGTCTTGTAAAAACCGTCCGCGCGGATCTGGTCGAGCGTCCCGCGCACCTGGGCGAGAAAGGCATCACGCATCGCAAAGCTCCTGACAGGGATTCGCATTCCGCAGCGCACTGCTCGTGGCGGCGCAACGGCCTGCTACTGTTATAGTCGGTCGTTCGGTTGACCGCACTTATCCGATATTTCGAACTGGAATTCGAAATATCGAACAACTCTAAGCGAACGGAATCCAAATGGCAAGTTCCTCCGGATCGCGGCGCCCGCCCGCCGCAGCCGCCCCGCAACCACCGGCCGCGACCCCGCCGCGCGTGGGCGAGCAGATCCAGCGACTGCGCAACGAGCGCAAGCTGACGCTCGACGACCTGTCGCGCGCGGCCGGCGTATCGAAATCGATGCTCTCCGAGATCGAACGCGACAAGGCCAACCCGACGATCGCCGTCGCGTGGCGGCTGACGAACGCGCTCGGCATCACGCTCGACGAACTGTTCTCGCAGCCGAAGGCGCCCGAGACGATTCGCGTGGACGGCCCGCACGACATTCCGACGCTCGCCGGCCACGACGGCCGGTACCAGCTGCGCGTATGGGGCCCGATCGACCTCGCCGGCAAGTTCGAGTGGTACGAGCTGACGCTGCCCGGCGGCGGCGCACTGGTATCGAACGCGCACGAACCGGGCACGCGCGAACATCTCACCGTGCTGCAGGGCGCGATGGAAATCGAGGCCGCCGCCGCCAGCCGACGCCTGAAGACGGGCGACACCGCACGCTACCCGGCCGACGAGCCGCATGCGATCCGCAATCCCGGCAAGGCCGAAGCGCGGGCACTGCTGATCGTGATCCATCGCTGACGGCGCGGATAGTCGGCCAAAAGGCCAATCGCAGGCCTGTTGCGGAAAACACTGTATGTTTGTACAGTATACGGACATTCCGCCATGCACGGGCCGGAGCCGGCGCACCGAGGCGCCCGCCCTGGTCGACAGGAGCCTGCAATGACAGAAGAACAAGATTTGGCCGCGCTCAGCTTCAAGGCTGCCGCGCACGACCTCGAATTGATCGTCCGCCATATCGCCGGGCGCTACATCCGTCAGCGCGTGCCGCTGACGTGGCGCCTGCTGCACGCGATCGAAGCCGAAGCGCTCGCCGATCTCGGCTTTGCGAGCCGGCACGACGCGGGCATGCGCCAGTTGTTCGAACGGCCGTCGGACATGACGTTTCCCGAAACCGACGATCCGATCGACTTCGGGCGCTCGAATGCGCTGCCCGCGGTCTTTTCGTTCGCCGTTCTCGCCTATGAAGCCGCGGCAACGGCGCACGACACCGCGCGTCCCGCGCGCGCGCTGCGCCCGTCCAAGGCGTGGGGAGACTGATGGCCCAGCCCCGGCCGAGCCGCACGGCGGCCGGTTCACCCGTTCGATGCCCGAGACGTTGCGGAAAGGGCTACCATATACGCAACTAACGGAATTAATACCATGTCCCTTCCCGCCGCTCCCGACACTGCCGCACACCCGGAAGAAAAGGATCTGTTCGACCGCGATGCGTCCGACTGGGTCGCGTCGCCCGAAGCTGCGTTCGACGCATGGCTGGCCATGCAGGACTATCGCCGCTCGTCAGCCGATGTCTATCGCGCACAGTGGGGCGCGTTTCTCGCGTGGATGCGCGCGCATCAAAAGAACCTGGCGACGGTCGATACACCGACCATCGCGAACTTCGTCGGCGAGTTGCCGATCAAGAAAACGCAGCGGATGCGCTATCTCCGGCTGATCGAGCGCGTGCTCGACCATATCCGCCGCACCGAGTACGCGTCGACCAATCCGGCCCGCTTCATTGCTCAGGATGGCGAAGCGAACTGGCGCAAGGCGCGCGACAACGAGCCGACCGGTTTCCTCACGCCGGCAGAGCGCGCGACGTTGCTCGCCTATCTGTTTTCGCCGATCGGCGTATCGGGTTCCGCATACTGGAAGGAGCGTCGCGACCGCGCGCTCGTCGCTGCATTTCTCGGCGCCGGCATCAAAACCGGCGAAGCGCGCTCACTTACGATTAGTTGCATCAATACGAGTGGCACGTCGCTGCGGATCGAGTCGACGCATCCGGATTATTCGCGGGAGACCCATCTGGCCTCGTTTGCGATCGCTTTGCTCGAAGCCTGGCTCACCGAGCGCAAGCGCCAGGAGATTCCGGGAGAACTCGTCTTCCCCGCATCGCATGCCGGGCGACCGATGCACAAGGCGACGATGCTGCGCGCGATCGATGCGATCGTCGAATCGGCCGGGCTCACGTCGTCACGCACCGCGCGCGCCAGCCCGCAAACATTGCGCAACACCTATGCGGCGGAATTGTTCGAGCACGACGTGCCGCCCGAGCGGGTCGGCAAATGGCTGGGCTTCATGCGGCCGATCTCGTCGAATCGCCTGCATCGCGCGTGGAAAAACTGGCGCGACGGGCTGGCCGACCACAACGGTGACGCGTCCGGCCGCGACGAAACTCACTGATCGGGAACCGGCTGCTCACGCGAAGCGATCCGTGAGCAGCCTTGTGTGGCGCAGCCTCACCGTTTCAAAGCTCCCGAAAAATCTCACCTCAAGCTTCCCGGATCATCTCACCTGTGCGGCGCCGCTGGCCTCCCGGTCAGGTGTGCGCAAAACGCGCGACGGCTTCGAAGCGGGACGGCCAGGTGCCGGAAGCGTGCTCGCACTCGGGGCACGCGACTTCAAAACCTTCGTCGCCGTGCGACAGTTCCGGTTCGCCATCGCAATGCGGGCACTGGGTCGGCGCCGGAATCTCGTGATCCAGCGCGGTGCCGATCGCGGCATACGCATCCGCGTCGAGTTGTCCCGCCTCGGCCAGGCGCCGGATCAGCGCGGCGATTTCCGGATTCATTCCGCAGTTCGCGCGCAACGAACTCACGTCACGCGTTGCGCGCTCCAGTTCGTCGCTCTGCGTACGCAGCTGTTCTTCGAGCCGGTCGGCGCGCGCCTTGGCCGAACTCAATTGCTGCAGGAAATCGAACTCCTTGCGCTGGACGTCGCGCAACCCGCTCTGGTAAGTCGACGCCATGCTGCGCAACGAGTCCAGTTCGACCAGCATCGGTTTGACGCGACGCTCGGCTTCGGCCACCGCATCCTTGATTTGCTGCGCATAGTGCTCGGTACGCTGCTGTAATTCGGCTTGCAGCGCATCGATGCGGTCGCGCAGGGCGGCGTTCTGTGCCTGTTCGGCTTCGATCCGGCCGGCAGCCGCGGCCAGTTCCTTTTCCAGTCGTGCGACTGTGGTGAGCAAAGTTGCTTCGCTTGCCGAACCGTGAGTCGTTTGCGACGCGAGCTGAACCTCGAGTTCGGTCACCCGCGCCTGCAATTGTTCGTTTCTCGCTTCCCCGCGCGCGAGCGCCCCTTCGAGCGTTTCCTGGCGGACGGTTGCGTCACGCAACCGCTGTTCGGCTTCGGCCATGTCGGCGCGAACCTGCTCGCGGTCGCCATCGAGGCTGTCGCGCGCCGCTTTCAATGCTTCTTCATAGAGTGCGCTCAGCAACGCGCCGGCTTTTTCCTCGACGGCTTTCGGGATCGCCGCGCCGTCCAGCCTGATCTTGGACGCGGAACGAATGCGCTCCCAGAAATGGTCGATGTCTTTCGGGATGTCACTGGCGCTGCCGGTCTGGGTGAGATCGCGGACGTTGGCGGCCGAGGGCCGGATGCCGAGATCGAAGAACAAGCGTTTGCACGCAT
Source organism: Burkholderia sp. 9779_493 (assembly GCF_015712215.1). Taxonomy (NCBI): domain Bacteria; kingdom Pseudomonadati; phylum Pseudomonadota; class Betaproteobacteria; order Burkholderiales; family Burkholderiaceae; genus Burkholderia; species Burkholderia sp. 9779_493. Next base: position 224,860 of record NZ_JACCQA010000006.1, read on the forward strand.
GCAGTGACAGTTCCTGGCGCCGTGCACCGCTTGCGCGCAGCGATTCCAGTTCTTCCCGAATGACTTGACGCATTTCGTCCAGGGTCATGACCACACTCGCAAACTATGAAATGTTGCAATCATAACGAAATACGTATTTATTGATACTTGTTTCGAGGGTCCGTTGTGAATTTACGTCGTTTTGCACAGAAATCGGATCCATAAGCCCATCTGGTCGAAGGAGGCTCGGAATTCCGTGAAACAAAGCGAAGAAAATCAGCCAAGTCCTTGTCTTGCAAGCATTTTCCACCGAACCGCGAATTTCGGCCTTTGTTTCACATGACACCGGATCCGGTTGCCGGTCGGTGTTCAGGGGTTGGGTGTCTGTGGAAAACTCGTCAGCCGATGTCTTGAGAGTATTAGAAGTAAACACCCTTGAACCCTTAGTTAAAAACGTTAACGCCACGGCACAGCCTTATGGAGCAAGGCTTTCCGGCCGACAAGGTGAAGTTTTACGGGAGCCAAGGTGACCTTCTGCGGGAGCTGACGTGATGGGGTTCGGGGAGCTGCGTGAGCCGTTGCAGGAAGGGTCGTGAGCGGATTCGGGATCACAGTAAAACACGCGTTTTCCCAAAGGTGAGGGTTTTCGGGGCCTCACAGCCATGGAACCCGCGCTGTGCCTGACTGCACAGTTTTCTGCCTGTGCAGACATAGGTGAGAATTTGCAGGACCCGCTTCACGCCCCGATTTTGCCCATCTTTTGGGCAGATTTGACGAAAGGTGAGGTTTCACGGGACTCCACGGGAATTTGCTGTGAGGATTTCCGGGAAGCGAACGCCATTTTGCACAGCAAAAGTGCTCTCGGGAGCCTGTGATGCCCCAAAGGTGAGGTTTTTCGGGAGGGAAATCCGGGTTTTCCTGTCCCGATCCCGTTAAGGTGAGCTTTTTCGGGGCATGGATCACAGACCGTGATCCGGCTTACAGGTGAGATTTTCCGGGAGCCGCAGGTGCTGAAAAAATGGGCAAAGGTGAGGCTTTTCGGGACCTGTTGCCGGCCAAATTCGCTGAAAAGCCCGCCAGGACTGGAAGAAATCTCGTTTTTGCTGTGCCACTTTTTGGCACAGGTGAGATTTTTCGGGGGCTGACATACGGTTGTCGTATGAAGGATTCCGGTCCAAAGGTGAGGTTTTTCGGGGGATCCTGGCGCGGCACAGCCAAATGCCTACTGTGCATAAGTATCGGAAGAGATTGGAGTTTTTGATACCGCGCCGGTTACGGTGAGGTTTTTCGGGAGCGTTTTCCGTGCCCGCTGCTGTGCCGCATTTCGTCGGTAAGGTGAGCGTTTTCAGGAGTCGTTGGCAGCCGATCCCGCGCGGGTCGGGCGTTCGTCGGTAGCCGGATGAATCAGCAGGCTGTGCTTGAGGTGAGTATTTTCGGGACCGGATACGATTTGCGCGCTGTACAATGCGCGCCCGGGCTGGCCAAACACGCGCTGATCGGGCTGCGCGTGCCGGTTTCGACGGCGCTTTTGCATGTGTCGAAGCCGAATCGATCTCCCGGCGCGCCACGCCTGTACATGCATACAGGCCCGCTGGGCGGCGGTCGACGAGATCCGGTGAGGTGCAATCGCGAGCCGGTGTCGAACTCACGGCTGCGCAGTCGCAAAATTACGACAAATCGAAAGGTGAGCCGATACGGGAGCCAATTCCGCACGTGTCGAGCACAGGTGAAATTCTGTGAATCGGCGCATGCCGCGGCACGTCTGGAAGAGTCCGGAACGCCGCAACGGCGGACCGGTGAGCGTTTTCGGGAGCCGTTCGGGTGAGTGCCGTTTTGCCGGCGCGCTTCACCGGCTATGGTGAGCATGTCGTTCTGGACGCACATCACCGCAGGCGCTATCCTTCCGGGAAACTTCTCCTCCGACCCGACGTATGGCCACGACGAAGCGCGCCAAGAAAACCGATGTGGATGTGGTGAGTGCCAGTTCAGCCGAATTGCGAAAGGCCGTCGAGGCGATCGCCATTCAGCCGAAGAGCGGCAAGATCACGCTCCTCACTCGCAAGCTGTTCAATGTCCTGCTGGCCGTCGCGCAGCAGGCCGACGACTCGGGCGATACGTATCGCGCACTGCTGTCGGACATCGTCGCCAACTCCGCTTTCGATTCGAACGACACCGCCTTGGTGAAGGAACACCTGCGCCGCATGGTGTCGGTGCAGGTCGAATGGAGCACGGGGACGTCGAGCCAGAAGCCTGGCCGCAAGTGGGGGATCTCCACGCTGATCGCGGATGCGGAAATTCTCGAGGATCCGACCACCCGCCGCGTGTGGGTCGAATTCTCGTTCGCGCCGAAGATCAAGAAGAAGCTGCTCGACCCGGTCCAGTACGCGCGTCTGAGCCTGCAGTTCCAGAGCCAGCTGCGCAGCAGCGCGGGTCTCGCGCTGTACGAGATCTGCGTGCGCTACCTGACGAACCCGAGCCACCTGACGATGCGTGAGCCGTGGGAATGGTGGCGGCCGATCCTGTCGGGCACACCCGACACGGAAGCCGGCGACGAAGCGAAGCGCGAGTACAAGTACTTCAAGCGCGACTACCTGCGCCCGGCGATCGCGGAAGTCAACGCGGTCACCAACATCTTCGTCGAGCTGATCGAGCACCGCGAAGGGCGCCGGGTTGCCGAGATCCAGTTCCGCGTGACCGAGCGCAAGCAGCCGATGCTCGCGCTCGACGAACATCCGAACGTGTTCGACAGCACGCTGGTCGACCGGATGGTGAAGCTCGGGATCCCGCTGAAGGAAGCGCAGACGCTCTACGCGGACAGCGAGGAAAACCGGATTCGCGCCGCACTGCAGATGACCGAGCAGCGGATGCGCAGCACGACGCTCCCGCCGGTGCGCAGCGCGCCGGCGCTGTTCAAGGATGCGCTGAAGAAGGGGTATGCGCCGCCGGTCGAATCGGTCGATGCGCTGCCTGCCGGCACGCCGTCCGCGAAGGTCGCGGCTGCCCAGCCGGACGATCTGAAGGCCCGCCTGCTGAGCGAGTTCGCGGCGTTCCGCCGCAAGGAAGCGAAAGTGCTGTACGAAGAGCAGGGCGACGCGGAGCGCGAAGTGGCGCGCGAGTCGTTCGAATCCGAGGCGTTGCCGACGATGGGCTCGCATCTGCGCGACGACTGGCGCAAGCGCGGCCTCGATTCCAAGCTGGCCGAGACGGCCTTTTTCGACTGGCTGGCCCAGAAGACCTGGGGCGAGCCGACGGACGGCGACCTGCTGTCGTTCACGCTGAACCAGTCGCGGGCCGCTTGAGGCCCGCTCAGGCCCGTTGACGGGCCGCCGCCGGCTCCGCCCCCTGATCGGGCGGGACCGGCGCCCTCAATAGGCCCTGCGAGCCGTTTCCCTCACTCCGACAACAGCATCCGCTCGAGCTGCTCGAGAATCGCGTCGCGCTTGTCCTTCGGGAGGCCGCGCAGGCGCAATTCGATGCGGTCTTCGCCATACGACTTCAGGTCGCCGACCGACTTGCCGCCGAGCTTGATCTCGAGACGCTGCGCATAGCGCTGACGGCCTGCAGGCTTCGGCGTCTCCTGTGCCGCGACGCGACCCTTGACGATGTCCGACACCTGGCGCGTGCTGAGATCGTCCGACACGATCTTGTTGATCAGCCGCAGCGTGGCCTCGGTGCCGCGCGCATTGTGATAGCGGCCGACCTGATACGCCATGTTCGATCCGAAGCGATCGGGGCGTGCGACCATTTCCTGCATGATCGCTTCCGGCAACTTGCCGATCGACAGCGCGACGGCCACTGTCGACTCGTCGAGGCCGAGATGCTCGGAGAGTTCTTTCTGGCTCTGGAAATGCTTGTCGTCGAGGAAGCGGCGCCACACGACGGCGTTGTCGAACACCGTCTGCGAATCGCGCTGAACGTTCAGGTCGTAGCCGAGCTTGTAGCTCTGGATGCCGATCGGCACATCGATCACGATCGCCTTGACCGATTCCTTGTTCGCTTCCTTCAGCGCCCGCACGCGACGCCCGCCATCGCTGACGAAATACGTGCCCGGGTTGTCGTAATCCGGAATCACGTGGATCGCCTGCTGCTGCCCCTGCTTCGCGAGGTTGACCGCGAGTTCGGCAATCGACGATTTCAGATAGAAGTGCCGCGGGTTGAACGGGCTATGCTTGATCGCCTTCAGCGGCAGCTCGATCACCTGCCCGGGTGCATAGCGATTCTCGAGACGCCACGCGCGATATTGCTGCGATTCGTCGATCGACGGATCGATCGTGAATTCCGGAGCAGGCGGCGGTGCGATGTCCTTCTTCGCGGATTTGGTCGGCGCCGGGGTCGGCGTCTCGGACTTGACGATGCCGTCGATCGCATTGAGCCGATCAAGCGCCGTGCGCTTCTCGCTCGTCGTGATATCCGGGCGCGCTTGGAATCCTTTGGCAAATTGGGAGGGTTTCATGTGACTCCTTTGTGCGCATAAAGTCAGGGCAGCATGGCGACGATTTCGTCGGCGCATGCGCGAATTTCGGCGGCGGCCAGCTTGCCGCCACGATCGTTCATCTGCAGCACGGTCTGACCGAGCGCCATCGCCTGCTTGTACGCTTCCCGAGTCGGAATCTGCGTCTTCAGCAGCGGGAAGCCGAGTTCCTCGAGCGCACGCTTGAGCTCACGGGTCAGCATGCGCTTCTCTTCGGTCTTGTTCAGCAGGAAGACCGCGCGGAGGTCTTCGTTCATCACCTGCGCCTGCTGAATCAGTTTGACCAGCCCGACGCTCGACCAGTAGTCGGCCGGCGACGACGACGTCGGAATCACGGCAATCGACGCGGCCAGCAGGACGACACCGGAGACTTTCTCGGTGATCGACGGCGGGCAGTCCACGACGATGATGTCGTAGTCGTTGATGAACTTCTTGATCTCGCGATGGATCTGGCCGTCGGCCTCGGCAAGGTTGACGACCGGAAACGGGATGCCGTTGTCGCTGTCGCCGGATGCGCTCGACCAGTGAACGAGCGTGTTTTGACGGTCTGCGTCGATGACGAGGACGCGCTTCCCTTTTTCATGGAACGCGGCGCCGAGATGCATGGCAATCGTGCTTTTGCCGACGCCACCTTTTTGTTGAGTGACTGCAATGATTTCCGCGGCCAATTTTCACTCCTGTTTTGGTCGTTGGAATTCTACAGGACGATATTTGAATTTCAATGAAATTGTCGTTCGACAACTACGCGTTGGCCATTCGGACGATCGGTTTATGCGCATAAACGAGCGGTGGATGTTCGATGGCTCGTTTGGACGGTGTGGTGAAGAGGAAGCGGCTGATGCCGAGTGATCGATGCCCTGCTCAGGATTACGTCTTCATGGGCGTATCGTCGGGGCCGTTCGTGGCAGAGATATCTCGACGCTCTCTCCTTTCGCGGGACGAGCCGTGTTGCCTGCGAGCCGCGAGTTTGTGCGCATAAAGACTGCGGAGGCCGATCGATGGGCTTCGTCGCTAGAGCGCATGGTATTCACTCGCGAGCGACCGGCGTGAGCTGCGTGTCGTAGTCAGGTGCGTAGATCACGAGGTGCGTCGTTGAATGGACGTGCATGGAGGCAATGTCCTGCCGGGCCGTAGTGTTTATGCGCATAAACCAGAGGCAACGATGGACCGCGACGAAGGGTTGGACAGAGACTACGCCTGAGTTAGGCGGGCAATGACGTCATGTCGGGGACGACGGTCTATCGATATAGCCATCGCGCAGTGCCGTTGCGTGTCGACATATGTCCATGCCACGAGCCACGCTGTACCTCGCCCGGCAATCGCGCGCTTTATGCGCATAAACCTACCCGGCGTGTTCCGCAATCGCATACCCCTTTCGCCACCCGAGACAGCCCTCACGAGACAGCCCTCACGGGACATCGGCTGCGCCGGTCGTCGGCCCCGCGAAGCCACCCGCCCGACTTTATGCGCATAAACAACCACTCTTCGACGCGTCGCCGAACACAGGACACTCCCCTCTCGCGATCACTGCGCATCGCCAAACCGAAACCGCCTCAGCGACCTATCAAGAGGAACCCCACACCGATCTCGATTGCCCCCCATCAGGCCCCTCGATGCAGACTCGCTACAATACAGGCCTCACCCCTCCTGCCTTGAACGATGATCACGATCTACCACAACCCCCGATGCTCGAAATCCCGCGAGACGCTTGCGTTGGTCGAGTCGCTGAATACCGCCGGCGCGCCGCTGAATGTCGTCGAGTACCTGAAGACGCCGCCGACTGTCGAGGAACTGGACACGCTGCACAAGCAGCTCGGCCGCCCGGTCCGCGACATGCTGCGCGACGGTGAGGAGCCGTACAAGGCGTTGAATCTGGCCCGCGCGGATCTGACCGACGCCGAAGCCTACGGAGCGATCGTCGCTCATCCGGTTCTGCTGCAACGCCCCATCGTCGTGTATCGCGGCAAGGCGGCTATCGGTCGCCCGCCCGAGTCGGTGAAGGCGCTGTTCGAATAATTCTTGCCGCGCGTATTTTTCTTATTGCATCAACGCGCTCCAGCCCGGCACGCGCAACGGCAATCCACGCCGACGCGCTCGCCGGGCCGCACCCGCCAGCCACCACCGGAACGATGCGTCGGCAGGCACCGCGACGCCTAGCCCCCACCGGACGATCCATCGTCACCGTCCGGCTCCCGCCCGGCCGCCGCTTTCGCCGCCGTCCGCAACAGCGCGATCTGTCCGCGATAGGCGCGGCATCCGCTGCAGGTCGGCAGATGCACGCGCACCTGCAGGCGCTCGTGCAGCGTCAGACGCCGATCGAGCGCATCCGACAGCAGTCGCGTCACGTCAGTACATTTCCCCGGCAGCATCTTCGGTCGTCAGTCCTTTTTCGCTCAGGCAGGTTCGCAGGCGCGTGCGCGCCCGATACAGCAGCACGCTGCAATGATTCGTCGTCAGCGTCAATTCACTGCAGATGTCCACGATCTCGACATCGAGGAATTCGCGCATCATGAACACGCGTCCGATCTGCTCCGGCAGATGGTCGAGGCACGCCTGGAACAGCGTCCAGAATTGCTGCTGCTGCAACAGCGTTTCGGGCTTCGGCCACGGACGCGGTTTCGCGTGCGCGGCCCAGTGACCGTTGTCCTTGAACAGTTCGCGATCGAGCACGGATTCGCCGTCGAGTTCCGCATCGAGCGCGGTCAGGCTCACCATCCGCTGCCGTGCGCGCAGCACGTCGATCAACTTGTTGCGCAGGATGCCGAACACCCAGGTCTTGTGGGCCGACTGTCCGGCGAAATCGCCGGCATGCGACCACGCGGCGGCCAGCGCTTCCTGCACGGCGTCTTCGGCCGCGTCGGCGTCGCGGAGCTGGAGTCGCGCGAAGCGCAGCAGGTCGCGCCGCAGTTGCGCGAGATAGGTGGGGTCGTCGTATGCGGACGGCATGTCTGGGTGGCAGTGTCTCGAGGCGACCGCGCGTGCGTCACGGAGCGGGCGCGTCGCGGTGCGAGCAGCTTACTGGGCGCGGTGCCGGCCTGCAACGCAATGTTCCGTCACGATTTCACGAAGCCGGTCGCCGCGCTGCGCTATGCTTGCCGAACCCTGTCGCGCGCGTCGACGCCGACACGCGGCGGGCAATCTGTAACGTCAGAACATAACGGTCGAGTTATCCACAATTTCTGTGGAAAACCTTGTGGAAAGTCGGCCGGACGGCCCCGTGGGACGGCTCGCGGGCTGGCTTGCCTATAAACAGACCTTTGTCGCTCATTCGGAAGCAATCGATCCGATTCCTCACTCACCGGAAGGAGAATGCCATGTCCTATCGTATTGCGGTCGTCGTCGGCAGCCTGCGTCGCGCGTCGACGAACCGTGCGCTCGCGCACGCCGTGATCTCGCTCGCCCCCGCCGATTTCTCGTTCGAGTTCGTCGAGATCGGCGAGCTGCCGTTGTACAGCCAGGACTACGACGCGGATTTCCCGGACGTCGCGAAACGCTTCAAGCAGTCGATCGAAGCCGCCGACGCGCTGCTGTTCGTCACGCCCGAGTACAACCGGTCGATTCCGGGCGTGTTGAAGAATGCGCTCGACTGGGGTTCGCGCCCGTGGGGTTCCAACTCCTGGTCGGGCAAGCCGGGCGCGGTGCTCGGCACGTCGCCGGGCGCGGTGGGAACCGCGCTCGCGCAGCAGCACCTGCGCAACGTGCTCGCGTACCTCGACGTGAAGACGCTCGGTCAGCCGGAGATGTTCATCAAGCACGATCCGGCGCGCATCGACGACCAGGGGCAGATCGTCAGCGAGGACACCCGCAAGTTCCTGCAAGGCTTCGTCGATCGCTACGCGAGCTGGGTGCGCCTGCTGAAGTCGGCGTGATGTCGCCGGCCTGATCGCCACCCCCGTTCACGCCGCCGGCGCCGGCCCGCCCGCAGCGGGTCACGCGCCGGCGTGGCGTGCGTCGCGCGCTTCGCGGATGCCGAGCAGGATCTCGTCGAGCAGCGCGATGTCGAACGGCTTCGACAGCACGCGGACGTTGACGGTGCGCGTGCGGTCGAGTTCCTCCGCATAACCCGTGACGAGAATCACGGGCAGTTTCCCCGGCCGCTTCTCGATCGCTTCGGCGAGATCGATGCCGTTCAGGCGGCCCGGCATGTGGATGTCCGAAATCACGAGATCGAACGCATCGTTCGCGGCGGCGCCTTCGATCAGGCGCAACGCGTCGTCGGCAGTCGGCGCATAGGTCACGCGATGACCGAGCAGCGACAGCAGCGCCTCCGTGCCGGCCGCGACTTCGCCGTTGTCCTCGACGAGCAGCACGTGCAGGCCGGCGAGCGCGCCGCTCCCCGCATCGTGCGCGACGGCCGCCGGCCGCGCGACGACATCCTCGGCGCGCGCGCGCGGCAGATACAGACGCACCGAGGTACCCGCGCCGACCGCGCTGTCGATCGTCGCGAGGCCGCCCGAGCGTTCGCAGAACGCGAATACCTGGGGCAGGCCGAGCCCCGTCCCCATCCCCTGCGCCTTCGTCGTGAACAGCGGCTCGAACGCGCGGGCGAGCACGTCGGGCGCCATGCCCGAACCCGTGTCGTCGAGCGAGATCTGCACGAAGTCGCCGGTCAGCGGGAAGCCGTCCTCGCGGCGCAGCGTGACGTTGCGCGCACCGACCGTGAAGCGTCCGCCGGTCGCCATCGCATCGCGTGCGTTGACCGCGAGGTTGATCACCGCGAGCTCGAGCTCCGCGACGTCCACGCGGATCGGCCAGACGCCCGGCTCGATCGCGACGACCAGCGACGACTTCGACCCGAGCGACGTCTTCAGCAGTTCGCGGCACGTGCCGACCCATTGCCCGACGTCGATCGTCTCGTTGTGCAGCGGCTGCTTGCGCGCGACGCCGAGCAGCTGGCGCGTGAGCGACTGCCCGTTCTTCAGCGCGCGTTCGATCGCGCCGAGCTCCTTGTCGAGATGCTGGACGCCGCGCCGCCGCGCGATCTGCACGTTGCTCGAGATGATCATCAGCAGGTTGTTGAAGTCGTGCGCGACACTGCCGACGAGATTGCCGAGCGCCTGCATCTTGCGCGACTGCCGGTACGCCGATTCGATCGAGCGCCGCATCGACGCTTCGGCCTGCCAGCGGTCCCACGCCTCTTCTTCCGCCTTCAGCCGCTTGAGCGACAGCCAGATCACGGACCACAGCGCGACCGACGGCGCGAACATCGAGAGGAACAGCACGCTCAGGTGTTCGTACCATTCATGCCAGATCGCCGACGTGCGGTACGCGCAGCTCACGTAGACGGGATAGCTGCCGACCTGGCGATACGCGACGATCTCGCTGCTCGCGCCGTCGTGGCGCACGCGCACGACGCCGGCGCGCGGATCGTTGCGCGCATTGCCGAACGTGATCGAGCGATCGGTGTGCGCGAGCGACGGCGGCGGCGGATACGACGCGATCACCGCGCCGTCCGAGCGCGCGAGCGCCATCGTCATCGGCGTGCTCGCGCCGCCGAGCAGGTCGCGGTAGAACGCGTTGAAATACGACGACTTCAGCGCGATCGACACCATGCCGGCGAACGAACCGTCGCTATGGCGCCGCGCGACGCCCGTGTTGAACACGGGGATGTTCTCGAGCTTGAGCGGCCCCATCATCAGCCGCGAGATGTGTTCGATGACCTTGCCGTCGCGAATGCCGGCGAAGTCGTCGCGGTTCGCGATCGACGCGTACGGCGCCGGATAGTAGAGGCTGTTGGCGAGCAGCATCCCGCTCGCGCCGAAGATCGACACGGCCGCCACCTGCGGATAACCGCCGCCGATCGTGTTCAGCGCTTCGTGGATGTCGGATTCCCTGCTGCGCACGGTCGCGTCGTCCATGTCCTGCACGAGGTCGACGATGCGCGCATCGAGCGTTTCGCTCAGGTCGAACACCTTGAGCGCATGCTCCTCGGCGACGCGCACCGTGCGCATCGTCACGTCGCTCGCGGCGGCCTCGCGCGCCTTCAGGTCGTTGTACGCCATCACCACCACGTAGATGCACGGCAGCACGATCGCCGCGACGAGCAGCACGATCAGCGTGACGCGGCGCACCGCGAAATCGTGCTCCGGTGCGCCGGACGCGTAGCTGCCGTCGTCCTGCCAGTCGTCGGCGGGAGGGGGGGCGGGGGCGCGGGAGTCGGCAGGCCGTTCGGACGTCATCGAGGAAAGCGGGTGAGGCAGAGGTGTCTGCCATCATAAACGAGTTGCGACGGCCCGCCGCGCGGCGCCGTACGGGCGTCATCCCGTCGCATGTGACAGCGGTAAACCGTCAGATTGAAAACGCGACGAATCCGGCAGCGCAAACGTACACAAGGAAAAATTTTGCGTGCTTATCTCGAAAATGGTCGCGGCTGTTTTCGGAATGGCCCGCGATCGGATCGATTCTGTTCGAAATGGTGAAAATGGCGAGTTGCATCGCCTCCGGTTTACTCCGAGAATCGCGCCTTGCTTTCCCTATGACAGATATATGCGCCCGCCGGCGATGCCGCGCGGTGCGTCGCGCGCATCTGCGTCGCGGCGCCCGTGCGCGGCCGCAAGGCGGTTGCCCGCGCCCGAAACGCATGGCACTAAAGAAGTGCGCCGCGCGGTCGTTAACGCGAGAGAGACCATTCCGTATACCGCATCGCCCCATGCCTTTGCCGATTGTAATTGCCGACGATTCGCTGCTCGCTCGCAAACTTCTGACAAAGGCGCTGCCGGGAGACTGGGACGTTGACGTCGCGTATGCAGCGAATGGTCGCGAGGCCTTGGCGCTCTATCGTGACGGCAAAGCTTCCGTGATGTTTCTGGACCTGACGATGCCCGACATGAGCGGATATCAGGTCCTGGAAACACTGCGCCACGAAGATCTGAACACGTTCGTGATCGTGGTATCCGCCGATATCCAGCCGCAGGCGCAAGCACGCGTGCGTGAATTGGGCGCGATCGCATTCGTTGCCAAGCCCGTGACGTCGGAGGCATTGCTGCCCATTCTTAAGGAGTATGGGTTGTATGCCTGAATCGGTGTTCACGGCGGAGCAACGCGACGCGTTGCAGGAGATCGCCAACCTTGCAATGGGCCGCGCCGCCGCGCGGCTGGCGTTGCTGCTCGGGCATTTCATCGAGCTGTCGGTGCCGCGCGTGCGCGTCGTGAAAGCGGCCGACGCGGGCGACGCGCTGCGCGAGATGACGGGCATCCACGACAACGTGACCGCCGTGCGCCAGGGCTTCCGTTCCGACATCAAGGGCGAGGCGATCGTGCTGTGCCGCACGGCGGGCGTCGCGCGGCTCATGTCGGTCGTCGACCGCACGTTCGGCGACGGCGTGTACGGCGGGATGGCGACGCCGGACGAGCTCGTGTTCGACGTCGCCAACGTGCTGATGGGCGCGTGCGTCGCGTCGATCCTCGACGAACTCGGCCGCAAGCCCGTGTTCTTTCCGCCGGGGCTGCTCGGCGCGAACGTGTCGTTCGACGACGTGTTCCAGCCGAACGAACTCGGGTGGAGCGTCGCGCTGCTGCTGGAGGTGAACTTCGGGCTCGAGGACCACACGTTCCGCGCGCATTTCGTGATGCTGATGGCCGAGGATTCGATCCGGCTGATGGGCGACGCGCTCGACGCGTTGCTGTCCGCGCTATGACGGCCGCCGCCCCGTCGCTGAGCGACCTCGTGATCGAGCGGGTCGGCTTCGGCCTGTTCGTGCTCGACCGTTCGATGACCGTCCTGATGTGGAATCGCTTCATGCAGGACCACAGCGGCATCCCGGCCGCCGACGTGATCGGCCGCAACCTGTTCGACTGCTTTCCGGACCTGCCGCACGCGTGGCTGTCGCGCAAGCTCGAGAGCGTGTTCCAGCTCGGCAGCTTCGCGTTCAGTTCGTGGGAGCAGCGGCCCTACCTGTTTCGCTTCGAGCACGACCGGCCGATCACGGGCGGCGTCGACTACATGCAGCAGGACTGCACGTTCATGCCGCTCACGCGCGGCCGCGACGTCGAGGCCGTGTGCGTGACGATCTCGGACGTCACGCATGTGAGCGTGATGCAACGGGAGCGCGAGGAAGCGGTCGCGAAGCTGCGCGAACACGCGAATCGCGACGGGCTGACCGGCATCGCGAACCGGCGCTTCTTCGAGGCGCGGCTCGGCGACGAATTCGCGCGCTGGCAGCGCTACGGCGGCGACCTGTCGGTGCTGCTGTTCGATCTCGACCACTTCAAGACGATCAACGACCGCTTCGGGCATGCGGCGGGCGACGCCGTGCTGCGCGAAACCGCGCGCCGCGTCGCGTCGATCGTGCGCGGACAGGATACGTTCGGCCGGTTCGGCGGCGAGGAATTCGCGCTGCTGCTGCCGTGCACGAATCTCGACGAGGCGATGCGGGTGGCCGACAAGGTGCGCGACGCGATCGGCAGCCTGCCGGTCGACGCCGAGGGCGTCAGCGTGCCGGTCACGGCGAGCGTCGGCGGCGCGTGCGCGAAAGCCGGCGCACTGACCTGCGACGTGCTCGTCAACGAGGCCGACGCCGCGCTCTATCGCGCGAAGCGGCTCGGGCGCGATCGGTCGGTCGCGTACGCGTGACCGGCCGCGCCCGCCCTGCTCAACCCTTCGCGATGTCGGCGAGCACGCCGGCCAGCACGGCCGGCTGCGACACGAACGGCGAGTGGCTGCTGTCGAGCTGGTGCACGTGGGTCGGGTTGCCGGGTGCGAACGCGTCGGCTTCGTCGATGAAGCGCTGCTGCAGCGCGGGCAGGATCACGCGATCCTGCAGGCACTTGATGTAGTGACGGTCGAGCGCGCCCCAACGGGCGGCGGTCGTCGGGATCGCGGTCGCGAACGGCGCGGCCGGCACGTCGCAGCTCATCAGGTTCGCGACCGCATCGAAATCGGCCTGCGGCACGTCTTCGTACAGCGCGCGCTTCATCAGTTCGCGATATGCGGCGTCGCCGCTGTGCGGATCGACGCGCAGCGCACCGGCCACACGCGGGCTCGCGAGCATCAGCGGGCCGAGCAGCTCGCCCTGGTTTTCCGGCGCGCGCACGTAGTCGAGGCCCGGCACGCCCGACGCGGGCATGAACGCCGCGAGATAGACGATCTTCGCGATCTTCTCCGGCGCGCGTTCGGCGGCCGCCGTGATCGCGAGGCCGCCCATGCTGTGCCCGACCAGCACGACCTTGCCGCGGCCGAGCGCGTACGCGTCGTCGACGGCCTGCATCACCTGCGTCGCGTATTCGTCGAGCGTGGTGTTCGCGACCGGCGACGGCTCGGCGCCGAACGCGTCCTGGTCGAGCGGCCGGGCGAGATACGACGCGGGAAAGCGGGCATGGATGCCGTGCGCGGGCAGGTCGCGCGCGATCGACAGGTAACCGCGCGCGGCCAGCGCGGCCGCGACGTGGGCGTAGCACCACGCGCCATGCCACGCGCCGTGCACGAGCACGAAAACGGGATGATCGGCCTGCGGGGTGGCGGTGTCGTGCGTCTCCATGGTGTCCGTATTTTTTGCGGGAAAGGTGTCATCTTAGACGAACCGGCCGGCATCGAGACGCGATCGCGCGGCGCGTTTCGATGCCGGCAACGATCCGTCCCTTTGTGTCGCGCAGGCCACATTTCGTCGGGATCCGATTTGAATTTGTGCCGAAGCGCGCTAATTTGTTGCTTTACCTGCGATTGCGCCCCATGAACGTCGACTATCTCTTCTATCGGAAGCCGAACAAACCCGGCCCCTATTCGCTCGACGACCTGGGCGACATCGCGCCGCCGATCGGCCCGGGCGATCTGGTGCGGGCGGGCATCGCGCGCGTGTTCGAGCAGATCGACTGGCAGGAATCGCCCGACGTGCCGGGCGCGTGGTTCGGCACCGGCGGCGCGGTTTTCCAGTTCACCGCCGAGCCCGACGGCCGCGTGACGAGCTTCATGGGCTCGCGCCTCGAGCGCCGCTCGATGCTGCAGCTCACGCGCGAAATGGGACTCATCGCGCTCGATCTGCAGCGCGACATCGTCTACGGCTGACGCACCGCGCGGCGCCGGTTCGCCAAGGCCGGCTGTGCGGGCCTCCCGACAGCGCTGAAGGCCCCGCCAGACAGGGCGCGTGTCCGCCATCGAACTTCAAAGATTGCTATACTTTCGGCCAATTCCGGCTTCCGGCCGGTAATTTGTGCCTGTCTGCGTCGATCGTTCGCATATCTCGCACGCATTCGACGCCCTGACCATCCCAGCCGGGCATGGCTTCTTCAATCGCCCCGCGTGGGTGTCTCCGTGGAGCTCGTCTTGGCCGTTTCCCATTCCGTCGTGGACGAACAAGAAACCGACGCCGCTGCCGTCACATCGGGCAGTTCTTTCTATCTGGCGATGCGCATCCTGCCGGCCGTGCAGCGCGATGCGATGTTCCAGGTCTACGCGTTTTGCCGCGCGGTCGACGACATCGCCGACAGCGACCTGCCGCGCGCCGAGCGCAACGCGGGCCTCGATCGCTGGCGCGCGGACATCGACGCATGCTTCGCCGGCCGCCCGCCGCGTCACCTGGCCGCGCTCGATCGCGAGATCCGCGCGTTCAACCTGCAGCGCGACGATTTCCACGCGATGATCGACGGGATGGCGATGGACGCGGCGGAAGACATCTGCGCGCCCGACGAGCCGACACTCGACCTCTTCTGCGACCGCGTCGCGAGCGCGGCCGGCCGGCTGTCGGTGAGGATTTTCGGGATGCCGGAAGCCGAAGGGATCACGCTGTCGCACCACCTCGGCCGCGCGCTGCAACTGACGAACATCCTGCGCGACATCGACGACGACGCGGCGATCAACCGCTGCTACCTGCCGCGCGAACTGCTCGCGCGCGAAGGCATCGCGATCACCGATCCGGCGACGATCGTGCGCGATCCGGCGCTGCCGCGCGTGTGCGCGACGCTCGTCGAGCGCGCGCTCGAGCACTTCCGCCAGGCCGACGCGGTGATGGATACCTGCCCGCGTGCGCAGGTGAAGGCGCCGCGCATCATGTCGGGCGCGTATCGCTGCATTCTCGAGGCCGCGATCGCACGCGGCTTTGCCGCGCCGCGCGCCCCGCTGCGCAAGCCGAAGGCGCGCATGCTGATGATCGCCGCGCGCTACGCGCTGTTCTGAGTCGACCGACGCGATGCCCAGAACCGTCCATGTGATCGGCGCAGGACTCGCGGGCTTGTCGGCCGCGGTCGAGCTGCAACGGCGCGGGCGGCGCATCGTGCTGCACGATGCGCATGCGCACGCCGGCGGCCGCTGCCGGTCGTGGTTCGACGGGACGCTGAACACGACGCTCGACAGCGGGCTGCACACGGTTTTCGCGGGACAGCCGGCGACGCAGCGCTACCTGCGCGCGATCGGCGCGGCCGATCAGCTCGCCGGGCCCGCGCTGGCTGAATTCCCGGTGATGGACATCGCGTCGCAACAGCGCTGGACGCTGCGCTTCGGCAACGGCCGCTGGCCGTCGTGGCTGTTCGATGCCGCGTCGCGCGCGCCGGGCACGACGCCGCTCGACTACCTCGCGCTTGCGCCGCTCGCGCTCGCCCGCACGGGCCGCTCGCTCGCGCAGACGATGCGATGCGACGGCGTGCTGTGGGATCGCTGGCTGCGGCCGTACTTCCTCGGGGTACTGAATATCGAGCCGCGCCACGCGAGCGCCGAGCTCGCGCGCGCCGCGCTGTGCGGCACGTTCGCCGCGGGCGGCCCCGGTTGCCGTCCGCGCGTCGCGCGCCGCGGGCTCGGCAGCGCGTTCGTCGAACCGGCGCTGCGGATGCTGCAGTACGGCGGCGCGCAGATTCGCCTGAATTCGCGGCTCGACGCGTTCGAGTTCGGCGCGCACGGCAATGCGGTCGATGCGGTGTCGATCGGCGGCGAGCGCATCGATCTCGCGCCGGGCGACGCGGTCGTGCTGGCCGTGCCGCCCGAGGTCGCGCAGCCGCTCGTGCCGGAACTCGCCGCGCCCGACACGTTCAGCGCGGTCGTGACCGCGTATTTCGCGGTCGAAGCGTCGGCCGGCCATCCGCTGCAGACGACCGTCGTCAACGGCGTCGTCGATGCGGTGCGGAGCGGCGACGGCCAGCTCGCGGCGACGATCCGCGATGCGGGCCGCTGGCTCGACATGCCGCGCGACACGCTCGCGCGGCGCATCTGGGAAGACGTCGCGCGCGTGACCGGCGCGAACCCGGAAACCATCCCCGCGTGGCAGCTCGTCGTCGAGCCGCGCGCGGGCTTTGCGGCGGTGCCGTCGCAGGAAATGAAACGTCCGGCCGTGCGTACGCGCTGGACCAATCTTGTACTGGCGGGCGACTGGATTGCCACCGGCTTGCCCGCCACGATCGAGGGCGCGATCCGTTCCGGCCAGCTGGCCGCGGACGTGCTCCAGACGCAATAAAGAGAGGGACCGATGAACGATCTCACCGAAATGGCTACCTTGTCCGCCGGCGCCGTGCCGGCCGGCGTCGACGCGGCCGTCGCGCGGGCGACCGACGCGCTGCTGGCCGCGCAGCAAGCGGACGGCCACTGGGTCTACGAACTCGAGGCGGATTCGACGATTCCCGCCGAATACGTGCTGCTCGTCCACTATCTTGGCGAGACGCCGAACCTCGAGCTCGAACAGAAGATCGGCAAGTATCTGCGCCGCATCCAGCAGGCCGACGGCGGCTGGCCGCTGTTCACCGACGGTGCGCCGAACATCAGCGCGAGCGTGAAGGCCTACTTCGCGCTGAAGGTGATCGGCGACGATGAGAATGCCGAGCACATGCAGCGCGCGCGCCGCGCGATCCACGCGATGGGCGGCGCCGAGATGTCGAACGTGTTCACGCGCATCCAGCTCGCGCTGTACGGTGCGATTCCGTGGCGCGCGGTGCCGATGATGCCGGTCGAGATCATGCTGCTGCCGCAGTGGTTCCCGTTCCACCTGTCGAAGGTGTCGTACTGGGCGCGCACCGTGATCGTGCCGCTGCTCGTGCTGAACGCGAAGCGACCGCTTGCGAAGAACCCGCGCGGCGTGCGCATCGACGAGCTGTTCATCGACCCGCCGGTCAACGCCGGGCTGCTGCCGCGCCAGGGGCATCAGAGCCCGGGCTGGTTCGCGTTCTTCCGCGTGGTCGACCATGCGCTGCGCGCGGTCGACGGGCTGTTCCCGAGCTACACGCGCGAACGCGCGATCCGCCAGGCCGTGTCGTTCGTCGACGAGCGCCTGAACGGCGAGGACGGCCTCGGTGCGATCTATCCGGCGATGGCCAATTCGGTGATGATGTACGCCGCGCTCGGCTATGCGGAAGATCATCCGAACCGCGCGATCGCGCGCAAGTCGGTCGAGAAGCTGCTCGTCGTGCACGACGATGAAGCGTATTGCCAGCCGTGCCTGTCGCCGGTGTGGGACACGTCGCTCGCCGCGCATGCGCTGCTCGAAACCGGCGATGCGCGTGCGCAGGAAGCCGTGCTGCGCGGCCTCGAATGGCTGCGCCCGCTGCAGATTCTCGACGTGCGCGGCGACTGGATCTCGCGCCGCCCGAACGTGCGGCCCGGCGGCTGGGCGTTCCAGTACGCGAACGCGCACTACCCGGACGTCGACGATACGGCCGTGGTCGTGATGGCGATGGATCGCGCGCAAAAGCTCACGCAATCGGACACGTATCGCGAATCGATGGCGCGGGCGCGCGAATGGGTCGTCGGCATGCAGAGCAGCGACGGCGGCTGGGGCGCGTTCGAACCGGAAAACACGCAGTACTACCTGAACAACATTCCGTTCTCCGATCACGGCGCGCTGCTCGATCCGCCGACGGCCGACGTGTCGGGGCGCTGCCTGTCGATGCTGTCGCAGCTCGGCGAGACGCCGCTGAACAGCGAGCCGGCCCGCCGCGCGCTCGACTACATGCTGAAGGAACAGGAGCCGGACGGCAGCTGGTACGGCCGCTGGGGGATGAACTACGTGTACGGCACGTGGACCGCGCTGTGCTCGCTGAACGCGGCCGGCCTGACGCCGGACGACCCGCGCATGAAGCGCGGCGCGCAGTGGCTGCTGTCGATCCAGAACAAGGACGGCGGCTGGGGCGAGGACGGCGACAGCTACAAGCTGAACTACCGCGGTTACGAGCAGGCGCCGAGCACGGCGTCGCAGACGGCCTGGGCGCTGCTCGGCCTGATGGCGGCCGGCGAAGTGAACAACCCGGCCGTGGCGCGCGGCGTCGACTACCTGGTTGCCCAGCAGAACGAAGAAGGCCTGTGGGACGAGACGCGCTTCACCGCGACGGGCTTCCCACGCGTGTTCTACCTGCGCTACCACGGCTATCGCAAGTTCTTCCCGCTGTGGGCGCTCGCGCGCTACCGCAACCTGAAGCGCGCGAACGCGACGCGCGTGACGGTCGGGATGTAACGCGTGGCGACGACGCAGCACAACGGCGCATTGCCCGTCATCGCGGTGACGGGGATGGCGTTCGAGGCGCGCATCGCGCGCGGTGACGGCGTCGAAGCGGTGTTCGCCGCGCGGGCCGACCGGCTCGAGCGCGCGCTCGCCGATGCGACCGCGCACGGTTGCGCGGGTATCGTGAGCTTCGGCACGGCGGGCGGCCTCGCGCCCGATCTCGCGCCCGGTGCGCTCGTGATCGCGAACGCGATCGACGGGCCGTTCGGCCGCGTGGAGACCGATGCGGGCTGGAGCGCGCGGCTCGTCGCCGCGCTGCAAGACACGCCGGTGTGGGCGCGCGTCACGCGCGGCACGATGGCGGCCGTCGGCGCGCCGGTCGTCAACGAACAGGACAAGGCGTCGCTGCATCACGCGAAGGGCGCGCTGGCCGTCGACATGGAGTCGCACATCGCGGCGGCCTTCGCGGCCGCGCGCGGCGTGCCGTTCGCGGTGTGCCGCGCGATCGTCGATCCGGCGTGGCGCACGCTGCCGCGTGCGGCGACGGCCGGCCTGCGCGACGACGGCAGCACGGCGATCCTGCCGATCCTGCGCGAACTGCTGAAGCAGCCGTCGCAGCTCGGCCCGCTGCTGCAGGTCGCGAGCGACGCGCGCGCGGCGCGCACGACGCTGATCCAGGCGCGCCACGCGTTCGAGCGGGCGGGCGCGATGCGGATCGTTTGAGCGGCGCGCGCCGCTTTTTCTCCCCTCTTCGCGTTTTGCGCGGACAAAAAAAGCGCGCTGCATGATGCAGCGCGCTTTGTTCTTGCGCGGTCGCCGTGGTGGCGTTACTGCGCGGCCGGATTGCTCGCGGGCAGCGTCGGCATCGCCGGCGCGATCGGCGCGCCGTTGGCGGCCGGCGCCGTCGTGGCGCCCGACGATGCCGGGACCGATGCAGCCGCCGGCGCGCTCGCGGGCATCGCACTATCCGCACCCGGATCCTCGTACTGCGGCAATCCCGGCGCGGCCGGTGCGTTGTTCGGCGTGGCGCCCGATGCGCCGCCCGACTCGCCCGGATCCTCGTAGTTCGGCAAGCCGCCCGGCATGGTCGGCGTAGCCGCCGGCACCGCGCCTGCTTCACCCGGCTCCGCATAGTTCGGCGCCGCGGCCGATGCCGACTGGCCGTGGTACGTGAGCGACTTGCGCTGCTGCAGGTACGCGTCGCGCACGAACGAATACGGATCGAGCGCGGCCTGCTTCAGCAGGTCGGTCGCGCCGAGCAGGTCCGAACGCGCGCTGATGAACTGCGCGATGTACATCGGATTGCGCGCGGCCGGCTCGATGTAGTTCAGCAGGTTGAAGCGCACGTCCACCGCGCGGCCGACGCCGTCGCGGATCGTGCTCGGCCCGAACACGGGCAGCACGAGATACGGGCCGGACGGCATGCCCCAGCGCGCCATCGTCAGCCCGAAATCCTGGTGATGCTTCGGCAGCCCGGCCGGCGTCGCGATGTCGATCAGGCCGGCGACGCCGAACACCGAGTTCATCGCCACGCGCATCAGATCCTGCGTCGCATCGGTGATGCGCAACTGCAGCAGGTTGTTCGCCATGTTGCCGAGATCGCCGAGGTTCGAGAAGAAGTTGCTGATCGCGGTGCGTACCGGCGTCGGCGTGACTTTCTGGTAGCCCTTCGCGATCGGCTGGGCGATGTTCGTGTCGACCGTGTCGTTGAACTTGTACATCGCCCGGTTCATCGGCTCGAGCGGGTCGTTGGGATTGCGGTTCGGTCCCGTCGCGCAGCCGGTCAGCATCGCGCTGGCGGCGACGGTCGCCGCAATGATTCGCACCTTATTCATTGATTCCTTGCGATTGGTTCTTGGCGCGTTTGACGCGCGGTTTGCCCATCAGGACGGGCTGGAACACCACGGCGCCGATCAGCGTACAGGTCAGGGCCAGCGCGAGCAGCTTGCCCATGCTCGACGTGCCCGGATGATGCGACAGCCACAGGCTGCCGAAGGCGGTCGCCGTCGTCGCGGCGCTGAACAGCACGGCATGCGTGAGGCTCGAATGCAGCAGCCCCGTCTGTCCCGCGCGCCACGCCATCACGAAATACACCTTGAACGCGACGCCGACGCCGAGCATCAGCGGCAGCGCGATGATGTTCGCGAAGTTCAGCGACATGCCGAGCACGACGCACATCTCGAGCGTCACGATGCCCGACACGAGCAGCGGCACCAGCGTGCGCAGCACGTCGCCGAAGCGGCGCAACGTGACCCACAGCAGGATCGTGATCGAGATGATCGACCACAGCGCCGCATGCAGGAACGCGTTGATGATCGTGTCGGCCGAATGCAGGATCGAGATCGGCCCGCCGGTCGCGCCCGGTTCCGCGGCCTTCACGGCCTTGGCGAAACGGCGCAGCATCGTGTCGTCGTTCGGGTCGACGCCCTTCGGCACCTTCGGCGAGATCTGCACGAGCGCGTGGCCGTCCGGTGCGACCCAGTCGCGCACGACTTGCGGCGGCAGCGATTCGCGCGTGATGTCCTGCGGCTGCAGCAGCGAAGCGAGCTGGTTGAGCGCGATGCGTAGCGTATCGGAGAACGCGCGTTCGGCACGGTCGCGCGTCGCGCTGTCGGCGGCGGCGAGCTTCGCGAGCGACGCGGACAGGTGCTGCGCGGCGGCGGCGCCCGGGCCGGGGTGATCTTCGGCTGCATAGCTCAGCAGATCCGACACGCGCTTGAGCGCGGCCACGCGTTGCGCGTCGGTCGCGGGCGGCGCGGCCGGCTGCGTCAGCGCGGGCAGCAGCTCGCTCGCGGCCGCGGCGATCGCCGCGCGCTTGGCCGGCTGGTCGGCGGGGATGAAGGTCGACAGCGTGGTCGTGCGGCCGACTTCGGGCAGCGCGTCGAGGCGCTTCGCGGCCGCATCGGCTTGCGCGAGCGACGGCGCGAGCAGCGTGACGTCGTTGACGGCGGCTTCCGGCGAATCCTTCAGCGCGAGCAGCGTCGCCATCGATTCGCTGTTCGGATCTTTCAGGTGCAGCGGGTTGAAGTCGAAATGCAGGAACGCGAGCAGTGGCAGCGCGCCGATCACGACCGCGAGCGTGCCGATCAGGATCGGCTTGCGGTGGCGATCGAGATAATCGTCGACCGGCGCGAGCCACGGAAAGCCCGGCGTCTTCGATTCGCCCGGCGGCGCGAACAGGCGCAGCAGCGCGGGCAGCAGCGTGAGCGTGGTCAGCAGCGCGACGAACATCCCGACGCCCGCGATCAGCCCGAGCTCGGACACGCCGCGATACGCGGTGGGGATGAACGAGAAGAAGCTCGCCGCGACGGCCGCGGTGGCCAGCGCGAGCGGCATGCCCATCGAGTGCGCGGCGCCGATCAGCGCGTGATCGATGCGCGAATCGCGGAAGCGTTCCTCGCGGTACTTCACGCCGTACTGGATCGAGAAATCGACGCCGAGGCCGACGAACAGCACCATGAACGCGACCGAGATCATGTTCAGCGAGCCGACCATCGCGAGGCCGAGCGCGGCCGTCACGACGAGGCCGACGAACAGCGTGACGAGCACCGAGCCGATCATCCGCTTCGAGCGCAGCGCGAGCCACAGGATCACGAGCACGGCAAGCAGCGTGAGCACGCCGTTGAGCGCGGCGCCGTCTTCGACCGACGCGAATTCGTCGTCGGCGAGCGGCTGTTCGCCGGTCAGGCGCACGGCCGCGCCGTAGCGCTTCTCGAGGTCGAGCGACCGGGCCGCGTCGCGGATCACCTGGCTCGTCGCCGCGCCGGCCTTCAGCGCGCCGTAGTTGACCACCGGCTGCACGGTGACGAACGCGCGCGCGGGCTGCCGCGCGGCATCGTTGTCGACCAGCGCGCGCCACGAGAACGCGGCCGGCTTGCCGGCCAGCACGTCGTCGACCGTCGCGGCGCTGCGAGCGAGCAGCTTCGCCATCGCGGGCAGCTTCACCTGGCCGGTCAGGAGCGGCTGGCCGAGCGTGGTGGACAGCGTGGTGGCGAGCCCGGTGAGGCTCGGGTTCTTCGCGAGTTCGTTGACGAGCGGGCGCGCGCTCGCGAGCTGCGCGGTCGTATCGGTGACGTCCTGCGGCGACAGGAACAGCAGCCCGTTGTGCTCGAAGAACGGTCCGCCGCCCGGCTCGGCGACGGGGCCGATGCGGCCGGCGGTGGCGTCCTTCTGCAGCGCTTCGGTCAGCGCGTGCGCGGCGGCCGTCGCGAATTCGGGCGCGGGCGCCTCGACGACCGCGAGGATCGTGCCGTTGCGTTGTGGGAACGCCTTGTCGACGGCTTGCCCGAGCGCGGCCCATTGCGGCTCCGCATCGACGAGCTTGCTGATGTCGGTGTTGATCTTGAAATGCTGCGCGACGTAGACGCCGCTGAAGGCGGCGATGACGAGCGACAGGACGACGACCCAGACGGGGCGGCGCACCGACCACGCAACGAGTCGGACGATGAGAGATGTCACCATGTGGCGGTGGGGAGCGGCTGGCAAGGGCAAAGTAGCCAAGTATACCGGCGCGGGGCGGCGACGGTCGTGACGTTGGGGAGATTCGGGGCGGGAAGGATATTTGCTCGCGACGTTGGAATCGGATCGCGCGGCCGGTCCATTTGTATGGGGATATTTACATAATCGACGCGGCGCTGCGCCGCCACGCCGCCGCGCCGCCTGTGACAAACGGCGCTGAAAGGTAACAGTCGGTCACCGGGCGGCAGCGGGGCGTCAGGCCCGGTATACTTTGCTCCACCGGCCGATGCAAAGAGCCGGCCGTTTTTTCCCATCGAGTGCGAAATTCGTATGAAACGTCATCTGTTTGCTTTCGTCGCGGCGGCCGCCGTGTCGGTTTCCGCTTTCGCGCAGAGCGCGCCGGTCGATATCGTCCGCACGGCGGTCGAGGGCACCGTCAACGCGATGAAGGCCGATCCGGCCGCGCGCGGCGGTGACATGGCGAAGGTCACGCAGGTCGTCGAGCAGCGCTTCCTGCCCGCGACCAACTTCGAGCGCACGACCCGCATCGCGGTCGGCGACGCGTGGAAGCAGGCCACGCCGCAACAGCAGCAGGAGCTGTACAAGCAGTTCCGGTTGCTGATGACGCGCACCTATGCCGCGTCGCTCGCGCAGCTCGGAGGCCAGGACGCGAAGTTCTCGTTCAAGGCCGGCGGCGCGTCGGGCGCCGATGCGCTGGTGCAGTCGACGGTGACGACGCCGGGCGACAGCCAGTCGGTCGGCTATCGTCTCGGCAAGGTCGGCAACGACTGGAAGATCTACGACATCGACATGTCGGGTGCGTGGCTGATCCAGGTCTACCAGGGCCAGTTCAAGAGCCAGCTCGCGACGGGCGGGATCGACGGCCTGATCGCGTATCTGCAGAAGCACAATTCGCGGACCAACTGACGACCGCTGCAAGGCTGCGGTCGGGATGGACGAAGGGCGCCCTCGGGCGCCCTTTTTTCATCGCGGCGCGTCGGCCGTGCGTCATGCGCCGACGCCGAGCATCCGCAGGCAATCGTCGACCACCGCATCGACGAACGCGGCGCGATCCGTTTGCGGCGCCGCGATGATGTGATCGGTCGCGCCGTGCACGCCGGCATAGATCAGCAGCGCGGTGACCTGCGGGTGCGCGAGCCGCCACGTGCCGGCCCGGGCGCCGCCGTCGAGAATCGCGCCGAGCTGCTCGAGGATCGCGTTCTTGTCGGCATTCTCGCGATCGTGGTGGTGATGGTTCGTGTAGACGATGTCGTGCGTGCGATAGGTCGCGGCGTAGATGTCGATGCTGGCGCGGATCCATGCGCGCAGGCGCGCGAGCCAGTCGTCGGCGTCGCACGCGTCCACCGCCTGCTGCAACTGGTCGAGGAACGACGCGGTGTAGCGCTGCGCGAGCGCCGCGAGCATGTCGGTCTTCGATTCGAAGTAGTGATAGAACGTGCCCTTCGCGACCTGCGCGTGCTCGACGATCTCGCTGATGGTGGTCGCTTCGACGCCCTGCGCGAGGAACAGCGTCTCGGCCGCGGCCATCAGTTCCTCGAGGCGGACTTCCGCCGGCTTCGTGCGCGGCTTGCCCGCCGGCGCGTCGTCTTTCACTGTCCTGATCCCTGCCTTGGTCCTGTCCGTCATCGCGCGGCTCGACGCCCGTTCATGCAAAGCCCGCAGTTTAGGCCAGCGCCCCCGTTTACGGCCAACATGATCCATTGACCGACGGTCAGTCGATATGTAAGATGAGAATCATTCTCATCAATGGGCCCGTCGCGGGTCGACCGCCATGTCTCGCTACCGTCGCGCCGCACTCGTCCTGGCCGCCTGTCTCGGCACCTTTCTCGCCACGCTCGACATCAGCATCGTCAACGTCGCGTTGCCGACGCTGCAGACGGCGCTCGATACCGATATCGGCGGCCTGCAGTGGGTCGTCAATGCGTACGCGCTCGCGCTGTCCGCGTTCATGCTGTCGGCCGGCCCGCTCGGCGACCGCTACGGTCACAAGCGCGTGTGGCTCGCGAGCGTGATCCTGTTCACGGCCGGTTCGATCGTCTGTGCGTGCGCGGGCCGGATCGGGCCGCTGCTGGCCGGCCGCGCGATCCAGGGGCTCGCCGGCGCGTTGCTGATTCCCGGCGCGATGCCGATCCTCACGCATGCGTTTCCCGATGCGCGCGAACGCGCCCGCGTGATCGGCGGCTGGTCGGCGTTCAGTGCGCTCGCGCTGATCCTCGGGCCGCTGCTGGGCGGCCTGCTCGTCGAGCATGGCGGATGGCAGGACATCTTCCTCGTCAACGTGCCGATCGGCATCGTGGCCGTGCTGCTCGGCGCCTGGGGCATTCCGGAGCGCCGGCATCCGGCGCATGCGGCGTTCGATCCGTACGGGCAGGCGCTGAGCGTGGTGTGGCTCGGGTTGCTGACCTACGGGCTGATCGGCATCGGCCAAGCCGGTGCGTCGCAGGTGAAGGTGCTGGCGCCGCTGGCGGGCGCCGCGGTGGCGTTCGTCGTCTTCGTCCGGGTCGAAACGCGGGTCGAGCGGCCGCTGCTGCCGGTGTGGCTGTTTCGCGACCGGCGGCTGGTGCGCGCGAATCTCGCGTCGTTCGTGCTCGGGTTCTCCGGGTACAGCAGCCTGTTCTTCCTGTCGCTGTTCCTGCAGCAGGCGCAGGGTCGTGCGCCCGCCGCGGCCGGCTGGCAACTGATGCCGCAGTTCGTGATGACGGCGATCACGTCGATGCTGTTCGGGCGCATCGCGGCACGCATGCCGCTGCATACGCTGATGGTGGCCGGGTACGGGCTGATCGGCGCGATGCTCGCGGTCATGGCCGGCTTCGGTGCGACAACCCCCTACGCGGCCGTCGGCGTGGTGCTGGCGCTGCTCGGCGTCGGCATGGGGCTCGCGGTGCCGGCGACCGGCATGACCGTGATGGAACTGGCGCCGGCCGAGCGCGCGGGCATGGCGTCGGCGACGATGAACGCATTGCGCCAGACCGGGATGAGCCTGGGCATCGCGGTGCTCGGCAGCATGATGAGCGTCGGCGCGTTGCACCGGATGACGGCCGCGATGCACGCGGCGGGCGGCGCGCACGCGGATACGCTTGCGCGGCAGGCCGTGATGGAGCACGTGCTCGCGGCCGGGCGGCCCGACATGCTCGGCGCGTATCGGGATGCGATGGCGCACGGGTTTTCGCTCGCGATCCTGTGTTCCGGAATCCTCAGTATGGTGATCGCGCTGATGTTGACGATGCGACGTGAAAAGGCGCAGCAAGCGGCCGTGTCGTGCGTGACGTCTTCACGGCCGGAGCCGGAATGAGAAGGCGCGCGGGCGGGTCGCGGCGGATCGGTTCGACAGGCGTGCCTACCGCCGCCGATGCTCGACCGCGAACTTGATCAGCTCGGCCTGCCCTTCGATCTCCAGCTTGCGCTTCAGGTTGAGCCGGTGCGTCTCGACCGTGCGCACCGACAGCCCCGTCTGTTGCGCGATCTGCTTGCTCGACAGCCCCTCGGCCAGCGCGTCGAGGATGTCGCGCTCGCGCGGCGTCAACCGGTCCAGCGGCGACGCGGTCGCGCTCGCCTGGATCATGCGCGCGGCCAGCCCTTCGCTGAAGAACGTCTGCCCGGCCAGCACGGCGCCGATCGCGCGGACGATCTCGCTCGCGGGCGAATCCTTCAGCAGATAGCCGCTCGCGCCGGCACGCACCGCCTGCGTCACGTACTCGATGTTGTCGTGCATCGACAGCATCAGCACGCGAATGCCCGGAAAGCGCTCGTGGAATACGCCGGCGAGCGTGATGCCGTTCATGCCGTTCATGCCGACGTCCATCAGCGCGAGATCGGGTTCGAGCGACGCGGCGAGCGCGAGCGCCTCGTCCGCGTTGCCGGCCTCGCCGACCACCGACAGATCGGCCGCTTCGAGCCGCATCCGCAAGCCGTCGCGTACGAGCGGGTGGTCGTCGACGAGCAGCAGTCGGGCGGCGGGCCGGGCGGTATCGGGGGCGCTCATGCGTGAAAGGTCTCCTGTAATGGGGCGCGTCGTCACGCCGCGCTGCGCAGCGGCACGCGTGCGGCGACGATCGTGTGGCCCACTTGCGACGTGATCGTCAGCGTGCCGCCGAGCGCGTCGAGGCGCTCGCGCATGTTGCGCAGGCCGATGCCGCGGCGCGCGTCGGCCTGCGAGCGTTCGGCGTCGAAGCCGCAGCCGTTGTCGGCAATCGTCAGCGTGACGGTTTGCGCGCCGACGTCGAGCGTGACGGCCGCGCGCGACGCCCGCGCATGATGCACGATGTTGCTCAGCGCTTCCTGCGCGATCCGGAACAGCGCGGTGTTGACGGCTTCGGGCAATGGCTGCGTGCCGCTGTGCGCGACCTGCGTATAGCCGATGTCGATGCCGCTCTCGGCGCCGAGCTCGCGCACGAGTTGCTCGAGCGCGGCCGCGAGGCCGAGATCGTCGAGCATCGACGGCCGCAGCGCATGCGAGATGCGCCGGACTTCGCGCAGCGTATCGCCGAGCCGCCCGACACCCGACGCGAGCGCCTGCTCGGCTTCGGGCACGCGCGACGTGCCGCGCTCGAAGCGCGCGAGCGCGGATTCGAGCATCAGCTTCGCGGACACCATCATCTGGCTGATCCCGTCGTGCAGTTCGCGGGACAGCCGCGCGCGCTCCTGCTCCTGCGATTCGACGACGCGCTGCGCGAGCTGCTTGAGTTTCGCGTCGGCGCTGCGCGACTCGCTGACGTTCAGCACCAGCGCGCACACGGCGATCGCCGCCGCGCCGGTGAGCGCGATCGCGGTGAGCCAGCTCATCGTGCGCTCGATGTTCGCGGACGCGCGCGCGTCGATGCGCTGCAGCGCGGTGTCGACGTCGTCGAGATAGATGCCGGTGCCGACCATCCAGCCCCAGCGCTCGAGCGCGACGACGTAGCCGAGCTTCGGCGCGACGC
Organism: Burkholderia sp. 9779_493; assembly: GCF_015712215.1. Classification (NCBI taxonomy): domain Bacteria; kingdom Pseudomonadati; phylum Pseudomonadota; class Betaproteobacteria; order Burkholderiales; family Burkholderiaceae; genus Burkholderia; species Burkholderia sp. 9779_493. The sequence continues at coordinate 253,056 of NZ_JACCQA010000006.1, forward strand.
GGCCCGTCGACGGCCGCTGCCATGCGTAGCGCACGTAGCCGCCGCCCTGCGACGCCGCGCCGATCAGCTTCTGGATGGTCAGTGCGCCCTGCGGGTCGCGCATCGACCAGAAGTTGTGGCCGACGCGTTCGGGCTCGCGCGGATGCATCAGCGAATTGCCGTGCAGGTCGTACACGAAGAAATAGCCGTCCGGGCCGAAATCCATCTTTTGCAGCATCGCGAGCGCCTGCGTGCGCAGCAGCGCGTCGTCGCGCGCATTGCGGCCGCTCGCGTCGTAGAGCGGCATGATCGCGCTCGTCGCGAGCTCGACGTAGTGTTTCAGCTCGACTTCCTTGCTCGACAGGTACGCGGCCTGGATCGTCGCGTGCTGCGTGCGCGCGAGCGACGTCGCCTGCTGGCGCACGCCGAAGCCGATGCCGGCGATCGCGAGCAGGAACGGCACGATGGCCAGAAGGAAGATCTTTGCCTTGAGTCTCATGGTGGTGCGAAGCGGCCGCGAACCGGCGCGGCCGTGGTGCGGCTGGCCAGGCGCGGCCAGCCAGGCGCGGCCCGGCCGGGGACGTCGGCCGCGCGGCGGCGCGGCGGCGCGGTGGCGTATCGAGCCGATATTGTCGGTGATTTTGCCTGCGGACGGCGGCGGCCCCGCCGCTGCCCGTACGCTCAGGCCCGCCGCGACTGGCGATCGTCGGGCGGCGTGGCCGCCTGCACGACGATGCGGTTGCGCCCGCCTTCCTTCGCCCGGTACAGCGCATCGTCGGCCAGCTTCAGCGCGGCCTGGATGTTGTCGTCGCGTTCGGGATAGCTGGTCGTCACGCCGATGCTCACCGTCAGCCGGCCGACCGTGCCGGCGTCGTGGCGGATGCCAAGATCGAGGACGCCCGTGCGGATCGTTTCGGCGATCGTCACCGCGCCGTCCGAGTCGATGTCCGGCAGCACCACGACGAATTCCTCGCCGCCATAGCGCGCCGCATAGTCGGCCGGGCGGCGCAGGCAGCCGGCGATGCAGTGGCCGACCGCGGCGAGGGCGTCGTCGCCGGCCTGGTGGCCCTGCGTGTCGTTGTAGCGCTTGAAGTAATCGACGTCGATGAACAGCAGCGACAGCGCATGTTGCGAGCGCGCGGCACGCCGCCATTCGCGCGCGAGCGTGACGTCGAGCATCCGGCGGTTGTCGAGGCCCGTCAGGCCGTCGGTGCGCGCGAGCGCCTGCAGCTCGGTTTCCGCGCGATGACGCTTGCGCAATTGCACGTCGAGCAGCAGCGACAGGCCGACGAAGCCGATCGCGAGCACGACCATCGCGGAGCCGATCGGGATCGCACGGTCGTACCACGCGGCGTAGGTGTCCGCTTCCGAGCGCGCGACCATGACGATCAGCGGCAGGCCGTCGAGGTGCCGGAACACGTACAGGCGTCGCACGCCGTCGATCGACGCGGTATCGGCGAAGCTCCCTTCGCTGGCGGTCATGAAATGCCGGAACGTGCTCGCGCGACTGATGTCGCGGCCGACAATCCTGGGGTCGTAGGGCTCGCGCGCGACCATCTTGCCGTCCGTGTTGATCAGGGCAACCGAGCCGCGGTCGCCGAGCGACAGGCGCGAGAACAGATTCTGGAAATATTCGAGCCGGATCGACATCACGGCGACGCCGCCGAACGACCCGTCGGGCCGCGTGATTCGCCGGCTGAGCGCGATGCTCGGCGAGCCGCCGCGCAGCCGCGAATGATACGGGGGGCTCACGTACAGGCCGATCTCGGGGTGGTCGCGAGGCACGGTGAAGTACGGTTCGTTCGCGAAGTTGGCCTTGCGCGGCACGTCGCTCTTGCCGTCGACCGCGATGTCGCCCTTTGCGTCGAGCACGTAGATGCCGCCGAGGTACTTGGCCGTCGTCGCGCGGTCGAACAGCACCTGGCGGCGCAGCGGCATCGGCAGCTTGGTGACGTCGGGGTCGTTCGCGCCTTCGACGACCGCCTGCAGCGACAGCGAATAGATCTCGATGTTGCGTTCGATGTCCCACGACGCCATCAGCGCGAGATTCTGCTGCATGCTGCGCGAACGGTCGCGCGCGTCGATGCGGCCTTCGTACAGCACGATTCCGCACAGGAGCAGCAGGATCAGCGCGATCAGCAGCCCCGTATAGAAGATCAGGTGCGGCAGCAGGAACCGGCGCAGATGAGCGGCGACACGGCTCGTCAGGCCGGATTCGCTGGGCATTGCGTAGTCGGTTTCGGCCATGGTCCGTGGATCGGGGGCATCGTCGCCGGGCGGCGGGTCGATGCGATTGTTCGTATGACTACCGGTGGCGATCCGGTGCGCAGCCCTCTGCCCGTGCCAGCCTTTCGTTCAGCGGAAAAAACGGCCGCCGATTATCGACAATCGCGACCGGATAAACCCTATATTTACAGGTAAACATTGACTGCAATTCGACGATCTGACGAATTGCGTGATGCGAATTCCACGGAGTATAACGCGCGTGTTTGCGTGCGCGGAAAATGTTGCATCCTGTTGATCGGGGTCAAATTACGGTGTAATCCCGGGCTTGCCAATATCGGGCGCAGCGTTGCGGCGCAAGGCTTTGCGGGGCAGCGGGGAGGTCGCGCCGACGGTTGCGGATACCGGCGGATTAATGGTGGGCCGGCGACAGGCGCCGATTATCGGTTTCAACGCTCGGCTGAACGCGAATATGAAAACGTGCAGCCGCGAGGCTGCCCGTTTCGCGAGGCCGGCGTACGGCCGGCGCCCGGCATGCGGGACGAACCCGCATGCGCAGGTTTATGCGCCGCGCTGTTGCGCCTTGAACGCGAGCCGGAACTGATGCAGCAGCGGCTCGGTATAACCGCTCGGCTGCGACGTACCTTGCAGCGCGAGCGCGCACGCGGCCTGGAACGCGGTCGACTGGTCGTAGCCGGGCGCCATCGGGCGATAGTTCGGATCGCCGGCGTTCTGCTGGTCGACGACGCGCGCCATCCGCTTGAACACGTCGAGCACGAATGCCTCGGTGATCACGCCGTGGCGCAGCCAGTTCGCGATGTGTTGGCTCGAAATGCGCAGCGTCGCGCGATCTTCCATCAGGCCGACGTCGTGGATGTCCGGCACCTTCGAGCAGCCGACGCCCTGTTCGACCCAGCGCACGACGTAGCCGAGGATGCCCTGCGCGTTGTTCTCGACCTCGCTCAGGATTTCCGCCTCGCTCCACGCGGCACGCTCGACGACCGGCACGGTCAGCAACCCTTCGAGCAGTGCGTCGCGCTCGCTCGCGTACGGCGTCTTCTCGAGTTCCTGCTGGACGGCCTGCACGTCGACGAGGTGGTAGTGCAGCGCGTGCAGCGTCGCGGCGGTCGGCGACGGCACCCATGCGGTGTTCGCGCCGGCGCGCGGATGCGCGATCTTCTGCTCGAGCATCGCATGCATCAGGTCCGGCATCGCCCACATGCCCTTGCCGATCTGCGCGCGGCCGCGCAGGCCGGCCGACAGGCCCGCGAGCACGTTGTTGCGCTCGTACGACTGGATCCACGCCGACGACTTCATGTCGCCCTTGCGGATCATCGGGCCCGCTTCCATCGCGGTGTGCATCTCGTCGCCGGTGCGGTCGAGGAAGCCGGTGTTGATGAACGCCACGCGCGCGGCGGCGGCGGCGATACATGCGGCGAGGTTCACGCTGGTGCGGCGCTCCTCGTCCATGATGCCCATCTTCAGCGTGTTGCGCGGCAGGCCGTACAGATCCTCGATGCGCGCGAACAGCGTGTCGGCGAACGCGACTTCCACCGGGCCGTGCATCTTCGGCTTCACGATGTAGATCGAACCCGTGCGCGAATTGCGCTTCGCCTTCAGGTCGTGCAGCGCGCACAGCACCGTGACGACACCGTCGAGAATCCCTTCCGGAATCTCGTTGCCGTCGCGGTCGAGCACCGCGCCGTTGGTCATCAGGTGGCCGACGTTGCGCACGAACAGCAGCGAGCGGCCATGCAGCGACAGCGTGCCGCCGGCGGGCGTCGTGTACTCGCGATCGGCGTTCAGGCGGCGCGTGAAGGTCTTGCCGCCCTTCGCGACTTCCTCGACCAGCGTGCCCTGCATCAGGCCGAGCCAGTTGCGGTAGAGCTGGACCTTGTCGTCGGCGTCGACCGCCGCGACCGAATCCTCGCAGTCGATGATCGTGCTGACCGCGGCTTCGAGCACGACGTCCTTCACGTTCGCGAGATCGGCGCGGCCGATCGGCGTCGACGCGTCGATCTGGATCTCGAGGTGCAGGCCGTTGTGCTTCAGCAGGATCGCGGACGGCGCATCGGCCGCGCCCTGGTAGCCGACGAACTGCGCGGGCTGCGCGAGCGCGACGTTGCCCTGCGCGGTTTCGACCGCGAGCTGGCCGTCCTGCACGCGGTAGCGCAGCGCGTCGCGGTGCGAGCCGCTCGCGAGCGGCGCCGCGGTGTCGAGCACGTTGCGCGCGTAGTCGATCACGCGCTGGCCGCGCGTCGGGTTGTAGGCCGACGTGCGTTCGGCGCCGCCGTCTTCGGGCAGTGCGTCGGTGCCGTACAGCGCGTCGTACAGGCTGCCCCAGCGCGCGTTCGCGGCGTTCAGCGCATAGCGTGCGTTCGACAGCGGCACGACGAGCTGCGGGCCGGCCTGCGTGGCGATCTCGCTGTCGACGTTCGCGGTGGCTGCCGCGACGTTCGACGGGACCGGCACGAGGTAGCCGATTCGTTCGAGGAATGCGCGATACGCGGCATGGTCGCGAACCGGGCCGGGGTGCGCGCGATGCCACGCGTCGAGTTCCTGCTGCAGGCGGTCGCGTTCGGCGAGCAGCTCGCGGTTGCGCGGCGCGAGGTCGTGCACCAGGGCCGAGAAACCGCTCCAGAACGCGGCCTTGTCGATGCCGGTGCCCGGCAGCGCTTCGTTTTCAATGAACTGGCTCAGCGCTGGCGCGACTTGCAGTCCTGCTTGGTCGATCATCGTGAATCCTCCCGGGGAAAATGCGCGCGGTTTGGCTGGTTATTCCGCGACGCTCTGTGTACCGGCGCGGGCGATCTGCGCGTCCTGTTCGGACTTTACGCCAGACACACCGATCGCGCCTGCAATCCGGCCGCCGACCGTGACCGGCACGCCGCCTTCGAGCAAGCCCGTTAGCGGCGCGCTCAGAAACGCGGTGCGGCCACCGTTGATCATATCCTCATACGCCTTCGTCTCGCGACGGCCGAGCGCCGCCGCGCGGGCCTTGTCCTGCGCGAGGGTGCTGCTGGCCGGCGATGCGCCGTTCAGCCGCGCGAACGCGAGCAGGTGGCCGCCGTCGTCGACGACGGCGATCGACACGGCCCAGCCGTGGCGTTCCGCTTCCGCGCGCGCCGCGGCGAGCATGCGCTCGGCATCGGCCAGTTCGAGTTCGGGTTTCGTTTGCATGGGTTTCCTCCGGAAGCGGCGGTCAGGTGACCAGCCGGTTGTCGACGAGCTCGATCCAGTGGCGCACGGGCGTGCGGCCCGCGCCGTTCAGATGAGTCTGGCAGCCGACGTTGGCGGTGACAATCAGGTCCGGCTGCGCCGCTTCGAGCGCATCGAGCTTGTTGTCGCGTAGTGTCGTCGCGAGGTCGGGTTGCGTCAGCGCATACGTGCCGGCCGAGCCGCAGCACAGATGGCCGTCGGCGACATTCGTCAGATCGAAGCCCAGCCGCGTCAGGATGCGCTCGACCGCACCGCCGAGGCGCTGCGCGTGCTGCAGCGTGCACGGGCAATGGACCGCGACGCGCCGTGGCGTCGCATCGGCGAGTGCGTCGAGCGGCTCGGCCGCGATCACTTCGGCCAGATCGCGCGTGAGCGCGCTGACGCGCCGCGCCTTCTCCGCATAGACGGGGTCGGAGCGCAGCAGGTCGCCGTATTCCTTCACGAACGCGCCGCAGCCGCTCGCGGTCAGCACGATCGCCTCCGCACCGGCCTCGATCGCGGGCCACCATGCGTCGATGTTGTGGCGCGCGCGCTGAAGGCCCGCATCCTGCGCGTTCAGGTGATATTCGGTCGCGCCGCAGCAGCCGGCTTCGCGCGCGGGGCTCACGCTGATGCCGAGCCGGTCGAGCACGCGCGCGGCGGCCGCATTGGTGTTCGGCGACAGCGACGGCTGCACGCAGCCCTCTAGCATCAGCACGCGCCGTGCATGACGCACGGCCGGGCGCGGCGCGGCGGCGGGCACGGCGGCCGGGATCTTGTCCCGCAGCGTGCCGGGCAGCAGCGGGCGCAGCGCGCGGCCGGCCTTCAGCAGCGCGGCGAACGTGGCCGGGCGCGGCACCACGTGACGCAACCCGGCGCGCAGCAGGCGTTCGCGCGCCGGCCGTTGCACGCGCTTTTCGGCTTCCGCGCGACCGATGTCGAGCAGCGTGTGATAGCGCACGCCGGACGGGCAGGTCGTCTCGCAGTTGCGGCACGTCAGGCAGCGGTCGAGATGCCGTTGCGTGCGTTCGCCGCACGGCTCGCCTTCGAGCAACTGCTTGATCAGGTAGATGCGGCCGCGCGGCCCGTCGAGCTCGTTGCCGAGCACCTGATAGGTCGGGCAGGTCGCATTGCAGAAGCCGCAGTGCACGCACGCGCGCAGGATCGCTTCCGCTTCGTCGGCCCGGGCGAGGGCCTTGCTTGCTTCGCTGAGATTGGTTTGCATCGGCGGGTCGGGATCGGGTTCGCGTCAGAAGTCGGCGTAGAGCCGGCCGGGATTGAAGATCGCGTGCGGGTCGAGCTGCGCCTTGAGCTGCCGGTGCACGCGCAGCAGCGCGGGCGGCAGCGGCTGGAACGGCTCAGGTGTCGTGCCCGGCGTGAAGCAGGTCGCGTGGCCGCCCCATTGCGCGGCCAGGCGCTGCACGTCGGCCGGCGCCGCGTCGCTTTTCAGCCAGCGCTGCGCGCCGCCCCAGTCGACGAGCTGCGCGCCCGGCCACGCGTCGAGCGGCGCGGCAGCCGGCACCGACACGCGCCACAGCGGACGCGGGTCGTCGAAGAACGGCAGCGCGAGATCGCGCAGCCGCGCCCAGAATGCATCGCCGCGGTCGTCCATCCGGTCGCCGCCGATCGTGTCGCGCGCGGCCTTCACCGAGCCGTCGCCGCCTTCGATCCGCACGCGCAGCACGCCGTTCGCGTGGCACGCACCCGCGAGCGGCAGCCCCGCGCGACGCCACGCGGCGACGCGCAGCACGGCTTCGCTTGCCGCGAGCGTCAGCGCGAGATCGCACGTCGCGCGCGGCTTCGGCAGCACCTTCAGCGACACTTCGGTCACGACGCCGAGGCAACCGAAACTGCCGGCCAGCAGGCGCGACACGTCGTAGCCCGCGACGTTCTTCATCACTTCGCCGCCGAAGCGCAGATGCTTCGCGTGGCCGGTGATCACGCGGCAGCCGAGCACGAAGTCCCGCACCGCGCCGGCCCACGGACGACGCGGGCCCGACAGCGCCGCCGCGAACATGCCGCCGACGGTGGCCGCGCCGCCGAACGACGGCGGCTCGCACGGCAGCATCTGGCCGGCCGCGTCGAGCATCGCGTCCAGATCGGCGAGCGGCGTGCCCGCGCGCGCGGTGATCACGAGTTCGGTCGGGTCGTACGACACGATGCCGCGATGCGTGCGCACGTCGAGCGTGCGGCCTTCGACCGGGCGGCCGACGAACGCCTTCGTGCCGGCGCCGCGGATGCGCAGCGGCTGGCGATCGCGGATCGCCGCGTCGACCTGCGCGACGAGCGCCGCGCTGTCGTCGATGGATTCGATGTCGCGTCGCATCAGAAGCGCTCCAGTTCGGGAAACGGCAGCTTGCCGTGATGGACGTGCATTGCGCCGAATTCGGCGCAGCGGTGCAGCGTCGGGATGTTCTTGCCGGGATTGAGCAGCCCCTGCGGATCGAATGCGGCCTTCACCGCGTGGAAGAACGTGATTTCGTCGGCGTTGAACTGCACGCACATCTGGTTGATCTTCTCGCGCCCGACACCGTGCTCGCCGGTGATGCTGCCGCCCGCCGCGACGCACAGCTCGAGGATCTTGCCGCCGAGCGCTTCCGCGCGGTCGAGCTCGCCGGGCCGGTTCGCATCGAACAGGATCAGCGGGTGCATGTTGCCGTCGCCCGCGTGGAACACGTTCGCGACCGGCAGCCGGTATTCGGCGGACAGCGCGGCGATCCCTTCGAGCACGCGCGGCAGCTCGCGGCGCGGGATCGTGCCGTCCATGCAGTAGTAGTCGGGCGACATCCGGCCGACCGCCGGGAACGCGTTCTTGCGGCCGGCCCAGAAGCGCTGGCGCTCGGCTTCGTCGCGCGCGACGCGAATCTCGCTTGCGCCCGCGTCGCGCAGCAGCGCGGCGACGCGTTCGGCATCCTCGTCGACGTCGCTGGCCGCGCCGTCGAGCTCGCACAGCAGGATCGCCTGCGCGTCGACCGGATAGCCCGCGTGGATGAAGTCCTCGGCCGCGCGGATCGCGAGGTTGTCCATCATCTCGAGGCCGCCGGGGATCACGCCCGCGCCGATGATCCGCGCGACCGCGGCGCCCGCCTTGGCGACGTCGTCGAAGCTCGCCATCAGCACCTTCACGCTCGGCGGCTTCGGCAACAGCTTCACCGTCACCTCGGTGACGATGCCGAGCATCCCTTCGGAGCCGGTGAACAGCGCGAGCAGGTCGAAGCCCGGTGCATCGAGCGCGTCGGCGCCGAGCGTGAGCGTGTCGCCGTCGATCGTCAGGATCTCGACCTTCAGGATGTTGTGCACCGTGAGCCCGTATTTCAGGCAGTGGACGCCGCCCGCGTTCTCGGCGACGTTGCCGCCGATCGAGCACGCGATCTGCGACGACGGATCGGGCGCGTAGTAGAGGCCGTGCGGCGCCGCGGCTTGCGAGATCGCGAGATTGCGCACGCCGGGCTGCACGCGCGCGATGCCGGCATCGGGGTCGATGTCGAGGATCCGGTTGAACTTCGCCATCACCAGCAGGATGCCTTTTTCGAGCGGCATCGCGCCGCCCGACAATCCGGTGCCCGCGCCGCGCGCGACGACCGGTACGCCGTGCGCGGCCGCGACGCGCAACACCGCGCGCACCTGGTCGACCGTGTCGGGTAGCACGACCGCGAGCGGCACCGTGCGGTACGCGGCCAGCCCGTCGCATTCGAACGGCTTGAGCGCCTCGCGTTCGTGCAGCACGTCGAGGCCGGGCGCCGCCGCGTGCAGCGCGGCGACGAGGGTGGCGCGGTCGACGGTCGCCAGCGGCCCGTCGATCCGTTCGTCGTAGATGAAACTCATTGGTTCGTCTCCACCATGCGGGCGGCCGCGCGAGGCGCGACACGCCGGAAGGACAGGATTCTTGGCGGCCCGCGCGGGCATGTCCAGACGTCGCGAAGGTGGTCATACCAGTTTTTGATACGCGATCGATTCTGCGTTCTTGAAGGATCGGCAAAACGCAATGACAACAAGGCTTTGTGCGAAAATCGGCGTCATCTGTCCAAAGTGGTCATACCAGTATGGAAATGCAGGATCGGGAAGGGCCGGCGCGACGCGTGGCCGACGTCGTCGCCGAGCGGATCGAGCAGTTGATCGTCGACGGCGTGCTGAAGGCCGGGCAGGCGCTGCCGTCGGAGCGGCGGCTGACCGAGAAGCTCGGCGTGTCGCGCACGGCCGTGCGCGAAGGCATGAAGCTGCTGCACGCGCGCGGGATCATCGACACGACGCACGGCAAGGGTTCGTTCGTCGCGAGCCTGACCCCGCAGCGTGCGATCACGCCGATGATGCATCTGCTCGGCTCGCAGCCGCGTACGCTGTACGACCTGTTCGAGGTGCGCGGAATGCTCGAGGCCGAGGCCGCGCGGCTCGCGGCGCTGCGCGGCACGCCGGCCGATTTCATCCTGATCCGGCGCCGCTACGAGGAAATGACGGCGGCCGACGCGCAGGATCTCGATCCCGCCGCGCGCGCGAAACTCGACCACGCGTTTCATCTTGCGATCTGCGAGGCGTCGCACAACCCCGTGCTCGTCAATACGCTGCAGTCGCTGACCGACCTGCTGCTCAGCTCGGTGTTCGCGTCGGTGAACAACCTCTATCACCGCGAACCGCTGAAAAAGCAGATCGACCGTCAGCACGCGCGGCTCTACAACGCGGTCACGGGGCGGCTGCCCGACCAGGCGCGCAAGGCCGCGAGCGAACATATCCGTCAGTGCGTAGACTATCTGCGCGAGATCGAGCAGGAGGAGCAGCGGCTCGTGCGTTCGACGTTGCGGCTCGAAGGGTGGACGTAAACGGGCGGGGGTTCGCCTGCACGTTGATGTAAATCACGCCTGGTGCGCTGACGCTGCGGCCTCACGATCGAATATGTCACAATGTGATCTATTCGGTGCGCGGCTTGGCATCGCTCGTGCACGTGGATGCAACACGTACGGCGTACCGTCGAGCGTGATACGCCACCGATCCCGCTTCTGACAGGAGGATGCTGCATGTCGATTCCGACGCGTGGCGACGGGCACGACGCCCGCGCCATCCAGATCCTGCATCGCCCCGTCTGCGACCTGCTCGGCTGCACCTGGCCGATCGTGCTCGCGGGCATGGGCGGTGTCGCGCGCGCGGAGCTCGCGAGCGCCGTGAGCGCGGCCGGCGGGTTCGGCTTTCTCGGCATGGTGCGCGAGCCGGTTGCGCTGATCCGCAGCGAAGTGCAGCGAGTACGCGCGGCGACCGATCGCCCGTTCGGCATCAATCTGATTCCCGCGTCGACGCCGCCCGATCTGCTCGATGCCCAGCTCGACGCATGCGTCGAGCTGGGCGTGCCCGTCGTCGCGCTGTTCTGGGACGTGATGCCGGCCGTCGTGCGGCGCCTGCGCGACGCGGGCGTGTGCGTGGTGCATCAGGTCGGCTCGCTCGACGATGCGCGCGCGGCCGAAGCGGCCGGGGCGCAGGCATTGATCGTGCAGGGGCGCGAGGCGGGCGGCCATGTCCGCGGCGACCGGCCGCTTGCCGCGTTGCTGCCCGACGTGATCGGTGCCGCGAACGTGCCGGTACTCGCGGCGGGCGGGATCGTCGACGGTGCGGGCGTGGCGGCCGCGATGGCGCTCGGCGCGCAGGGCGCGGTGATGGGCACGGCCTTCATCGCGACCCACGAATCGTTCGCGCATGCGTATCACAAGCAGCGCATCGTCGAGGCGCACGAAGGCGACACGCTGCTGACCGACATCTTCCACATCAACTGGCCCCGCGGCGCGAGGGTGCGCGTGCTGCCGTCGAGCGTGACGCGCGGCGAACGCGGCGATCCGTTCGGCGACGCGCGGACCGTGATCGGCGACGAGGAAGGGCGGCCGATCTATCTGTTCAGCACCGATTCGCCGCTGCGCACGATGACCGGCGATGTCGAGGCGATGGCGCTGTATGCGGGCACGGGCGCGGGGCGGATCGAGGCGGTCGAGATGGCCGGCGACGTGTTGCAGCGGATCGTCGCCGGCGCGGCCGCGATACTCGACAAAGGCGGCACGGGGACGCCGGCCGGCGCCGTCGACGAGCGCGAACACGAGCGCCGCGCCGCGTTGCTGGCTACGCTCGATGAATTGCTGGAAGCCGAGCGCGCGGGTGCGCGCGTCGCGTCCGAGACGGCGACCGAGGTGACCGACGATCCCGAGCTGCATCGGCTGATCGCCCGTATCCGCCAGGACGAGGCGCACTGGTGCAGCGTGCTCGTCGACGCGATCCGGTCGCTCGACGCGGTGCCGACGCGCGCGACCGGCGCGTTCTATGAGAAGGCGATGGCGATCGACGATCTGGCGGAGCGGATGGCGTTCCTGAATCGCGGCCAACGCTGGGTCGTGCGCAAGCTGCAGACCTTGCTTCCGACGCTCGCCGATCCGGACATTCACCACGCGCTGTCGTTGATGCTGGTCGCGCACGAGAAGAATATCGGGGCGGTGGACGTGCGGCTGCGCGGCGGCGTGGGCGGGGCGCAACCGGCGCGGTAACCGCTAGAATTGCGGTTTTCGTCCGGAATACGTCCATGTCTTTTGCCTCGCTTGGCCTGATCGAGCCGTTGCTGCGTAACCTGCAGGGCCTCAATTACCAGACACCCACGCCGGTGCAGGCCAAGGCGATTCCCGCCGTGCTCGGCGGCAAGGACGTGATGGCCGCGGCCCAGACCGGCACCGGCAAGACGGCCGGTTTTGCGCTGCCGCTGTTGCAACGGCTGGTGCAACACGGCCCGGCGGTATCCAGCAACCGCGCGCGCGTGCTGGTGCTGGTGCCCACGCGCGAACTGGCCGAACAGGTGCTGCAAAGCTTCGTCGAATACGGCAAAGGCCTCGATCTGCGGTTTCTGGCCGCCTACGGCGGGGTGAGCATCAATCCTCAGATGATGAAGCTGCGCAAGGGCGTCGACGTGCTCGTGGCGACGCCGGGCCGCTTGCTCGACCTCAATCGCCAGAACGCGGTGCAGTTCGATCAGGTGCAGACGCTGGTGCTCGACGAAGCCGACCGCATGCTCGATCTCGGCTTCGCGCGCGAACTCGACGCGGTCTTTGCCGCGTTGCCCGCCAAGCGCCAGACATTGCTGTTCTCCGCCACGTTCTCCGACGAGATCCGCACGATGGCGGCGGGCATTCTGCGCAGCCCGGTCGATATCAGCGTCAGCGCGCCCAACGCCACGGCCAGCAAGATCAAGCAGTGGGTGGTGACGGTCGACAAGCGGAACAAGCCGGACCTGTTCATGCATCTGGTGGCGCAAAACAAGTGGGAGCACGCGCTGGTGTTCGTCAAGACCCGCAATGGCGTCGATTATCTGGCGGTGATGCTGGAGAAAGCCGGCTATGCGGTCGACACGATCCACGGCGACAAGCCGCAACCCGCGCGTTTGCGGGCGCTGGAGCGTTTCAAGGCGGGCGAAGTGCAGATGCTGGTCGCCACCGATGTGGCGGCGCGCGGACTGGATATCGACGATCTGCCGCTCGTGATCAACGTCGATCTGCCGATCGTCGCGCAAGACTATGTGCACCGTATCGGCCGCACCGGCCGCGCGGGCGCCAGCGGCGTGGCGGTATCCCTGGTATGCGCCGATGAAGCGCCGCAACTGGCCGCGATCGAAGCGCTGATCCGGCAGACGCTGCGGCGCGAAGAAGAGCCGGGTTTCGAAGCCGAGCATCGCGTGCCGGAAACCAGCGCGACGGGCCAGATCATCAAGAAACCGAAAAAGCCGAAGAAGCCCAAGGTGCCGCAAGCCGCGCCGGTCGCGAGGCAAACGCCGGGCAAGAAGCCGCATACGCCGAGCAACGACGGCAGGCGCAAGCCGGGGGCGCAGCATGCGACGGCCGCTGGTGCCGGTAAAGGTCCGGACTACACCATCGGCAGCCCGTTCAGCGTGCAGAAGCCGCGCAGCAAGCCAGCCGGGAAGACGGGGGCGGCGAAGCCCGCCGGGAAATCCGCCGGTGGGCGCGGCAAACCGGGCAAACCGTCCAGGTAGGCCGAATCTTCCTGTCCGGGGTGCCGAGACGATTGAATCGTCCGATGCAGTGGACGAATACGGGTGGCTGGAAGCAGCGCGGCCGGTTTTTTCGTTGCCGACCTGAAACCGGCCGCGACCCGGCCTTCCCGGCGTGACCGACGATGTGCGATGACTGAAGTGAGAGAGGGAATGACGACGACATTCGACGAGGCGACAACGGCGGCGATCGCCGCGTTTGCCCAACTGGATTTGTACACGGCCGTGCAAGCGATGCGCGCCGAGGCCGATTATGACCACGAGCGGGACCAGTGGATCACGCGCTATATCGACGAGCACGGCGGCGGCGTGGACGATGCCGAGTACGACGCCTTGCATGCGCAGGCGCAGGCAACGCCGGAATACGCGCACTTCATCGAGGGGGTTCGCCAAGAAATCCTCGAATACTTCGGCGTGACCGACGATCAACTGGACTGCATGATCGTGCTGCGCGAGGACGACAGCGATGCGCTGTGGGCGGAGGTCAACCGCCAGCGGAGCGCGCTGGGAACCGGTGAAGTGCGCGGCGATCTCTGACAGGCCCGTCATTCGCCGGTACTGTGGGTGGGTCATTCGAGCATGTCGATTCCACCCGGGTATCGGATGCTCGCCTATCGGTCTTCTCGCGCAAGTCTCAGCAAGACGTCGGCGAGGGCCCCAATTTTCGGTTGTGCCGCACGTTGGGGCGGATAGACGACGAAGTACGAAAGGCCGTCTCGAGCCACGTCCTCGAACGGCGTCACCAGCGATCCGGCGCGGAGCCGGTCTCTTGCCATTCGCGGGTCGCCGATTGCAACGCCGTGTCCTTCCATCGATGCCGCGAGCGTCAATTCGAGGGTATCGAATACGAGTCCGCGTCCCGCATCGACCTGGCGTGCCCCGACATGATCGAGCCAGCACCTCCATTCCGCGTGGCTGGGCCCGGGATGGAGCAATTCGACCTGCGCAAGGTCGGCAACGGATCGCAGTGAGGTTGCCAAGGCGGGCGCGCACATCGGCGTGAGCATCTCGGCAAACAGCGGGATCGCCTCCATGCCGGTCCATTGTCCCGTGCCGCGCACGACGACGGCATCGACGTCGGACGTCGTGAAATCCGGCGTGTCGTCCGCGGATGTCGAGATACGAAGCTCCGTTCCGCTCATCGCGCGCTGGATGTCCGGCAGCCGCGGGAGCAGCCAGCGAACGGCGAACGTGGAAGGCAACTTCAACGTGAGCACCGAGGTCGCCCGTGCATGGACGTCCGCGTGCCGAACCAATTGCGTGAGCACGTTGACCGCGACCGTCAGCAGTGCATTCCCTTCCGCCGTCAACGTCAGGCCCGATACGTGGCGCACGAAGAGTGCGCATCGGTAATGCGTTTCCAGCTGCTGTATCTGGCGGCTGACCGCACCTTGCGTCCGGCATAGGTGGTCCGCCGCCTTGCTGACGCTGCCCAGCTGCGCCGCGGCGACGAACGACTGAATCGCCGCCAACGGCGGGAGCGGCCGCGTCAGGTCGGCCAGCGGGTATGCATGCGCCGCATACCCGGGTTGCAAATTTTTCGATTGTTCGGTCATCGGGGCGTCGCTATCGTGCGTCTACCGGATGCCCTGTTCTTGCGAGTGAACGGGGTCGTCAACGAATGATCGGAGGATAGCCTTGGGCTCAACGTCGGGATCACTATATACGCAACAGGTTCGCGCCTACCTTCGGGAACTGGAGCGAGGCGATGTCGGCGCCATCTGCGCGCTATTTACGCCGGACGCGCGGATTTTCTCGCCCTTTCTCGGCTGGATGCAGCCTGAGCCCTTCTTTTCGAAGGTCGCTGCCGCGTCGGGAGAAAGCAGGATTACGCCGATCGATATCTGCGTCAGCACGAGTGGCGCTCGCCGTGCGACCGGTTACTTCATCTACGACTGGGGCCTGAAAGACGGCTCGGCGGCGCGCTTCGAGTGCGTCGACGTATTCGAGTTCGACGTCGCGGGGCTCATCGAACGAATGATCATCGTCTACGACACCCATCCGATTCGCAGTACGGTCGGCGACAAGTACGCGTAGCCGAATCGATGTCGAGCAAAGTCGCGCCCAGACGTCCAGGCGCGTCGAAACCGCCAGCATCCAGCTGCGCGTTTAATCGGTTGGCGGCATTGGAGCCTGGATGGCGGGCCGAGGTCGCCAACCGACATCGCCTCAATCTGCAAAGCATGAAAAAAGCCCGCCGAAGCGGGCAACCTCACGATGCGGAGGGGGAGATTCGAAACGCGAGCGGCGCGCGTTCAGCCTTTCGTCGCGCCGAACGTGAGTCCCGCGACGAAATGCTTCTGCATCGCGAAGAACATCGCGACCGACGGCAGCGCGGCGAGAATCGACCCGGCCGAGACGAGGTTCCACGAAGTCGTCCATTGACCTTTCAGCGCGGCGACGCCCGCCGTGATCGGCGCCGCCTCGTCGCCTTGCGTAAGGCACAGCGCCCAGAAGTAATCGTTCCACACGAACGTGAACACGAGAATCGCGAGCGCGGCCAGCGCCGGCCGGATCAGCGGCAGCACGATCCGCCAGAACACCGTCCATTCGCCCGCGCCTTCGATGCGCGCCGCCTCGATCAGCTCGAACGGCAGCTGCTTGATGAAGTTGCGCAGGAACAGCGTGCAGAACCCCGTCTGAAATGCGACGTGGAACAGGATCAGCGCTTCGACGGTATTGAACACGCCGAGCCGCAGCGACAGGTCGCGCACCGGAATCATCAGCACCTGCACCGGCACGAAGTTGCCGGCGACGAACGTGCCGAACAGCGCGGTATTGCCGCGAAACCGGTAGGTCGCGAGCGCGAAGCCGGCCATCGCCGCGAGCGCGATCGAGCCGATGACCGACGGCACGGTGATCTGCACGCTGTTCCAGAAGTAATGCAGCATCGGCGACGTGGTCAGCGCATCGCGATAGTTCTCGATCATCGCGAAGCGGCGCGGCCAGCCCCAGTAGTGGCCTTCGACGAGTTCCTCCGTCGAGCGCACCGACGTGACGAACACCGCGATCATCGGCAGCAGCCAGATCACGAGCGCGACGGGCAGCGACAGCTTGTACAGCCGGCGCGATACCGGCTTCCAGTGGGCAACGGGTGTCGGAAACATGATGAGTGGGCTCCCGAAAGGTCACTGCTCGTTGCGCAGCATGCGGCGCAACTGGAACACGATGTAGACGAGCATGATCGCGAACAGCACGACCGCGATCGACGCGGAATAGCCGAGCCGGTAGTACTTGATCGCCTGGTCGTACATGTAATACGCAAGCACGGTCGAGCTTTCGAACGGGCCGCCGCCCGTCATCACCGAGATCAGGTCGAAGCTGCGCAGCGCGCCGATCACGGTGACGACGATCGCCATGAAGGTGGTCGGCCGCAGTTGCGGCAGCACGACGTGCCACAGCAGCGCGAAGCCGCGCGCGCCTTCCATCCGCGCGGCTTCGATCTGTTCGGGGTTGATCGACGTGAGGCCGGTCAGGTACAGGATCATGCAGTACGCCGTCTGCGGCCACAGCGCCGCGAACACCACGCCGAGCGTCGCATAGCGTGCGTCGCCGAGCACCGGGATGCCGTGCCCGGCGATGAGCGCGAGCAGCCCGAAAGTCGGATCGTAGAACCACGAGAAGATCAGCCCGACGACCACGCCCGACAGCACGAACGGCGCGAAGAACAGCGACTTCACGAGCCGGATGCCACCGACCGCCTGGTTCAGGTACAGCGCGAGCGCGAGGCCGAGCGGCGGTGCGAGCATGAACAGCACGAGCCAGATTACGTTGTTGCGCAGCGCGGTGTAGAACGTCGGCGCCTGCAGCAGCTCCGCGTAGTTCGCGAGCCCGACGAAGGTGCGCTCGGTCATCCCGTCCCAGTTGTACAGGCTCAGCCACAACGTCGACAGGATCGGCCAGATCACATAAATGGCAACCATTGCGCAGGCCGGCGCGAGAAACAGCCACGCGGCGCGCCGTTGCCGTCGCACGGCGGGCGACGGCCGGCGCGCGGGCAACGCGGTGGTGGACGGGCCGCGCGGCGGCGGTGCGGTGCCGGCGGGCGGGGTGGACGTGATCGGACTGGACACGGCAAGCCTCCTGAACGGACACGGCGGCGCGCGGCCGCCGGTTGGGTCACGCGGTCACTTCTTGTAGATCCGCTTGCGGGTCTGTTCGAGTTGCGCGAGCACCGTATCGAGCTGCGCGGGATTCGCGAGGAACTGCTGCATGCCCTTCATCCCTTCGTCGGCCATTTCCTTGGTCATGTCGCGGTCGTAGAACTGCGCGACGCCGCCCTTCGTGTCGGCGAGGATCCGGAAGCCGATGCGCGAGATCGGATCGGCCGGCTCGGGCGACTTGCTGTTGGCCGACAGCGAGCCGAGCCCTTCGGCGAGCTTCGCGCCCATCTCGGGCGTTTCGACGAACGCGAGGAACGTGTGCGCGTCGGCCTTGTTCTTCGCCTTGGTCGGGATGTGCAGCGATTCGACCGGGCCGTCCTCGGCGGTCGGCACCTTCGGGTCGATGATCGGAAAGCGGTAGTAACCCATTTCCGGCTTCACGTTCGGCGGGAAACCGGCCGCGATGAAGGTACCCATCAGCATCATCGCGGCCTTGCCCTGGAACAGGAACGGCTGCGCGCCGTCGAGATCGTAGGACAGCGCGTTGTCGATGAAGTAGCCCGAGTCGATCAGCGATTTCCACGTCGTGTAGACCTTCTTCACGCGCGGGTCGGTGTACGGCACGTCGCCGGCCATCAGTTGCTGATGGAACGCGTTGCCGTTCAGGCGCAGGTCGAGATAGTCGAACCAGCCGGCGAGCGTCCACGCGTCGCGGCCGCCGATCGCGATCGGCGTGATGCCGGCCGCCTTCAGTTTCTTGCACGCATCGAGAAACTGGTCCCACGTCTTCGGCTCGTCGGCGATGCCGACCTTGCGGAACAGGTCCTTGCGGTAGAACAGCCCCCACGAGTAGTAGACGGTCGGCGCCGCGTATTGCTTGCCGTTATAGGACGACGCGCTGCGCGTCGACGCATACATCGCATCCCAGCCGTTCTTCGTCCAGTCGCCGCTCAGGTCCTCGAACAGCCCGCGCTTCGCGTAGTACGCCATCCGTTCGCCCGCGTGCCAGTTCACGACGTCCGGCGCGACGGTGGTGAGCCACGCCGGGAGCTGCACCTTGTACGCTTCCTCGTCGACGAAGGTCGGCTTCACGTCGATGTCGGGATGCGCCTTGTGGAACGCTTCGATCGTCGACTGCCAGACCGCGCGCTGGCTCGCGCCCTTGAACGCGATGTTGAGGGTCAGCGTGCCGGCATCGGCGGGCGCCGTCGTGCCGAGCGACGCGAAGGCGACGGCGGCGGCCGTGGCGAGCCGGGCGGCGGCGCGAAGGGGGCGATGTGTCATGGTGTCTCCAGTCCTGTGTGTCGTTGTGCGTGCCCGGCGCGTCGCGGCGCCGGTGAGGGGTTACGAACGGCTTCGATACACGGCTACGTCCTGCGGTCCGACCTGCGCGGCGCCGAACACGAACGCCGACGGCGGTACCGCGTCGATCGTGTGCGGCGTGCTGCCGTAGTTGAACACGTAGGTCAGGCCGCCGCGGCGGCTCACGCGTACGCCGTCGGGCAGCGGCGTCGGCGCGAGGCCTGCTTCGGCCGCGACATCGGCGAACAGGCGCATGGTGGTCGCGTCGTCGAACAGCGCGGCCCAGTAATGCAGCGCGCCATGCGACACGCAGGCCGGATGACCGTCGGCGAAGCGCGCATGCACGACGCTGCGCGTGTCGTCGTGCAGTTCGACGAAGTCGCGCCAGTGGCGCGCCGCGCCCGCGAGCGGCGAGCCGTCGCGCAGCGTGCCGTCGATCCGTTCGGTCAGGTTCGGCCGCAGCGATTCGACGCGCCACACGCGTACCGGCAGGATCGACGCGAGCGGGCCGGGCGGCAGCGCCGGCGGAATCTGCAGGTCGACGGTTTTCGAGCCGGTGCGCGGCCCGAACACCACATGGGCGCCCGATGCGGCGAGTCGTGACGCGAAATCGTCCGGCACGATCGGCAGCGGCGGCACCACGACGACGCGGTAGCCGTCGAGCGGCGCGTGCGCGGATACGATGTCGACGTCGAGGCCGAGCGCGCGCACCGCCGAGTAGTACTCGAACGCGAAACGCGGGTAGTGGAAATCGGCGCCCTGCGGCTGCACTTCGAACAGCCACTTCGCCTCGTAGTCGAACACCAGCGCAACGGGCGCGCGCACCGCGCCGTCCACATCCGCATCCGCGCCGGCGTCGTGCACGGTCGCGATCTCGCGCGCGACGCGCTGCGCTTCGCGGCCGCCTTCGTCGAGCTTGTCGTCGGGCGTGTGCAGCCCCGCGTGCATCTGTTCCTGCGCGAACGGCGCCTGCCGCCAGCGGAAGTAGGACACGCAGCCGGCGCCGTGCGCGAACGCCTCCCAGCTCCACAGCCGCACCATGCCCGGCAGCGGCGCGGGGTTCCACTGCGCCCAGTTCACGGGCCCCGGCTGCTGTTCCATCACCCAGAACGGCAGCTTCGACATGCCGCGATACAGGTCGTGATTGAACGACGCGAAATCCGGATGGCCGGTGCGCAGCCAGCGCGCCTTCACGTCGGGCGCGAACCATTGCTCCTCCAGCGCGCCGAGCGGGTAGCTGTCCCACGTCGCGATGTCGAGGTCGCGGGCGACCTCGTAGTGATCGAACTCGGTGAACAGCTGCATGAAGTTGTGCGCGACCGGCCGGCCCGGCGAGTGTGCGCGGATCACGTCGACCTGCATCCGGTGATAGCGCGCGAGCTCGTCGGACGCAAAGCGTCGGTAGTCGAGGCGATGCGACGGATGGGCTTCGGTCACGGTGCCCACCGGCGCGTCGACTTCGTCGAAATGGCGATACTCCATGCTCCAGAACACGGTGCCCCATGCACGGTTCAGCGCGTCGATCGTGCCGTAGCGCGCCTTCAGCCATTCGCGGAAGCGCACGAGCGCGGCCGGCGAGTAGCTGACGACGGTCTGGTGGCAGCCGAGCTCGTTGTCGGTCTGCCAGTAGCGCACGGCCGGATGGCGGCCGTAGCGCTCGGCGACCGCCGTGCAGATCTGGCGCGACGCTTCGAGATAGGTCGGCGACGAGAAATCGTAGTGGCGGCGCGAGCCGAACGCGCGCGGCCGGCCGTCCGCGCCGATCGCGAGGATGTCGGGATGACGGTCGACCAGCCATTTCGGCGGCGTCGCGGTCGGCGTGCACATCACGATCTCGAGGCCGGCCGCGCCGAGCACGTCGACCGCACGGTCGAGCCAGCCCCAGTCGTATTCGCCCGGCGACGGCTCGATGCGGCTCCACGCGAATTCGGCGATCCGCACCTGCTCGATGCCGAGCGTTTTCATCCGGTGGGCGTCGTCGGCCCACATCGATTCCGGCCAGTGTTCCGGGTAGTAGCAGACTCCGAGGCGCATGCCGATCCTTATGCGTAGTGGTGAACGTGGACGTCGGCGCACGCGGGCACCGCGCGGCCGTCTTCGGTGAACAGGTGGCAGGCCGCGGCCGGCGCGTGCACGTGCACGCGTTCGCCGGTGCGCACCTGCGCGTCGCCGGGCACCTTCGCGATCAGCGGCGTCGCGTCGGCCAGGCCAGGCGAATCGAGGTGCACGTAGGTCTGTTCGCCCAGGCGTTCGACGAGCGCGACGTCGCGCGCGAGCGTCGTTGCGTCGGCCGCGGCGCCGAGCGTCAGGTGTTCGGGACGGACGCCGAGCGTCACGGTGGCGCCGGCGCCCAGCGCCGAGCCGTCACGCGGCAGCGCGAAGGTTTCGCCGGACGGCACCAGCTTGACGGTCGTGCGCTGCGCGTCGCACGCGGTCACGACGGCCGGCAGGAAGTTCATCCGCGGCGAGCCGATGAAGCCCGCGACGAAGCGGCTGGCCGGGTGGTGGTAAAGGTCGAGCGGCGCGCCGACCTGCGCGATGCTGCCGTGCTGCGCGGTATCCGCGCCGGCGTGCAGCAGCTCGATCTTGTCGGCGAGCGTCATCGCCTCGGTCTGGTCGTGCGTCACGTAGACGACGCTCGCGCGTTCGAACTGCCGGTGCAGCCGCGCGATCTCGATGCGGGTCTGGCCGCGCAGCGCCGCGTCGAGATTGGACAGCGGTTCGTCGAACAGGAACACGCCGGGCTCGCGCACGATCGCGCGGCCGATCGCGACGCGCTGCCGCTGGCCGCCCGACAGCGCCTTCGGCTTGCGTTCGAGCAGCGTGTCGAGCTGCAGGATGCGCGCGGCGTCGCGCACCTTCCGGTCGATCTCGGCTTTCGGCACGCGCGCGAGCTTCAGCCCGAACGCCATGTTCTCGTACACCGTCATGTGCGGAAACAGCGCGTAGCTCTGGAACACCATCGCGACGCCGCGCTCGGCGGCCGGCACGTCGTCGACGCGGCGGCCGTCGATCGACAACTCGCCCGCGCTCAGATCCTCGAGCCCGGCGATCATGCGCAACAGGGTCGACTTCCCGCATCCGGACGGCCCGAGAAACACGCAGAACTCGTGCGCGCCGATCTCCAGATCGACGTCGCGAATGACCGGCGCGTGCTCGCCATAGGCTTTCTGCACGCGTCGCATCGAGATGCTCGCCATTGTCTCCGCTCCATGTTTTAATGCGCCACATTGCTTGATTAAGCGCTTAATCATCGCGATCAAAAAAAGGGGCGATGCGATCGCGGCCGAGTCGCGCCCGTCGGTCGGGCGGCAGGGTGTGCGGCGATAGTGCGCCGCTTCGGTGAGCGAAGCAAATATTGGATCGACGTCTCATATAGTGAGCAAACGATGGCAACTCTGGATGAAGTGGCGCGCCGCGCCGGCGTGACGGCCGCGACGGTGTCGAACGTGCTGCGCGATCGCGGCCGGGTCGGCGACGCGACGCGGGCGCGGGTGCTCGAAGCGGTCGACGCGCTCGGGTATCGGCCGCACCTCGCCGCGCGGGCGCTGGCGGAAGGGCGCGCGCCGACGGTCGCGCTGATGGTATCGAGCATCGCGAACCCGTTCTATCCGGAGTTCGCGCTGGCGGTCGAGCGCGCGGTGCGCCGCAACGGGCAGTTCCTGATCGTCTGCAATACGAACGAAGATCCGTTGCAGGGGCGCGCGTATCTCGACCAGATCGCCGGCACGATCTCCGAAGGGATTCTCGTGACCAATGCGAACCTGCACCTGCCGGACCTGCTCGACGTCGCGCGGCGTGGCGTGCCGGTCGTGCTGTGCCTGTGGGAGCGGCCCGACGCGCCGCCCGACGGGTTGCCGTGCGTGGCGATCGATTTCCGCGAGGCGGGACGGATCGCGACGCGGCATCTGCTCGAACTCGGTCACGAGACAATCGGCGTGATCGTCGGCGGCGCGGCGAGCGGCGTGCAGGCGGCGCGCTACGACGGCTTCGTCGACGTGATGCGCGATGCGGGGCTCGACGCGTCGATCGTCGCGGCCGAGCGTGATTCGATCGAAGGCGGGCTGCGTGCGGCGGGCCGGCTGCTCGATGCGCACCCGCGGTTGACCGCGCTGGTCGCGACCAACGACCTGCCGGCGATCGGCGCGATGCATGCGGCGGCCGATCGCGGCCGGCGCGTGCCCGACGATCTGTCGATCGTCGGCATCACCGACATCCATCTCGCGCGCGACACGCGGCCCACGCTGACGACCGTCGCGATCCCCACTGCCGAAGCGGCCGGCCTCGCAGTCGAGCTGCTCAATACGCTGCGCGAGGCGGGCGGGAAGGGCGACGGCGCGTCGCGCGTGCGGGTCGCGTCGCTGCCGACGCTGACGGTGCGCGGCACGACCGGGCCGGTGCCGCGCGCGGCATGACGAAACGCGAGCGGTAGCCCGCCGGCTTCAGCCGCCTTCGACGAGCCGCAGCACGATGCGGCGGGCCGAATCGAGATGCGCGACGGTCATCGCGCGGGCGCCGCGGGCATCGCGTTCGAGGCACGCCTGCAGGATATCGTCGTGTTCGACCTGGAACGACGGGGTATCGGCGAGCAGCGTGGCCTGCAGGCGCTCGTAACGTTCGACCTGGCCGCGCAGTTCGGCGATCGACTTCAACTGCCGCGCGTTGCCGCAGCACGAATACAGCAACGCGTGGAATTCGCGGTTCAGTTCGCCTTGCCGGCGTGGCACGGTTGCATCGCCGAGCAGCCGATGCACGAGTTCGGCGCGGGCGAGCGTTTCGTCGTCGAGCCGCTTCACGCTGCGGTAGATCGCATCGCCTTCGAGCAGCACGCGCAGATCGTAGATTTCCTGCACGTCCGACGCGCTCAACATGCGCACGACGGCGCCGCGATTCCGGAAGATGTCGAGCAAGCCCTCGCGTTCCAGCCGCTGGATCGCCTCGCGCATCGGAATCCGGCTGATGCCGAAGCGCTCGGCCAGATCGCGCTCGACGAGCCGCTCGCCGGCCGCCAGTTCGCCGTTGATGATCATGTCGCGCAGCGACGCGGCGACCGCGTCCGCCGTGGAGTCGAGTTTGGCTTCCATGCCTGCCTGTTTCGTCATTTTGGAATAATGGTATACCAAACGGCCATCCAGTGCCACAATGGCCACCATCGGCGGGCTTCACGCAACGGCGTCCGGCCCGGTCGAGGCAACCGACATCAATGGAGAGCGAGATGGCATCGGGCGAACACCAGTATCGCGTCGCAGTGGAGTGGACGGGCAATCGTGGCACCGGCACGTCGGGGTATCGCGAGTACGGGCGCGATCATGTGATCCGCGCAGGCTCCAAGCCGGATATTCCCGGCTCGTCGGACCCGGCGTTTCGCGGCGACGCGGCGCGCTGGAACCCTGAAGACCTGCTGCTCGCGTCGGCATCGGCGTGCCACAAGCTGTGGTATCTGCACCTGTGTTCGGAAGCCGGCATCCGCGTGCTGGCCTATGTCGACCACGCGGAAGGCACGATGCTCGACGGCGCCGAAGCGGGTCGCTTCACCGAAATCGTGCTGCGCCCGCAGGTGACGATCCGGGCCGGCGACGATCGTGAACGCGCGGCGCAGCTGCATCACGATGCGCATGCGAAGTGTTATATCGCGAATTCGGTCAATTTTCCGATTCGGTGCGAGCCGGTGATCGAGGTTGCCGCGGCGTAGGAAACCGCGGCTGCGTCGTCACAGCGCGACCCCATAAACCTCCCGCGCCGCGGCCCGAATCGCCTCGACCATCACCGTCACCGCCGGCGAATGCAGCCGGTCGGTGCGCGTGATGATCCCGAAATCGTCCATCCGGCAATCCATCTCCAGCGGCAGCATCGTGACGATCCCGTGCCGCGCGTAGTAGCGCGCGACGTCCTCGGCGAGCACCGCGATCATGTCGCTCTGTTCGAGCAGTTGCGTGATGAACAGCAGCGCCGACGTTTCGACGAGGTTCGCCGGCGGCGCGAGGCTCGCGCGCTGGAACACGAGTTCGAAGCGGTGCCGCAGCACGCTGCCGGCCGGCGGCACGACCCACGCGGCGCGCTGTACGTCCGCGAGCGCCAGCGGCGCTTGCGCGAGCAGCGGATGGCCGGGCCGCACGACCGCGGCCACCGATTCGCCGGTCAGCGGCTCGTAGCGCAGGCGCAGCTTGTCGTGTTCGGCGGACAGCCGGCCGAGCACGATGTCGATCTTTTCCTGCGCGAGATGCTCGAGCAGCACGTTGCTGGTGTCGATCTCGACCGACACGTGCAGGCCCGCATGCGTGCCCTTCACCGCGGCGACGGCCGGCGGCACGAGCCGCAGGGCCGGCGACGTGATCGCCCCCACCGCCACGTGGCCGAGATGGCCGGCCTTCAGCGCGGCCAGCTCCTCGCGTGCCTGGTCGAGGCTGCCGAGCGCCGCGCGCGCGTGGCGGATCAGCGCGTCGCCGTACAGCGTCGGCCGCATCCCGCGCGGCAGACGCTCGAACAGCACCGCGCCGATCGATTCCTCGAGTTCGCGCAGCAGCTTCGACGCGGCCGGCTGCGTCATGTTCAGCGCGGCCGCCGCGCGGTGGATGCTGCCTTCGTCGGCGAGCGCGACGACCAGCAGCAACTGGCGCGTCTTCAGGCGGGCGCGGTTTCCCCACGGACTGGCTTCGGTCATCGTACGGGTTTATATCGATATCGGAATCGATATCGTAATCGCCAAAAACGTCATTAGCCAGTTATCAAAATTCTGCCTAGACTGCGCCGGTATCCCGTCACCACAGGACTGACGATGTCGGCAACAAAACCCAGGCTGCGCTCCGCCCAATGGTTCGGCACGAACGACAAGAACGGCTTCATGTACCGGAGCTGGATGAAGAACCAGGGCATTCCCGATCACGAATTCGACGGCCGGCCGATCATCGGCATCTGCAATACGTGGTCCGAACTGACGCCGTGCAACGCGCACTTCCGCAAGCTCGCCGAGCACGTGAAGCGCGGGATTTCGGAAGCGGGCGGCTTCCCGGTCGAGTTCCCGGTGTTCTCGAACGGCGAATCGAACCTGCGGCCGTCGGCGATGCTCACGCGCAACCTCGCGTCGATGGACGTCGAGGAAGCGATCCGCGGCAACCCGATCGACGCGGTCGTGCTGCTCGCCGGCTGCGACAAGACGACGCCCGCGCTGCTGATGGGCGCGGCAAGCTGCGACGTGCCGGCGATCGTCGTGTCGGGCGGCCCGATGCTCAACGGCAAGCTCGAAGGCAAGAACATCGGTTCGGGCACGGCCGTGTGGCAACTGCACGAAGCGCTGAAGGCCGGCGAGATCGACCTGCATCACTTCCTGTCGGCCGAAGCCGGGATGTCGCGCTCGGCCGGCACCTGCAACACGATGGGCACCGCGTCGACGATGGCGTGCATGGCCGAGGCGCTCGGCGTCGCGCTGCCGCACAACGCGGCGATTCCGGCCGTCGATTCGCGCCGCTACGTGCTCGCGCACATGTCGGGCATCCGCATCGTCGAGATGGCGCTCGAAGGGCTCGTGCTGTCGAAGGTCCTGACGCGTGCGGCGTTCGAGAACGCGATCCGCGCGAATGCGGCGATCGGCGGCTCGACCAACGCGGTGATCCATCTGAAGGCGATTGCCGGCCGCATCGGCGTGCCGCTCGAACTGGAAGACTGGATGCGTATCGGCCGCGACACGCCGACGATCGTCGACCTGATGCCGTCGGGGCGCTTCCTGATGGAGGAGTTCTATTACGCGGGCGGGCTGCCGGCCGTGCTGCGCCGGCTCGGCGAAGGCGGGCTGCTGCCGCACCCGGACGCGCTGACGGTCAACGGCAAATCGCTGTGGGACAACGTGCGCGAAGCGCCGAACTACGACGACGAGGTGATTCGTCCGCTCGACCGGCCGCTGATCGCGGACGGCGGCATCTGCATCCTGCGCGGCAATCTCGCGCCGCGCGGCGCGGTGCTGAAACCGTCGGCGGCGAGCCCCGAACTGCTCAAGCATCGCGGCCGCGCGGTGGTGTTCGAGAACCTCGACCACTACAAGGCGACGATCAACGACGAAGCGCTCGACGTCGACGCGAGCTCGGTGATGGTGCTGAAGAACTGCGGGCCGCGCGGCTATCCGGGCATGGCCGAGGTCGGCAACATGGGGCTGCCGCCGAAGCTGCTGCGCCAGGGCGTGAAGGACATGGTGCGGATTTCCGATGCGCGGATGAGCGGCACCGCGTACGGCACGGTCGTGCTGCACGTCGCGCCGGAAGCGGCCGCTGGCGGGCCGCTCGCCGCGGTGCGCAACGGCGACTGGATCGAACTGGACTGCGAGGCCGGCACGCTGCATCTCGACATTCCGGATGAAGAGTTGCAGCGCCGCCTGTCCGACGTCGATCCGACCGCGGCGCCGGGCGTGGCCGGCCAGCTCGGCAAGGGCGGCTACGCGCGGCTGTATATCGATCACGTGCTGCAGGCGGACGAGGGGTGCGACCTCGACTTCCTGGTCGGCACGCGCGGCGCGGACGTGCCGAGCCATTCGCATTGAGCAGGCGGGCGGCGCGACCTGCGTCGCCGCCGGTTGCGGGCCTTCCCGGCCCGCGCTTCATGAAACCGTGAACGCATGACGGCCGGCGACAACCGGACCGAAGCAGGACGCGAACCATGACATCGAGCAGCACGCCGCGCTATCGCGGCATCTTTCCCGTCGTTCCGACGACGTTTGCCGATACCGGCGAGCTCGATCTCGCGAGCCAGAAGCGCGCGGTCGATTTCATGATCGACGCCGGCTCGGACGGGCTGTGCATCCTCGCGAACTTCTCCGAGCAGTTCGCGATCACCGACGACGAACGCGACGTGCTCACGCGCACGATACTCGACCACGTGGCCGGCCGCGTGCCGGTGATCGTCACGACGTCGCACTACAGCACGCAGGTGTGCGCGGCGCGCAGCCTGCGCGCGCAGCAGCTCGGCGCGGCGATGGTGATGGCGATGCCGCCGTACCACGGCGCGACGTTCCGCGTGCCCGAAGCGCAGATCTTCGATTTCTTCGCGCGCGTGTCGGATGTGATCGACATCCCGATCATGATCCAGGATGCGCCCGCGAGCGGCACCGCGCTGTCCGCGCCGTTCCTCGCCCGGATGGCGCGCGAGATCGAGCAGGTCACGTACTTCAAGATCGAGACGCCGGGCGCGGCGAACAAGCTGCGCGAGCTGATCCGGCTCGGCGGTGACGCGATCGAGGGGCCGTGGGACGGCGAGGAAGCGATCACGCTGCTCGCCGACCTCCATGCGGGCGCGACCGGCGCGATGACGGGCGGCGGCTTCCCGGACGGCATCCGGCCGATCCTCGAAGCGTTCCGCGAAGGGCGGCACGACGATGCGTTCGCGCATTACCAGGCGTGGCTGCCGCTGATCAATCACGAGAACCGCCAGTCCGGGATCCTCACCGCGAAGGCGCTGATGCGCGAAGGCGGCGTGATCGCGTGCGAGCGGCCGCGGCATCCGATGCCGGAACTGCACCCGGACACGCGCGCGGAATTGCTCGCAATCGCGCGCCGGCTCGATCCGCTCGTGCTGCGCTGGGCGCGCTGAGCGATTCGCGAAGGAGAAAGGCACGATGAGTGAACCGATTTCGCTGGGCGTCGTCGGGATCGGCAAGATCGCACGCGACCAGCATCTGCCGGCGATCGCCGCCGAACCGGGCTTCGCGCTGACCGCATGCGCGAGCCGTCACGCGGAAGTCACGGGCGTACGCAACTACCCCGACCTGCGCGCGCTGCTCGCCGCCGAACCCGAACTCGACGCGGTGTCGCTGTGCGCGCCGCCGCAGGTGCGCTACGCGCAGGCGCGCGCCGCGCTCGAAGCCGGCAAGCACGTGATGCTCGAGAAGCCGCCGGGCGCGACGCTCGGCGAAGTGGCCGCGCTGGACGCGCTGGCCCGCGAGCGCGGCCTCACGCTGTTCGCGACCTGGCATTCGCGTTGCGCGAGCGCGGTCGAGCCCGCGCGCGCGTGGCTCGCGCACCGCACGATCCGCGCGGTGCAGGTGCGCTGGAAGGAAGACGTGCGGCGCTGGCATCCGGGGCAGCAGTGGATCTGGGAGCCGGGCGGCCTCGGCGTGTTCGATCCGGGCATCAACGCGCTGTCGATCGTCACGCGCATCCTGCCGCGCGAACTCGTGCTGCGCGAGGCGACGCTCATCGTGCCGAGCGACGTGCAGACGCCGATCGCGGCCGAACTCGATTGCGCGGATACCGACGGCGTGCCGGTGCGCGCGGAATTCGACTGGCGCCACGGCCCCGTCGAGCAATGGGAGATCGCGGTCGACACGGCCGACGGCGTGCTCGCGATCAGCCGCGGCGGCGCGCAATTGTCGATCGCGGGCGAGCCGGTCGAGATCGGGCCCGAACGCGAATACCCGGCGCTGTATGCGCACTTCCATGCGCTGATCGCGCGTGGCGAAAGCGATGTCGACGTGCGGCCGCTTCGGCTCGTCGCCGATGCCTTCCTGTTCGGCCGGCGCGTGCAGACCGACGCGTTCGGCCGCTGAACCTGCGCGCGCGCTTCGGTACGAACAAGCGCGCGCGACGAATGATTGATTACGGCACACATCACGGCATCAGCCGATACAAAGGAGACACCCATGAACCGCACGACTCACACGATTCGCCGCCATACCCTGCGCGCGCTGCTGGCCGCGCTCTGCATCGCGCCGCTCGGCATGCAGGGCGCCGCGCACGCCGACGCGCCGCTGAAGATCGGCTTCCTCGTGAAGATGCCGGAGCAGGCGTGGTTCATCAACGAGCAGAACGCGGCGTCCGCGCTCGGCCAGAAGGAGAATTTCTCGGTCGTGAAGATCGGCACGCCGGACGGCGAGAAGGTGCTGGCCGCGATCGACAACCTCGGTTCGCAGGGCGCGCAGGGCTTCGTGATCTGCGCGCCGGATGTACGTCTCGGGCCGGCGATCGCGTCGCGCGCGAAGCGCTACAACATGAAGTTCGTGACGGTCGACGACCAGCTCGTCGATTCGAGCGGCAAGCCGCTGCCGAACGTGCCGCACCTCGGGATGTCGGCGACCAAGATCGGCAACCAGGTCGGCCAGGCGATCGCCGACGAGATGAAGCGGCGCGGCTGGAAGCCGGAAGAAGTCGGCGCGCTGCGCGTGACCAACTACGAGCTGCCGACCGCGAAGCTGCGCACCGACGGCGCGACGCAGGCGCTGCTCGCGAACGGCTTCCGCAAGGAAAACATCTTCGACGCGCCGCAGAAGACCACCGACGACGAAGGCGGCTTCAGTGCGGCGGCGCCGGTGCTCGCGCGCCATCCGAACGTGAAGAAATGGGTGATCTACGCGCTGAACGAGGAAACCGTGCTCGGCGCGGTGCGCGCGACCGAACAGCTGCACATCCCGGCGGCCGACGTGATCGGCGTCGGCATCAACGGCGCGGGCGAGGCGTTCGCCGAGTTCCAGAAGAAGGAGCCGACCGGCTTCTACGGGACGATCGCGGTCAGCTCGACGAACCACGGCAAGGACAGCACGCAGAACCTCGTCGACTGGATCCGCAACGGCAAGACGCCGCCGGCCGACACGCAGACGAGCGGCAAGCTGATGACGCGCGCGAACTGGCAGGCCGTGCGCGCCGAACTCGGTATCTGAGCGGGGCGAGGCGAGAACGCGATGACGATGCAGACGATCACGGCCGCGTCCGGCCACGACGCCGAAGCGGGCATGCGGCCGGACGGCCCGCTGCTCGCGCTCGACGGCATCACGGTGACGTTTCCGGGCGTGCGGGCGCTCGACGCGGTGTCGCTGTCGGTGCGCGCGGGCGAGGTGCACGGGCTGATGGGCGAGAACGGCGCGGGGAAATCGACGCTGCTGAAGGTGCTGTCCGGCGTGAACCAGCCGCAGGCCGGCACGCTGACGCTGAACGGCACGGCGCAGCGCTTCGCGTCGACGCGCGCGGCGCTCGAGGCCGGCATCGCGATCATCTACCAGGAACTGCATCTGGTGCCCGAGCTGACGGTCGCGGAAAACCTGATGCTCGGGCAATTGCCGAGCCGGCTCGGCGTGGTCGACGAGCGCACGCTCGCCGCGCGCGCGCTCGATGCGCTGGAGCGGCTCGGCGAGCACATCGATCCGGGCATCCCGGTGAAGTATCTGTCGATCGGCCAGCGCCAGATGATCGAGATCGGCAAGGCGCTGATGCGCGACGCGCGCGCGATCGCGTTCGACGAACCGACGAGTTCGCTGTCCGCGCGCGAAACCACGCAGCTGTTCCGGATCATCCGCGCGCTGCGCGCGGAAGGCCGCGCGATCATCTACGTCACGCACCGGATGGAGGAGGTCTATGAACTGTGCGACCGCGTGACGGTGTTTCGCGACGGTCGCCGCATCGACACGTTCGATTCCGTCGCCGATCTCGACCGCGACCGGCTGATCGGCTGCATGGTCGGCCGTTCGATCGAGGACGTGTACGGCTACCGGCCGCGTGCGGCCGGCGACGTGCTGATCGAAGCGAAGGGGCTGGCGGGGCCGGGGCTGGCCGAGCCCGTGTCGTTCACCGCGCGGCGCGGCGAGATCGTCGGCTTCTTCGGGCTCGTCGGCGCGGGCCGCTCCGAGCTGATGAAGCTGCTGTACGGCGCGGTGCGACCGAGCGCCGGGCACGTCGAGCTGAACGGCAAGCGGGTGGCGTTCGGCAGCCCGCGCGACGCGGTGCGCGCCGGCATCGCGCTGTGCCCGGAAGACCGCAAGCAGGAAGGCATCGTCGCGATCGCGTCGGTGGCCGACAACCTGAACATCAGCGCGCGCCGTCATTTCAGCCCGGCGCGCGTGCTGCTCGACGGGCGGCGCGAACGCGAGCTCGCGCAGCAATACATCGAGCGCCTCGCGATCAAGACCCGCGACGGCGACACGCCGATCGGCGCGCTGTCGGGCGGCAACCAGCAGAAGGTCGTGCTCGCGCGCTGGCTGGCCGAGCGCATCGACGTGTTCCTGATGGACGAGCCGACGCGCGGTATCGACGTCGGCGCGCGCGCGGAAATCTACAACCTGTTCTACGAACTCGCGGAAGCGGGCCGCACCGTGATCCTCGTGTCGAGCGATCTGGCCGAGGTGATCGGCGTGTCGGACCGCATCGTCGTGATGAAGGAAGGACGGATCGCGGGCGAGGTCGCGAAGGCGCACGCGACGCCCGATGCGCTGATCAAGCTCGCGCTGCCGCGCTAGCGGCGTGCTGTTCAACCGGAAAGCAAGTGAACTGATATGAGCCAGGCAATGCAACCCCAACGTACTTCCCCGTCCCCGGATGCCGCGGCCGCGGCCACGCCCGCGCGGCCACGCGGCGGCGTGTGGCAGCTGATCAACCGCTCCGGCATCGTGATGGTGTTTCTCGTGCTGTTCGCGGTGCTGTCGATGACCGTGCCGGACTTCCTCACGCCGCGCAACATCCAGGGCCTGCTGCTGTCGGTCACGCTGATCGGCTCGATCGCGGTGACGATGATGTTCGTGCTCGCGCTCGGCGAGGTCGACCTGTCGGTCGCGTCGATCGTCGCGTTCTCGGGCGTCGTCGCGTCGACGCTGATCACCGCGACGCACAGCGTCGTGCTGGGTATCGCGGCCGGCGTGCTCGCCGGTGGGGCGGTCGGGCTCGTGAACGGCGTGCTGATCGCACGCTACCGGATCAACTCGCTGATCGTCACGCTCGCGATGATGGAAGTCGTGCGCGGGCTCGCGTTCATCACGTCGAACGGCGACGCGGTGATGATCTCGGAAGAGCGCTTCTTCGATCTCGGCGGCGGGTCGTTCCTCGGTATTTCGTATCCGATCTGGAGCAACATCGTCGGCTTCGTCGTGTTCGGTTTCCTGCTGCGCAAGACGGTGTTCGGCAAGAACGTGCTGGCCGTCGGCGGCAACGGCGAGGCGGCGCTGCTCGCGGGGCTGCCGGTGATGCGCATCAAGATCGCCGTGTTCGTGCTGCAAGGGCTCGTGACCGGCTTCGCCGGCGTGATGCTCGCGTCGCGGATGAGCCTCGGCGACCCGAAGACGTCGGTCGGCCTCGAACTCGGCGTGATCTCCGCATGTGTGCTCGGCGGCGTGTCGCTGACGGGCGGCGTCGCGACGATCTCCGGCGTGCTGGTCGGCGTGCTGATCATGGGCTCCGTGCAGGATGCGATGAGCCTGCTGAACGTGCCGACCTTTTACCAATATCTGATACGCGGCGGAATTCTGTTGCTCGCGGTGCTGTTCGACCAGTATCGTCGCAACCAGCGGCGCGCGATGAAGATCTGACTTCGGTGATGGCGCGGCCGCCCGCGAACGCGACAGATCAGACATCGGGAGACGGCATGCAACAGACTCATCCGGCCGCGTCGGCGACGCTGCTGGCCGACAGCCGCAACACGCTCGGCGAAGGCGCGACGTGGTGCGACAGGACGCACGCGCTGTATTGGGTGGACATCGAAGGCGCGCAGCTGTGGCGCTGCCGCGCGGACGGCTCGGACCTCGCGCAGTGGGCGATGCCCGAACGGCTCGCGTGCTTCGCGTTGACCGACGAGCCGGACGTGCTGCTCGTCGGGCTCGCGACCCATCTCGCGTTCTTCGACCTGCGCAGCGGCGCGTTCACGCGGATCGTCGACGTCGAGCCCGACTTGCCGACGCGGCTCAACGACGGGCGCGGCGACGGGGCCGGCGCATTCGTGTTCGGGATGAAGGACGAAGGCGCCGAGCCGCCGCGCGCGGTCGGCGGGTTCTATCGCCTCAACCCCGACCTCACGCTCGAACGGCTCGCGTTGCCGCCGGCCGCGATCGCGAACAGCATCGGGTTCTCGCCGGACGGTTCGAAGATGTATTTCTGCGATTCGCTGGTGCGCGAGATTTTCGTGTGCGATTACCGTGCGGGTGGCGACGTCGCGAACGTGCGGCCGTTCGCGCGGCTGATCGATGCCAATGGTGATCCGGACGGGTCGATCGTCGATCGCGACGGTGGGCTGTGGAATGCGCAGTGGGGCGGCAGGCGCGTGGTGCGTTATGGGCCGGACGGGGTCGAGACGGATCGCGTTGAAGTGCCGACCGCGCAGCCGAGCTGCGTTGCGATCGACGGTGAAGGCCGGCTGTATGTGACGAGTGCGCGTGTTGACCTGAGCGATGACGCGCTGGCCGGCGATGTGCACGCGGGCGGCGTGTTCGTCGCGCAGACGCGCTACGCGGGGCTGCCGACCGCGCGGTTCGCGGGCCGGCGCGCGTCGCACGGCTGACCGCCGCAGCCGACCGCGCGTACCGCGCGTGTCGCGTACAACCGGACAGAACGACGTTTCGCGTGCTGGTAAGATGGCTCGCAATTCCATCCAGCACGCGCCATGAGTTCCACCCCGACCAAGCCCGCCCGTTCGAAACCCGCCGCGAAGGACGCCGCCCGCGCCACGGGCGACAAGCCGAAAGCGCGCGTGCAACAACGTCTGACCTACGTGATCGGCGGCCTCGACAGGCTGCTGCGCCGTCACATGACCGACGCGCTCGCGCCGCTCGGCATCACGCTCGCGCAATACACGGCGCTGTCGGTGCTCGAGGCGCGCGGCGCATCGTCGAACGCGCAACTGGCCGAGCGCTCGTGGATCACGCCGCAATCGGCGAACGAGGTGATGAGCGTGATGGCCGCGCGCGGTTTCGTCACGCGCGAAGCCGACCCGTCGCACGGCCGCATCATCCTGCTGAAGCTGACCGACGCAGGCGCGGCGATGCTGCGCGAATGCGAAGCCGTGCTGCGCCCGCTCGAGGCCCGCATGCTGGGCGACATCCCGGCCGACGACGCCGCGCACGTGCAGCGCGCGCTCGAACTGTTCTCGCGCAACCTGCGCGGCTGAGCGCCTCCCCGATTTTCACGACGCGGGCCCGTTCGGCCCGTGCGCGCTTCGTCCGCGCCATCGGCGATCGCTCGACCGCTCCCTGATTTCCCCGCCGCATTCTCCGGTTTCCGCTCCGGGTTTACACCGGCGCTCGTGCCGCTTGCAATATCAGGTAGCCTGATATTAAATGAAGTCGTCCGCAGCACGCAGGCTGCGCACCGAATCGCACTGGAAACGAACGACAGGAACAGACATGAGCAAGTACGACAACCGCTGGCAGACCGTTGAAGTGAAAGTGGAGGCCGGCATCGCGTGGGTGACGTTGAATCGCCCCGAGAAGCGCAACGCAATGAGCCCCACGCTGAACCAGGAGATGCTTCAGGTGCTCGACGCGGTCGAGTTCGACGACGAGGCGAAGGTGCTCGTGCTGACCGGCGCGGGGGCCGCATGGACGGCCGGCATGGATCTGAAGGAGTATTTCCGCGAGATCGACGGCGGCCCGGACGCGCTGCAGGAAAAGGTGCGCCGCGACGCATCGGAATGGCAGTGGCGCCGCCTGCGGATGTACGGCAAGCCGACCATCGCGATGGTGAACGGCTGGTGCTTCGGCGGCGGGTTCTCGCCGCTCGTCGCGTGTGACCTCGCGATCGCGGCCGACGAAGCGGTGTTCGGGCTGTCGGAGATCAACTGGGGCATCCCGCCCGGCAACCTCGTCAGCAAGGCGATGGCCGACACGGTCGGACACCGCCGCGCGCTGCACTACATCATGACCGGCGACACGTTCACCGGCGTCGAAGCCGCGGAGATGGGCCTCGTGAACAGCAGCGTGCCGCTCGCCGGGCTGCGCGACGCGACGATCGCGCTCGCCGCACGGCTGATGGACAAGAACCCGGTCGTGCTGCGCGCGGCGAAGCACGGCTTCAAGCGCTCGCGCGAACTCACGTGGGAGCAGTGCGAGGATTACCTGTATGCGAAGCTCGACCAGGCGCAACTGCGCGACCCGGAGCGCGGCCGCGAACAGGGGCTGAAGCAGTTCCTCGACGACAAGGCGATCAAGCCGGGTCTGCAAGCCTACAAGCGCTGATACAAGCGCGGACGCAGCCGCCGGCTTCCCCGCCGGCGTAATCGCAAGAGACAGGCAAGGCAGGAGACGACATGACCGACAGACGGATGCTGATCGGCGGCGAGTGGTGCACCGCCCGCGACGGCCGCACCTTCGACCGCTTCAACCCCGCGACGGGCGCGCTTGCGTCGCGCGCGCCGGCGGCCGGCAGCGCCGACGCCGACGCGGCGATCGACGCCGCGCACCGCGCGTTCCCCGCATGGGCGGCGCTCGCGCCGACCGAGCGCCGCCGGCTGCTGCTGAAGGCGGCCGACCTGATGGACGCGCGCATCGACGAGATCATCGCGACCGGCGTCGCCGAAACGGGCGCGACGCCCGGCTGGATCGGCTTCAACGTGACGCTCGCGGCGAACATGCTGCGCGAGGCCGCGTCGATGACGACGCAGATCGCCGGCGACGTGATTCCGTCCGACGTACCGGGCAATCTCGCGCTCGCGATGCGGGTGCCGTGCGGCGTGGTGCTCGGCATCGCGCCGTGGAATGCGCCGGTGATCCTCGGCACGCGGGCGCTGGCGATGCCGCTCGCGTGCGGCAACACGGTCGTGCTGAAGGCGTCCGAGGCGTGCCCGGGCGTGCACGCGCTGATCGGCGCGGTGCTGGACGAAGCCGGGCTCGGCGCCGGCGTGGTCAACGTGATCACGCACGCGGCGGCCGATGCACCGGCGCTTGTCGAACGGATGATCGCGCATCCGCATGTGAAGCGGATCAACTTCACCGGGTCGACGCACGTCGGCCGCATCATCGCGCGCCACGCGGCCGCGCACCTGAAACCCGTGCTGCTCGAACTCGGCGGCAAGGCGCCGGTGCTGGTGCTCGACGATGCGGATCTCGATGCAGCCGTCGACGCGATCGCGTTCGGCGCGTTCTTCAACCAGGGGCAGATCTGCATGTCGACCGAGCGCGTGATCGCCGCGCGGCCGGTCGCCGGTGCGCTCGTCGAGCGGCTCGCCGCAAAGGCGCGCACGCTGGTTGCCGGCGATCCGCTGGCCGGCCATCCGCTCGGCACGATGGTCGATGCGTCGGCCGCCACGCGCGCGGCGTCGCTGGTCGAGGATGCGCGTGCGCACGGTGCGCATCTGCCGCTCGGCTGCCGCGTCGAAGGCGCGACGATGCAGCCGGCGATCGTCGACGGCGTGACGCCCGAGATGCGCCTGTATCGCGAGGAATCGTTCGCGCCGGTCGTCGCGATCCTGCGTGCGGACAACGACGACGAAGCGGTCGCGCTCGCGAACGACAGCGAGTTCGGGCTGTCGGCGAGCGTGTTCAGTCGCGACGTCGCGCGCGCGATGGCGGTCGCGCGCCGAATCGAATCGGGGATCTGCCACATCAACGGGCCGACCGTGCACGA
Organism: Burkholderia sp. 9779_493; assembly: GCF_015712215.1. NCBI lineage: Bacteria > Pseudomonadati > Pseudomonadota > Betaproteobacteria > Burkholderiales > Burkholderiaceae > Burkholderia > Burkholderia sp. 9779_493. Next base: position 290,171 of record NZ_JACCQA010000006.1, read on the forward strand.
CGAAGCGCAGATGCCGTTCGGCGGCACGAAGGCGAGCGGCTACGGACGCTTCGGCAGCCGCGCGTCGATCGCCGAATTCACCGAGCTGCGCTGGATCACCGTGCAGACCGCGCCGCGGCATTACCCGGTATGAGCGAGCCGACGATGAATGTTGAGACGCCCGCCAGCGGCCCGATGAACGACACGGGCGCCGTGCGCTATCGCGCGGCCGCCGTCGCGGTCGGCGCGGCCGAGATTCGCCGCGCCGACGACGGTACCTGGTACCTGCGCTCGCGCGAACCGCTCGGCGATTATCCGACTCGCGTCACCGACTGCCTCGTGCGCGGCGCGCAAGCGCATCCGGACCGCGTGCTGGCCGCGCGGCGCGGCGCCGACGGCCGCTGGATCGAGATCACGTACGCGCGGATGCTCGAACGCGCCCGCGCGCTCGGCCAGGGCCTCGTCGATCTCGGGCTGTCGGCCGAGCGCCCGCTCGCGGTGCTGTCCGGCAACGACCTCGAGCATCTGCAGCTGATGTTCGCGGCGATGCTGGCCGGCGTGCCGTACTCGCCGATCTCGCCCGCGTATTCGCTGGTGTCGACCGACTACGGCAAGCTGCGTCACACGCTCGGCGTGCTGCGGCCGGGCGCGGTGTTCGTCGCCGAACGCGCGCCGTTCGCGCGGGCGCTCGATGCGACGTTGCCGGCCGATGCGGCGCTGATCGTCGCGCACGATGCCGATGTCGATGCCGAGGGCCGCGCGGTGCCGCTGTCGCGCCTGCTCGCCACCGCCCCGCGCACGATCGACGCGATTCACGAGGCGGTCGGCCCCGACCATCTCGCGAAGATCCTGTTCACGTCCGGTTCGACGAAGCAGCCGAAGGCCGTGCCGACCACGCACCGGATGCTGTGCAGCAACCAGCAGATGTTGCGGCAGACGATGCCGGAACTGACGCGTGAGCCGCCGGTGCTGGTCGACTGGCTGCCGTGGAATCACACGTTCGGCGGCAGTCACAACCTCGGCATCGCGCTGTACAACGGCGGCACGCTGTATATCGACGACGGTCGCCCGGTGCCCGGCCGCTTCGACGAAACCGTGCGCAACCTGCGCGAGATCGCGCCGACGATCTACTTCAACGTGCCGAAGGGCTGGGAGGAACTGACCGCCGCGCTCGAACGCGATGCCGAATTGCGCGACACGTTCTTCTCGCGCGTGAAGCTGTATTTCTTCGGCGGCGCGGGGCTGTCGCAGGCCGCGTGGGACCGGCTCGATCGCGTGACCGAAGCGCATTGCGGCGAGCGCATCCGGATCATGGCCGGCCTCGGGATGACGGAGGCGTCGCCGTCGTGCCTGTTCACGACGGGGCCGCTGATGCGCGCAGGCTATATCGGGCTGCCCGCGCCCGGCTGCGACGCGAAGCTGGTGCCGTGCGGCGGCAAGCACGAACTGCGCTTCAAGGGGCCGAACGTGATGCGCGGCTACTGGCACGCGGACGTCGATCCGCGCGACGTGTTCGACGACGAAGGCTACTACCGCAGCGGCGACGCAGGCGTCTTCGCCGATCCGGCGCGGCCGGAACTCGGGCTGCTGTTCGACGGGCGGCTGACCGAGGATTTCAAGCTGAGCAGCGGCACGTTCGTCAGCGTTGGGCCATTGCGCGCGAATGCGGTGTCGACGGGTGCGCCGTACGTGCAGGACGTGGTCGTCACCGGGATCAATCGCGACGACATCGGCTTGCTGGTGTTTCCGCGTGTCGACGCGTGCCGTGTGCTGGCGGGGCTCGCCGCCGATGCGTCCGTGACCGACGTGCTGCGCGCGCCGGCCGTGCGCGCGGCGTTCGCGGCGTGGCTTGCCGCGCTGAACCGGAACGCGAGCGGCGGGTCGACGTTCGTCGCGCGAATCCGGCTGATCGACACGCCGCCGTCGCTCGATCTCGGCGAGGTGACCGACAAGGGTTCGCTGAACCAGGCGGCCGTGCAGAAGCATCGCGCGGCGGCGATCGAAGCACTGTACGACCCGGCGCGGCGCGATCCCGACGTGATTTACGCGTAAGCGCACGCACGGGCAGCAACGAGCAGCAAGCAGTCAGCAACAACAAGCAGTCAGCAACAACAAGCAGGCACAACGACCGGCCGGTCACGACACCGGCGGGCATTCTTGCGGCCAGTGAATCAGGTTGCCTGATAAAGGCGGCCTTTCATTCGACACCTCGCGCGCCGAACCGCCACTGGCCGGCGGCGGCGCGACGGTCGTTGCACGGCCGACCGACTACAAAGACATGGGACTGGAGACATGAACACTTACGTTGCCGAAAAATCCACGGTCGCGACCACGCTGGCGTTGTGTTTCGCGATCGCCCTCCTCGAAGGGCTCGACCTGCAGTCGGTCGGCGTCGCCGCGCCGCGGATGGCGCGCGAATTCGGGCTGTCCGTATCGCAGATGGGCATCGCGTTCAGCGCGGGCACCTTCGGGCTGCTGCCGGGTGCGATGCTCGGCGGGCGGCTCGCCGACCGGATCGGCCGCAAGCGCGTGCTGATCGCGTCGACCGTGCTGTTCGGGCTGCTGTCGATCGCGACCGCGCAGGTCTCGAGCTTCGCGATGCTCGTCGTCGTGCGCGTGCTGACCGGTATCGGCCTCGGCGGCGCGATGCCCAACCTGATCGCGCTGTCGTCCGAAGCGGTCGAGCCGCGCTCGCGCAGCAGCGCGGTCGCGACGATGTACTGCGGGATCCCGTTCGGCGGCGTGATCGCGTCGCTGATCGGCGTGCTGCTCGCGGGCGATACCGAATGGCGCCACATCTTCTACGTCGGCGGCCTGGGGCCGCTGCTGCTCGTGCCGCTGCTCGTGTGGTGCCTGCCGGAATCGCGCGCGTATCTCGACGTCGCGGGCACGCAGGCCGCGCGCGCCAGCGTCGCCCGGACGCTGTTCGGCGACGGCCGTACGACGTCGACGCTCGCGCTGTGGGTCAGCTACTTCTGCACGCTGATCGTCCTCTACTTCCTGCTGAACTGGCTGCCGTCGCTGATGGCCGCGCGCGGGCTCGATCGCGCGCACGTCGGCCTCGTGCAGATCGCGTTCAACGTCGGCGCGGGGCTCGGCGCGCTCGGCATCGGCGCGGCGCTCGACCGGATGCGCGCGTCGCGCGTGGTCGGCGGCATGTACGTCGGAATCGTGCTGTCGCTCGCCGCGCTGGCGGCCGCACCCGGCTTCGCGTCGCTCGCGGCGGCTGCGTTCGCGGCCGGGATGTTCGTCGTCGGCGGCCAGTCGGTGCTGTATGCGCTGGCCGCGATGTACTACCCGACCGCGATGCGCGGGACCGGCGTCGGCTCGGCGGTCGCCGTCGGCCGGCTCGGCTCCGTCGTCGGCCCGCTCGCGGCCGCGACGTTGCTGGCCGCCGGCCGCAGCGCGCCGGTCGTGATCGGCGCGAGCATCCCCGTCACGCTGGTCGCGGCCGTGGCCGCGCTGCTGTTGATCCGCCGCCCGCGGGCCGGCGACTGACATTGCCCGGTTTTTTCGATGCGCGCCGTCAGAGCGCGCGATTCAACATGGTCTGGAGACGCAACGAAATGAAGACGAAGACAAGGAATGGCCTGCTGGCCGCCGGCGCGTGCTGCGCGCTCGCCGCGCCGGGCGCGCACGCGCAGTCGAGCGTGACGCTGTACGGGATCATCGACACGGGCGTCGAATTCGTGTCGCACGCGAACGCGGCCGGCGATCACGTGGTGCGGATGCCGGGCGTGACGGGCGAACTGCCGTCGCGCTGGGGGCTGCGCGGCAGCGAGGATCTCGGCGGCGGCTATCAGGCGGTGTTCACGCTCGAAAGCGGCTTCAACGTGCGCGGCGGCGATCTCGGCCAGGGCGGCCGGCTGTTCGGGCGGCAGGCGTTCGTCGGGCTGAAGAGCGGCTTCGGCACGCTCGCGTTCGGCCGCCAGTACACGATGACCTATCTCGCGCTGCAGGGCGCGGACATCATCGGCCCCGACATCTACGGGCTCGGCTCGTTCGACGCGTACGTGCCGAACGGCCGCGCCGACAATGCGGTGACCTACCTCGGCACGTATCGCGGCGTGACGCTCGGCGCCGCGTATTCGTTCGGCCGCGACGGCGCGGGCACCGGCAACTCGCCGGGGCAGGGCACGTGCGCGGGGCAGGTGCCGGGCGACGCGGTGCAATGCCGCAACTGGTCGGTGATGCTCAAGTACGACAGTGCGTACTTCGGTGCGGCGGCGTCGTACGAGGAACAGCGCGGCGGTACCGGCGCGGCCGCGAACTTCTTCGACGGCGTGGCGCCCGTTCCCTTCACCAGCAGCGGCGGCAAGGATGCGCGCACCCACGTGAGCGCGTATGCGCAAGCGGCCGGCGCGAAGATCGGCGCGGGCTGGATCGGGCGGCGCGTGTCGACCGGTTCGCCGGCGGCGGCGGGCGCGCATTCGGACCTGTTCTTCGTCGGCGCGTCGTATGCGGTGAAGCCCGATTTCATCGTCGACGGCGAAGGCTACCGGATCGTCAATTCCGCGCACGACACGCGCGCGACGATGGCCACGCTGCGCGCGACCTATCTGCTGACCAAGCGCACGGCCGTCTATGCGCAATCGTCGTATCTGTGGAACAGCGCGCATGCACGCTACTCGGTCAGCGGCGGCGGGCCCGGCACCACGCCCGGCGCGGGGATGGGGCAGCTCGGCGCGATGGTCGGCATGCGGCACATGTTCTGATTCACCGGCGTGACGAACCGAACGGGAGCTATCTTGAACAGAAAATCTGCATTCCTTTGCATTGCGCCGTTGTCTGCCGCCGCGATGCTCGCCGGGTGCGGCGGCGACGATTCGGTCAGCGCCGCGCCCACGCACCTGAGCGCCGCGACGCCGGTCGCGATGGCGCAGACCTGCGACGCGCTCGCCGCGAAGCTCGCGTATGCGAACACGTCGTTCACGTCGGTGACGACCGCGGCCGCCGGCGCGTTGACGGTGGCCGGCAAGCCGGTCGCCGAGCACTGCGTGATCGCCGGCAAGATGAACGAGCGCGTGAGCGCGGTGGACGGCAAGACCTATGCGATCGGCTTCGAGATGCGTTTGCCGAAAGCATGGAACGGCCGCTTCTTTTACCAGGCCAACGGCGGGCTCGACGGCAACGTCGTGACCGCGACCGGCGAGATCGGCGGCGGCGGGCCGTTGACCAATGCGCTGAACCAGGGGTTCGCGGTGATCAGCTCGGATTCGGGGCACAGCGCCGCGCAGAATCCGCTGTTCGGTCTCGATCCGCAGGCGCGGATCGATTACGGCTACGGCGCGGTCGACGCGCTGACGCCGATGGCCAAGCAGGTGATCCGGCTCGCGTACGGCAAGGCGCCCGATCGCAGCTATTTCGGCGGTTGCTCGAACGGCGGCCGTCACGCGATGGTCACGGCGGTGCGCAACCCGGCCGACTACGACGGCATCATCGCGGGCGATCCGGGCTTCCATCTGCCGAAGGCGGCGATCGGCGAGATGTATGGCGCGCAGCAGTTCGCGAAGATCGCGTCGGCCACCGGAACGAACGGGCTGCCGGATATCCGCAGCGGTTTCAACGATGCGGAGCGCCAGTTCGTCGGCGCGAAGATTCTCGAGAAATGCGATGCGCTCGATGGCGCGGCCGACGGGATGGTGCAGGACGTCGCCGCGTGCCAGACGCATTTCAGCGTCGACACGGACATCCCGACCTGCGCGAACGGCACGCGCACCGGGTCGTGCCTGACGCCTGCGCAGAAAACCGCGCTGGAGAACGTGTTCGCCGGTGCGCGCAACAGCGCGGGCACGGCGCTCTACGCGAGCTTCCCGTACGATCCGGGCATCTCGGGCCCTGGTTGGGCCGGGTGGAAGCAGTCGAATTCCGTCACGCTCGATCCGGCCGCGATGGCGTTCACGTTCATGACGCCGCCGAAAACCGCCGCGGCGCTCGCGAACCTGCCCGGCTTCGCGCTCGGCTTCGACATGGACAACGATGCGCCGGCGATCTTCGCGACGAACGGGGTTTATACCCAATCGTCATGGTCGTTCATGACGCCGCCCGACGAGACGAACCTGTCCGCGCTGAAGGCGCGCGGCGCGAAGCTGCTCGTCTATCACGGCACGGGTGATCCGGTGTTCTCGTTCAACGACACGCGCGACTGGTATGCGAACGTCACGCAGGCGAACGGCGGCGACGCGTCGGACTTCGCGCGCTTCTATCCGGTGCCGGGGATGAATCACTGTTCGGGCGGGCCGGCGGCCGACCAGTTCGACATGCTGACGCCGCTCGTCGCGTGGGTCGAGCAGGGGCAGGCGCCGGCCGCGATCGTGGCCGCCGCGCGCGACACGACGAACGCGGTGCCGAACGCGGACGTGCCCGCGTCGTGGGGCGCGGGACGCACGCGGCCGTTGTGCCCGTATCCGCAGGTCGCGCGCTACAACGGCTCGGGCGACGTGAATTCGGCGGCGAGCTTCAGTTGTCGCTGACGTAGCCGTCGATGGGAGGCGGCCGGCGCATGCAACGATGTGCCGGCCGCTTCATGGCCTCATTCATTTACTCGCCGGCATCGACCGGCACGTCGAGCCCGACCTTCACGCGGCTCATGCTCACCAGCGTCTTGAACCGCTTCACGTTGTTGTTCGCGAAGAACAGCTCGCGCGTGAGCGCGTTGTACTGATCCATGTTGCGCACCGCGAGGATCAGCACGAAATCCCATTCCCCCGTCACGTAGTAGCACTGCTGGATCTGCGGGCAGCGCTCGAATGCGCGCTTCATCGCGTCGAGCTGGTCGATCTGCTCGCTCTCGACCTCGACGTTCACGACGATCGTCAGCGGATGGTCGACCTTGTCCGGCGCGACGACGGCCGTGTAGCGCTCGATCACGCCGTCTTCCGCGAGGCGCCGCAGCCGCCGGTTCACCGCGGCCGTCGACAGGTTGACGCGCGCGCCGAGCTCGGCTTGCGGCGTCTGCGCGTCGCGCTGGACTTCCATCAGCAACTTGCGATCGAACGCATCGAGAGGGGGCGTCATGATGGTGTGTCGAACCTCGGAAGAATGAGAAATTTTTGCGTCTGGGCCATCGATTTGGCGATTTTGTTGACCGGCATGCGCAATATTATTTTTCCAACCGCCGGCCAGCGCAACCCGCGCCTGCCCGACCGACCCACCCGACGGACCGCCCGCGCGGTCCCGATCCGGAGCTTTTCGTCATGCTGATCGCCAACCCGCGCGCGTCGCGCACCGCTTACCCGAACGCGCTGCGCCGCGTGATGAACATCGCGTCGGCCGACGAAAGCGGCGCGTGGCTCGCGCACTGGCCGCTCGTCGGCCACGCGCGCACGCCGCTGCGCGCGCTGCCCAATCTGGCCGCGCGGCTCGGCGTCGCGAGCGTCAGCGTGAAGGACGAGTCGTGCCGCTCGCCGCTCGGCAGCTTCAAGGCGCTCGGCGCGCCGATCGCGCTGGTGCGGCTCGTGAAGCGGCTGCGGCGCACGCAGGCGCTCGATCCGCAGGGGCTCGTCACCGGCCGCTACGCGGCGGAGCTGGCCGACCTGACGGTGATCAGCGCGACCGACGGCAATCACGGCCGCGCGCTGGCTGCCGCCGCGCGCGCGATCGGCTGCGGCTGCGTGATCGTGCTGCATGCGAACGTCGACGCCGAGCGCGAACGCGCGATCTCGGCCTACGGCGCGCGGATCGTGCGCATCGCGGGGAACTACGACGAATCGGTCGTCTGCGCGGCGCAGCTCGCGCAAGCGAACGGCTGGTACGTCGTGTCGGATACGTCGTACGACGGCTACGAAGCGATTCCGCGCGACGTGATGCAGGGCTACGGCGTGATCGCCGCCGAAGCGGCCGCGCAGGCCGCGGAGGACGACGGACGGCCGTTCACGCACGTGTTCCTGCAAGGCGGCGTGGGCGGCCTCGCCGCGGGCGTCGCGAGTTACCTGTGGGAGCGCGACGGCGTGCAGCGGCCGCGCTTCGTCGTCGTCGAGCCGCGCCAGGCCGATTGCCTGTACCAGAGCGCGTTGGCCGGCCGTGCGACGAAGGCGACCGGCAGCGTCGATTCGGTGATGGCCGGGCTCGCATGCGGCGAGGCGTCGCCGCTCGCGTGGGATTTCCTCGAGATGTGCATCGACTACTTCATGCTGATCGACGACGAGGACGCGGTGCAGGCGATGCGCGGCCTCGCGGCCGGCAGCGCACGCGACGTGCCGGTCGTCGCCGGCGAATCGGGCGCGGCCGGCGTGGCCGGGCTCGACGTGCTGATGCGCGACCCGGCGCTCGCTCGGCAGGTCGGGCTCGATGCGAATGCGCGCGTGCTGGCGATCAACACGGAAGGGGCGACCGCGCCGTCCGTGTACCGGCATTGCGTCGGCGAGACGGCCGACGCGGTGCTCGCGCGGCAGCGCGACTGGCTGAGCCGCGTGGCGGTGGCGGCCTGAACGACATGACGACCGACGTGACTATCGACGAGGCCAGCGCAATGGACACAATCGACGCAACGGCAGAAAGCACGCTGCAGGGGCAGCTGAAGACCTGGCGCCGCCATCTGCACCAGTATCCGGAGACGGGTTTCGAAGAGGTGAACACGTCGGACTACGTCGCGCGGATTCTCACGACGCTCGGGCTCGACGTACATCGCGGGATCGGCGGCACCGGGCTCGTCGCGAACCTGACGGCCGGCACGGGCCGGCGCGCGATCGGCATTCGTGCGGACATGGACGCGCTGAACATCGCCGAGCACGCACCGGGTCGCGAACACGTATCGCGCACACCGGGCAAGATGCATGCGTGCGGACACGACGGCCACATGTCGATGGTGCTCGGCGCCGCGCAACTGCTGGCCGAGCGCAAGGATTTCGACGGCACGGTGCGCTTCATCTTCCAGCCGGCGGAAGAGCACGGCCGCGGCGCGAAGGCGATGATGGCCGACGGGCTGTTCGAGCGCTTTCCGGTCGATGCGATCTTCGGCGCGCACAACATGCCGGGCATGCGCGCGGGCACGTTCGCGACGCGGGCGGGCGGCATCATGGCGAGCGAGGACAACTTCGTGATCCGGATCGACGGGCGCGGCACGCATGCGGCGCGTCCGCACATGGGCATCGACCCGATCGTGATCGGCTCGCAGATCGTGCTCGCGCTGCAGACGATCGTGTCGCGCAATCTCGACCCGGGCCAGCAGGCGGTGATCTCGTGCACGGAATTCATCACCGACGGGCTGCGCAACGTGCTGCCGTCGACCGTGACGATCAAGGGCGACACGCGCAGCTATTCGCGCGACGTGCAGGCGCTGCTGGAAACGCGGATGCGCGAGATCAGCGAAGGGATCTGCCGCACGCACGGCGCGACCTGCACGTTCGAATACACGCACGAGTTCGCGCCGACGGTGAATTCGCCGGAATGGGTCGACACGGCCGTGCAGGCCGCCGCGCACGTCGCGGGCGCCGACGCGGTGCACGCCGACGTGCAGCCGATGATGATCTCGGAGGATTTCGGCGCGTTCCTGCAGGCGGTGCCGGGCAACTTCGTGTTCATCGGCAACGGCGAGGCGGCCGGGCAGGGCGGCGTGCCGCTGCACAACGCGACCTACGATTTCAACGACGCGATCCTGCCGGTGGGCGCGCGGTATTTCGCGGAAGTGGCGCGGCGGGCGTTGAAGGCGGTGTAGCGAAAGCGGCGGCCCGGTACGCGCTCGCGCGCGTACCGGCCCTGCGTCAGCGCATCACACCAGCTCACCCAGACACGCATCGAACTGCGCGACGAGCCGGTCGACATCGTCGTCGGTCGTTTGCGGGCACACGAGCATCATGTTGTGGAACGGCGTGATCAGCACGCCGCGATTCAGCAGGTACAGGTGCACGATGTGCTCCAGTTCGCTGTCGAGCTGCGCGCCGGCCAGCGTGCCGTTGCGCGGCGGCACCGGCGCGAACTGAAACTCGGTGCGCGCGCCGATGCGCGTCACGCACCACGGCAGCCGGTGTGTCGCGATCGCGTGTTCGAGGCCCGTCGCGAGCCGCGCGGCGAGTGCGAACATGTGCGCATACGCGGCGTCGGTCGCTACTTCGGCGAGCGTCGCGCGCATCGCATGCATCGCGAGCATGTTCGCGGTGAGCGTCGTGCCGATGCCCGAGTGGCCGGGCGGCGCGTTCAGCTTCGCCTGCTTGGCGCGCGCCGCGAATTCGGCGCTGAACCCGTACACCGCGCACGGCACGCCGCCCGCGATCGGCTTGCCGACCACCAGCATGTCCGGTTCGAGACCGTGCGCGACCGCGTAACCGCCGGGGCCGCTGCTGATCGTGTGCGTCTCGTCGATCACCAGCAGCGTGCCGGTGCGGCGCGTCAGTTCGCGCGCGGCTTCCCAGAAACCCGGGTCGGGCAGCACCATGCCGATGTTCGTCATCGCGGGCTCCGCGAGCACGCACGCGACATCGCCGTCCTGCAGCGCCGCTTCGAGCGCGGCCAGATCGTTGAACTCGACGACGCGCGTGTTCGCTAGCAGGTCGTACGATTGCCCGAGCAGGCTGTCGCGCTGTACCGGGCGGCCGTCGACGAGATCGACGAACACGTCGTCGACCGTGCCGTGATAACAGCCGTTGAACACGACGATCGTGTTGCGGCCGGTGGCCGCGCGCGCCCAGCGCAGCACGAAGCGGTTCGCGTCGCTCGCGCTCAACGCGAATTGCCAGACCGGCAACTTGAAGCGCCGCGCGAGTTCGCGCGACACCCACGCGGCGTCCTCGCTCGGCAGCATCGTCGTGTAGCCGCGCGTGGCCTGTTCGACGAGCGCGCGGGCGACGGGTTCGGGCGCATGGCCGAACATCGCGCCGGTGTCGCCGAGGCAGAAATCGACGTAGCGATGACCGTCGACGTCGGTAAACGTCGCGCCGCGGGCTTCCTTCACGTAGAGCGAGAACGGGGTCGACCAGTCCTGCATCCAGTGCAACGGCACGCCGAACAGCAAGTGCTCGGACGCTTCCGCGGACAGCGCGCGGGAAACCGGCATGGCTTCGGTGAACGTCTGACGTTCGCGATCGAACAGCGCGCGGGCGCGGATGAGGTCGACTCCGTGGCGGGTAGGCAAAGGCAGCTCCTGGGCTGTGGGGATGGGGGAAACGATAGCGCGGGTGGCGCGGGGCTGACCAGAGGCGGAATTACCGAGGCGGTTGGCAGTGGGCGGGAGG